>CAYRWE010000152.1:0-12079 GCA_964427655.1 uncultured Solibacteraceae bacterium | reverse complement strand
TCGTTCACCGCGGGCGAGATGGCCTTGAGTGCGATATCGACAATCTGCAGGATTCCAAACTCGACGTCCTGTTGCAGGGTGCGGGAGGGTCCCAGATCGAAGGCGCCTCGCAGCCCGGCGACGGCTTCCGGGGACAGCCGGTCTCCCTTGCGCACCATCAGAAGCGGCGTTTGCGCTGGAACGAATAGGCCCACTCTTCGCACCACGTGGATCTTCACGCGATAGGACTTGGCCAGTTCCACCAGCCGGCCAGTGTCGATAAAGCGGATGTAACCGGAGGTCTCGCTCAACACGGGGGTTTCCCAGGTTTCAATTTGCACCAAGCCCGGATCCTCCATGTGGGTGTTGCGGCGGGGCCAGGGCATCATCTCATCGACGATCGCCTCCGTTTCCGACGCGATTCTGTCCACAATGTGGCCGACGCTGATGGCGTGCGCGATATGGTGGATGAAAAAGAGCAGCCACCCGACGCACGCGATAGCCAGCAGCATGGCCCCTAGAACCGTGACAACCGGCGCGAAAGGTTGCGGCAGAGAATGAGCCGCGGGAAGAGCCGCCATGCAATAGGAGAATGTGCCCAGGAAGATGCCCAGCGTCCACTGCGTCACGCGGTCTCTGGCAAAGCTCACGATGATGCGTGGCGAGAATTGCATCGAGGCCAGCGTCAGGGTCATCAGCAGGATCGCGAAGACAATCGAAACGACGGTCATGATGGAGGCCGCAATGCCTCCCAGAATGACCTGCGCGACCTGGGGATCGGCGTGCGAGGGGAAGAGCATCTTCGGCATCCAGTCACTGAAGCCTGGAATGCTCTCTTCGAGCCATGAAAGGAAAGCGCCCGCGAGGCCCAGCAACAGCGCAATGCTGAACGGGCGCACCAGGAAGCCGCCGCGCAGATTGTAGAGGGCCTGGCGGATGAACAAGGTTTGGCGGATGGTCACGGTTCTATCCGTTCCAGTTTAGCCGGAATTTCCGGCGGACTCCGGTCCGGCGCTAGACTGAAACCGAATGAGCACGACAAATGCGGCTCCGGCCGCCGTTCCGCAGCCCGGCCCGTTACGCCGCCCTTGGCTTCTGGGCACAGGCGTGTTTATGGCCGTGCTGGCGCTCGTGAAGCTGGCGCTTCATCTGTATACCAGCCGCCAGTACGGCTACTTTGTCGACGAATTTTATTACCTGGCCTGCGCCGAGCACCTGGATTGGGGCTACGTCGATCAGCCGCCGCTGATCGCCTTGATCGCACGGATCGGCCGCGTGCTGCTGGGCGATTCTCTGCCCGCCATCCGCTTCTTCCCCGCGCTGGCCGGCGCCGGACTGGTGCTACTGACGGGCTATATGGCGCGCGAGCTGGGAGGGCGCCGCTTCGCCCAGGGTCTGGCGGCTCTGTGCGTGCTGCTGGCGCCTGGTTTCCTGGGCATGGATCACTTCCTTTCCATGAACGCTTTCGAGCCGCTGTTCTGGATGGGCTGCGCGGCGATTCTGATTCGCATCGTCGGAACCGGCAACCAGAGGCTCTGGCTTTGGTTCGGCTTGCTGGCGGGACTGGGGATCGAGAACAAGCATTCCATGCTGATCTTCGGGTTCGGGATCGTGCTCGGCTTGCTGCTGACGCCCCAGCGGCGCCTGCTGCGGAGTCCCTGGCTGTGGGCCGCCGGCGCGCTGACGCTTCTGATCTTCCTGCCCAACCTGCTGTGGAACGTGCGGCACCACTTCCCGTTCCTGGAATTGCAGGCTAACATCCGGCAGAGCGGACGGAACGTGAGACTCTCGCTGGGTGCGTTCTGGGGCCAGGAAGTCCTCGCCATGTTGCCGCTGGCGGCGCCAGTCTGGCTGGCGGGCCTGTGGTTTTTCTTCTTCCGCCGCGAGGGCCGGCCGTACCGCGCGCTGGGCTGGGCCTGGCTGGCCACGGCGGCGGTAATTCTGGCGCTCAGCCCGCGCATTTACTATCTCTTCCCCGCGTTCCCGTTGTTATTCGCGGGCGGCGCGGTGGCCTGGGAAGCCTGGCTGGAGGGGCCTCGCGCGCACTGGATAAAGCCGGTCTACGTTACGCTCCTGGTGGCGATGGGGGCGGCCTTCGCGCCCATGCTGCTCCCCCTGATGCCGCCCGAGACGTTCATCCGCTATTCCAAAGCGCTGGGCATCAAACAGCCGCGCGTGGAGACCATGCGGCTGGGTCCGCTGCCGCAATTGTTCGCCGATCAGTTCGGCTGGGAGGAGATGGTGGCCGAGGTGGCGCGCGTCTATAACAGCCTACCGCCGGACGTGCGCGCCCGCACGGCGATCTTCGGACAAAACTACGGGCAGGCTGGCGCGGTGGACCTGTTGGGCGCACGTTACGGCCTTCCCAAAGCCATCGGCGGGCACCAGAATTACTTCTACTGGGGACCGCGCGGCTACACCGGAGAGAGCATGATCGTGCTGGAGGGACGGCGGGAGGAGCTCGAGCCGCTGTTTGCCGAAGTGCGCAAAGTGGGACATGTGGAGCACCCGTATTCCATGCCTTACGAGCACTTCGACATCTTCTATTGCCGCGGAATGAGGTACCCGCTGGCCGAGTACTGGCCGAAGGTGAAGAACTGGCACTGAGGTTTCTCCGATGTGCGAGTGCGCCCATTCAGTTGGCGGCGGGCGGGCGTAGAATCTGAAGCAGCGGAGGTTCTTATGGCACTTTCGGAGAAACTGCGCGTATTCCTCGAGGAGAACCGCGCCGAATACACGCACACCGTTCACCCGCTTGCCTATACCGCCCGTGAAGTGGCTTCAGCGGAACGCCTGCCAGCGCGCGAGGTCGCCAAGACCGTGGTGGTCTTCGGCGACGACGGCTTCCACATGATGGTTCTGCCGGCCAACCGCGTAGTGGATTTCCAGGAGGTTCGCGTGACCCTGGGACTCTCCCATGCGCGCATGGCCACCGAAGAGGAGCTGAGGGTCCTGTTCCCGGATTGCGAGCTGGGCGCCATGCCGCCCATGGGCAATCTCTACGGTATACCGGTCTATCTGGATAGCAGCCTGGCGGGCGAACCGACCATCGCCTTCAATGGAGGCACGCATCGCGACGAGGTTCACATGCGCACTGCGGATTACCGCGAGCTGGTGAACCCGGCCGTAATCACGCTGGCGCGCGAGGCCCTGGCGCGGCACGGATGGTAAAGGGCAAAACCAATGCCGCCCGCCTGCTGGACCAGGCCGGCGTGCATTACGAATTGCGCGAATACCCGGTAGACGAGGCGGACCTGAGCGCGCCACACGTGGCCGCGGCGGTGGGGCTGCCTCCCGAGCAGGTTTTCAAGACGCTGGTGGTACGCGGCGACCGCGTGGGCGTGTTGCTGGCCGTGATTCCCGGAGACATGGAGCTGGATCTGAAAGCGCTGGCCTCCGCGAGTGGCAACAAGAAGGTGGAGTTAGTGCCGGTGAAGGAAGTGCTGGGGCTAACGGGATACATTCGCGGCGGCGTCTCTCCGGTGGGCACGCGCAAGCCGTATCCGGTGTATCTGGATGAGACGGCGGACCTATGGGACTTCATCGCGGTGAGCGCGGGCATGCGCGGATGTCAGATGCTGGTGGCGCCGGAGGATCTGGCGCGTGTAGTGGAGGCGCAGCAGTGCGCCATCGCGAAGTAAGTGCGATAATTGCGCTCAGACGAGGTAACTCATGTTCAACCGACTGATCGCATTTGGCGCTGTCCTCTTGATGGTGGCTTTTTGCGCCCTCGGACAGACCACCTTTACGAACAGCATAACTTATACAACAACGTACAACCTGCCGCCTATAGGTCTGGCACCCAGCGAGACCTTACAAATCAATCTTGTGAATACGGCTGCCGCACTCCCGACAACCACCGCCGCGACACCGGCGCCCTGCACCGGTTCCGTGGTGTTCCTTAATGCCAATGGAACTCTGGTCGGCACGCAAACTAACTTCACGATCGGGAGCGGAAAGATCTTTTCCGTGCCGCTGCCTGGTTCAAGCCTAGCTTCGCGGACGATCATCCGGGCCCAGATTGTGAACACGGTGACCGTGACGGAAACGATAACGGGCGTCGCCATCCCGGAAGGCCCCTCGGTCACTGCTATCTTCGCACCGCCGTCTTGCGCGCTCGGTTCCTCGCTCGAGATTTTCGACACCGCCACGGGGGCGATGCACGCATTCATCGCGGGTAGCTCGAGCACGTCGGCCGTGCCGGTCCCGGCAGTCGCCACGTCGGCCGTGCCGGTCCCGGCAGTCGCCATTCGCACGGGGGACTTCAACGCGGCTCAGCAGAACTAGCGGCCGCTACTTCTGCAGGAAGAAGTGCCCCACGAACATGGCATCGATGCCCGATGAGTAGAAGCTGCGCACGGCGTCGCGCGGGGTGCAGACCAGCGGCTCGCCGAAGAGGTTGAACGAGGTGTTGTAGAGCACCGGCAGGCCGGTGGCTTTTCCGGCCGCGTGCAGCAGCTTCCAGTAGAGCGGGTTTTCGTCGCGGTCCACGGTGTGCACGCGAACCAGGTTACCGGACAGGATGGCGGCGGCGAACTTGTCGCGCCAGGCGGGCTTCACACAACCCACCGTAGAAAGATAGCGCGCGTTGGAACCCACCTCGAAATATTCTGCGCACAGCTCGGCGGGCACCGAGGCGGCGAATTTGCGGAACGGCTCGCGGTGCTTGATGAAGGCGTTCAGGTTTTCCGTGGAGTAAGGATCCAGCGGCGAAGCCAGGATGCTGCGATTACCCAGCGCGCGTGCGCCGAATTCCATGCGGCCGTGCATCCAGGCCACGATGCGGTTCTCGGAGAGCTGTTCGACGGCCGCGGCGATCAGCTCGTCGTCGGTCAGCATATAGTGGAAGCGCAGCTTGCAGTTTTCGAGCACCTTCTTGATCTCGGAGGCAGCGAAGGCCGGGCCGAGACACAGCGTATCGAGCGCCACGCGCCGGGTCTGGTGGAAGGCGCCGTGCCAGGCATCCAACACCGCGCCGATAGCCGTGCCGGCATTGCCGGCCGCCGGTTGCACGAAGATATTGCGCGGGCCGAAGTGGTTCTCGAGCGCCGAGACGAGCAGCGCATTGAGTCCCAGGCCGCCCGCCAGGCAGACGTTGCGGGCATTGCCGGCCACGCCGATGGTGGCGGTCTCGATGGCCTTCTGAATTCCGGCGGCCACGTGGGCGCGCTCGGCTTCGGGAATGGGCGCGCCATCGGGCAGGCCCAGCCGCTCATAGAAACGCGGGCCGAAACCGCCCTGCGTGAGGCGCTCGGTGCTGAAGAATCCGCGGTCGATGCGCGGGCCGGCATCGCACATGCCGAGGATTTCGACGAACAGGTCGCGGTAGCGATCGTCGCCAGCCACCGAGAGCCACTGCACCTTGTGCTCATCCACCTGCGATTCGAAGCCCAGCAGCTCGGCCACGCGGCCGTAGAGATCGCCCAGGGAATCCGGCACGTAATGCTCGGCATCGAGCGCCAGCTCCGCGCCGCGAGCCAGCCAGCGCGAGCCGCAGCGGAAATCGCCGCCGCGGTCGAGCGTCAGCACGGTGGCTTCCTCGAAGGGCGACGGATAGTAAGCCGAGGCCGCGTGGGCGCGATGATGCTCAATCACCAGGATGCGGCTGGCCGGAAAGCGCGCGCGGATCTTGAGATGGAAATCGGTCTCGGGGATGGGCCGCACCAGGGCCACTGCATCCACTTCGGCGGGTGCGGCGCCGGCCAGTTCCAGGCAGGCGGCGATGGAGTGCTCAGGCATTTGCCCGTGCCCGCCCCATTGGGTTCGGCGGCGTATGAGCTTGGATTCTTCGACGGCCGCCACCAGCTCGCCGTCTTTGAGGATGGCCGTGGCGGCATCGCCGAGGATGCCGCCGATTCCGAGAACGATCATTTGGCCGCCCGCTTTTCGATCTTGGCCCAGGTGTCGCGCAGCGTGACGGTGCGGTTGAAGACCGGATTCGCCGGCGTGCTGTCCGGGTCCACGCAGAAGTAGCCCAGGCGCTCGAACTGGTAGCGGCCCTCGACGGGCGCGCCGCGCAAGGAAGGCTCCAGCTTGGCGCCGGTGACGATTTCGAGCGATTTGGGATTCAAGTTGATGGTGAACTCCTGGCCCTCGGGGACATCGTTGGGATTCTCGACCGTGAACAGATAATCGTAGAGCCGCACCTCGGCATCGATGGCGTGGGCCGCCGAGACCCAGTGGATGGTGCCTTTCACGCGCCGGCCATCGGGCGTGTTGCCGCCGCGCGTAGCCGGATCGTAGGTGCAGTGCACCTCCACCACCTCGCCTCGATCGTTCTTCACCACGCCGGTGCAAGTGACCAGATAGCCGTAGCGCAGGCGGACTTCACGGCCGGGCGAGAGGCGGTAATACTGCTTGGGCGGATCTTCGCGGAAATCGTCCTGCTCGATGTAAAGCACCTTGGAGAACGGCACACGGCGCGTGCCGGCGGAGGCGTCCTCGGGGTTGTTGACGGCCTCCATCTCCTCGACCTGGCCCTCGGGATAGTTATCGATCACCAGTTTGAGCGGCCGCAGCACGCCCATCACGCGGGGCGCGCGCTTGTTCAGGTCTTCGCGCACGTGGTGCTCGATCAATCCGAATTCGATAATACCGTTGGTCTTCGAGACGCCGATGGAGCGGCAGAAGTTGCGGATCGCTTCAGGCGTGTAACCGCGTCGGCGGATGCCCGCAAGAGTGGGCATCCGGGGATCGTCCCAGCCGCGCACGTAATTCTCCTGCACCAGGGTGAGTAACTTGCGCTTACTCAGCAGCGTGTAAGTGAGGTTCAGGCGGTCGAACTCGATCTGCTGCGGATGGTAAATGCCCAGCGCCTCGACGAACCAATCGTAGAGCGGACGGTGATCCTCGAATTCCAGCGTGCAGATCGAATGCGTAATGCGCTCGATCGAATCGCACTGGCCGTGGGCGTAGTCGTACATGGGATAGATACACCACTTGTTGCCGGTGCGATGATGCTCGGCGTGCAGGATGCGGTACATCACCGGGTCGCGCAGATTGAGGTTGGCCGCCGCCATATCGATCTTGGCGCGCAGCGTGCGCGAGCCATCCGGGAATTCGCCGGCGCGCATACGGGCGAACAAATCCAGGTTCTCCTCGATGGAGCGTTTGCGGTAGGGGCTCTCCTTGCCCGGCTCGGTGAGGCTGCCACGGTACTGGCGCACTTCTTCGGCGGTAAGATCGCAAACGTAAGCCTTGCCCGCCTTAATTAGTTGCACGGCCCAGTCGTGTAACTGGCCGAAGTAATCCGAGGCATAGAAAAGGCGGTCTTCCCAATCGAAACCCAGCCAGCGGACGTTATCCATGATGGAATCGACGTACTCGGTTTCCTCTTTCTCGGGATTGGTATCGTCGAACCGCAGGTTGGTCTTGCCGCCGAACTCCGCGGCCAGTCCGAAATTGAGGCAGATGGATTTGGCGTGGCCGATGTGCAGGTAGCCGTTGGGCTCGGGCGGGAAGCGCGTCTGCACGCGCCCATCGTACTTATTGGTTTTCAAATCGTCGACGATGATGTCGCGAATGAAATTGGAGGGGGCGGCGGCGTTCTCGGCCAGCTCGGTTGGATTAGGAGGGTTCATATCTTTTTCAGCTTTTCGACGGCCTGGCCGATGCGTTCGAGGGCCAATTCGCGGCCAAGCGCTTCGAGCGTCGCAAACAGGGGCGGCGCGTTCTTGCGGCCGCAAACCGCCACGCGGATCGGTTGGAACATCTGCCCGGCTTTGATCCCCAACTTCGCAGACCCCGCGCGCAGCGCGCCTTCGAGCGCGTCGTGGGTGAACTCGACCGCGCCCAGGATCTCGTACCCGGCTTCGAGCGCGCGCAGGGCCATGGCGGCGTCGCCCTTCTGCGGAATCAGCTCGGCGGGATCGTAATCCGGCAACTGGCGGATGAAGAAGAAATCGGCCACCGTCAACACGTCGCCGAGCAGCTTGATGCGTTCACGCACCAGCGGCGCGATCCTGGCCATCTTCTCGGGCGTAATCGAGAAGCCCGCGGCCTGGACCACCGGAAGCAGGTGCGCCGCGAGTTCCTCCACCGGCAGCGCGCGGATGAGTTCGGCATTCAGCCAGACGGCCTTGGCATCGAAGGGATCTTCTTCGGTGAAGTTGACCACGGCGTTCGAGCGGTTGATGCCTTCGAGCGAGAAAACCTCCAGCAGTTCGGCGCGGCTCATCTGCTGCCGGTCGTCCTTGGGCGACCAGCCCATCAGACACAAGAAATTGACGAAGGCGTGCGGCAGAAAGCCGGCGTCGCGGTAGGTGGTGACGCTGACCACCGGCCCGTGGCGGCGCTTGGAAAGCTTGGCGCCATCGGGAGCCACCAGCAACGGCAGGTGCGCGAAGGTCGGCGGCGCTGCACCGGCGGCTTCGAAGATCAGCACGTGCTTGAAGGTGTTGGTGAGGTGATCCTGGCCGCGGATGATGTGGCTGATGCGGAGGTCCACGTCGTCGGCACAGGAACCCAGGTGGTAAGTGGGCATGCCGTCGCTCCGCAGAAGCGCGAAATCCTCGATATCGGCGGTGGATTTGGATTGCTCGCCGTAGACCGCGTCGTCGAAACGGATGTGGCGCAGGGTGTCGCGCGGAACTCGGAAGCGCAGGGCGAACGGCTCGCCGGCGGCGGCCCGGCGGTCGCTCTCCTCGCGCGAGAGTTCGCGCATGCCGGCGTTGAAGAGCCAGGTTGCCGCGCCGGAGCGTTCCGTATCGGCGGGCGCAGTGGCGGGGGTGAAATCGCGGTACGCCATGCCCTTTTGGAAAATGGCTTCGGCCATTTCGCGATGCAGGGCCAGGCGTTCGGATTGCTTGTACAGCTCATCCCAGCCCAGATCGAGCCAGCGCAGGCCGTCGAAGATGGAGCTCAGGGACGCCTCGGTGTTGCGCTCGACATCGGTATCGTCGATGCGCAGAATCATGGTCCCGTCGTTGCGCCGGGCGAAGAGCCAGTTAAAGATGAAGGTGCGCGCGCTTCCGATGTGCAGAAAGCCCGTCGGAGAGGGCGCAAAACGAACTCGAAGCATTGAAGAGCCAGTATAACAAGGGTGCGCGGGTAGCCCTATTATGCTGGGCAAGCTAAAGCATGCCCCACTCAGCTCTGCCCGAGGCGGTTGAACACGTGCTCGATATTAGTGTCTACGGCTGCCTGCATGGCGGCGGCGTCGCGGTCCGCGCGCACCAGTTCGCCATAGCCATCCGCGTGAAAGGCCTTGATCGAAGCGATTGGCATGCTCTTTTGGATCTCGCTCAGCGGCCGGCCGGCCTTCTTGCCGGCTTCCACTCTCTCCGCCAGTTCCTCGAGGTAGTTCCGCTGGCCCATCATGCGCTGCCGCCCATGCTGCACGTCGCCGTGTCCGCCGGTCACGAAATCGAAATCCAGCTTGGAGACCGAATCGATGGTCAACGGCCACTCTTTCGGGAAACTGTCCGCGATGAACGGGAGCGTGCCGAGGACCATGTCGCCGGTTGCGACGACCCGCTTCTGCGGGCAAAACACCACCACATCGCCGGCCGTGTGCGCGCGCCCGTGAAACTCGACATGCAGCTCGTGAGCCTTGTCCTTGATCACGTAAGTCTTGCCGAAGGTGACGGTGGGCAGCACGGGAACGAATTTGGCCATCTCGTGCTGGAAGGCTTCCAACTGGCGGATCTGTTCGGTGGCCTGCGCCTTCTGCTCCGACGTGTGGGCGGCCCTCAACTGCTGGCGGGCCGCATCCAGCAACTCCGGGATCTGCGGCTGGCTGGGGAAGGCATGGCCGTGGGGATCTAGGGAATTCTGCAAGCGAGCCTGGGAGAACTGCGCTTGCAGCTTCTTGGTGGTTTCGCTGGCGATGATCTTGAGGTCTTTGCCGAACGCCTCGGTATAGGCGGCGTTGCCCTGCGAGTGATCCCAGTGGAAATGCGTGTCCACCAGATAGCGCACCGGCTTGGGGGTGATCTGCCGCTTGATCTGCGCGATCAGGCCGGCTGCGGCCGAAGGCTTCGAATGCGCATCCACCACCAGGACGTCAGCCGAATTTACGAAGATGGCGGCATTGCAATTGGCCACCACTTGCGGCCGCGCGAAAGCGAAGTAGACTCCGTCGGCCACGTTGCGGATCTCGAACAGATCGGTTGGGGCACCGGCAGACATAACCTGGGCCCATGCGGCGCGGTGCCAGGCCAAGTCAAGAATCGAGGCTCCCGCCACGGAACCGAGAGCCGCGCGATGGAAAAACTCACGGCGTGAAAGATGATGATGATGGCCCATTTGAGGATCCTCCTTCCGGATCAAGATTAGTATAAGACTCCACGCGCTACCGGTGGGGCATGCTTTAGCTTGCCCAGCCGACTGTCCACTAGAATAGGGGTCTGAGAAGCTCATGCCGAGACAACTGGTGGAGTGTGTTCCGAACTTTTCGGAAGGGCGCGATGCGGGCCGGATCGAGGCCATCGTGACGGCCATCGCGGCGGTGCCGGATGTGGTGCTGCTGGATCGCGAGGCGGATGCCGATCATAACCGCTCGGTCCTGACTTTCGTAGGGCCGCCGGCGGCGGTGGCCGAAGCGGCACTGCGCGGCGTCGAGAAGGCCGTCGCGACGATCGATCTGACGAAGCACCGGGGCGCGCATCCGCGCATCGGCGCGGCCGACGTGGTGCCGTTCATCCCCATCGAAGGTGTCACGCTGGGGGAATGCGTGCGCCTGGCCGAACAGGTGGGGCAGGAGATCTGGAACCGCTTCAAAGTTCCGGTCTATCTCTACGAAGCGGCTGCGCGGCGGCCCGAGCGTGTGAACCTGGAGAACATACGGCGCGGGCAGTTCGAGGCGCTGGTCGCGGAGATGGCCACGGTGGCGGAGCGCCGGCCGGATATCGGCGAACCGGTGTGCCATCCGACGGCGGGCGCCACCGTGGTGGGCGCGCGCAAGTTCCTGATCGCTTACAACGTCAACCTGGGCACGCCGGATGTGGCCATCGCCAAGCGCATCGCCAAGACCATCCGCTTCTCTTCGGGCGGCTTCCGCTACGTGAAGTCGATGGGGGTCACACTGGGGTCGCGCAACCTGGCGCAGGTCTCCATCAACCTCACCGATTTCGAGCAGACGCCCCTGCACCTGGTCTTCGAGACCGTGCGGCGCGAGGCCGAACGCTACGGCGTGCCGGTGGTGGGCAGCGAGATTGTGGGGCTGATTCCCAAGAAGGCCATCGAGATGTCCGCCGAATATTTTCTGCGCTTCGAGAACTTCCGGCCGGAACTGGTGCTGGAGCACCGCATCGCGGAGGCTGTCGAGGCGCGCGGCGGCCTGCCCGAATTTCTGGATGCGCTGGCGGCGCCCACCGCGACTCCCGGCGGCGGCAGCGCCTCGGCCGCGGCGGCTGCCATGGCGGCGGCGCTGGGAGCCATGGTGACACGCCTGGCCAAACAGGATGCCGGCGCTTTCGAACAAGATCGGCGCTTCTTCACCGAGGCGGTGGAGCGCGATGCCGCGGCCTTCCAGCACGTGATGGCGGCCTACAAGCGTCCCAAGGCCGAGCGCGGTCCGTTCGTGGAGGAGGCCCTGCACGGAGCGGCTGAGGTGCCCCTTCAGGTGCTCGAGCGCGCGGCGGCGCTCGTAAGGCGCCTCGCGTCGCTCGAAGTTCCCGCGAAATTTGCCTCGGATGTGGCGGTGGCCGGCGCGCTGGTGGCCGCGGCCAAGGCCGGCGCGCTCGAAAATGTTCGCATCAATCTGGAATCGATCCAGGATGAAAGCTTCAAAAAGGCGGTGGAGGCGCGTCTGAAAGCGATATGACCAGCGTAATTCGGGCCCCGCGAGGGCTTCAGATGTCCTGCAAGGGCTGGCACCAGGAGGCCGCCCTGCGCATGCTGCACAACAATCTCGATCCCGAGGTGGCCGAGCGTCCGGAAGACCTGGTGGTCTACGGCGGCCGCGGCAAGGCGGCTCGCGACTGGCCCTCGTTCCACGCCATCGTGAGGGCCCTGCGCACGCTCGAAAACGATGAAACGCTGCTCGTGCAATCGGGGCGGCCAGTGGGTGTTTTCCGCACGCATGCGGAGGCGCCCAGGGTGCTGATCGCCAATTCGAACCTGGTGGGCCACTGGTCGAATTTCGACGAGTTCACGCGCC
>CAYRWE010000151.1:0-12085 GCA_964427655.1 uncultured Solibacteraceae bacterium | reverse complement strand
CGAGCGGTTTGGGCGAATCCACTTTCTGTTTCATGAGCGCGGCCTTGACCATGCGAAGCGCGCTCAGCCGCGCCTCTTCCCGGTTCTTCATAGCCGCGGTCATATCCTTCTGCACCTGATCCATGAGGGGCATGAAGGTTATTATACGGCGCCGGTCGATTGGCTCTTGAAATGGAAAAGCCGACCCGCAGGCCGGCTCGAAGGGATTTACCCTGTAGGACGTAAGTCCCTTACTGTGAAACGCAGGGGCAAACGCCAAGCACGGGCCCGAAGCGGGAGGCATTCGAACGGTCTTCACGGGGCGAGCCGGAGCCAAGCCACGGCGACGTGTTGCTTTGAGGCATGGCGCTTCTATCAGGAACATAAAAGCAAAACTGGTATTTTTCCCAGCAGAAGATCAGGGGAATACCGGAATCCCTAGGCCTGAGAATGTGGTACCTAGTACAGTTCCGGGCATGGAAATAATAGCGGTTGAAGTCGTAGGAACCGAAGAAGGATTCGCTATTCGATTTGCCATGAACCGGAAAACGGAACTAAGGGAAAGCGGTTGAGGGGCCGCCTGCCAGGGATGCGGAAAGGAGCCTGAGATGAAAAGTGTACTGTTGTTACTCCTGTCAGCCTGGTTTTCCAACGTCACAGTGACCGAATACGTAGACGCGCTGGAACCAACCCTAGCAGCAAACCGGGATTCCTATCTTGCCGGAGCCCGTACCCCGGCACAGCAGCAAGCCGCCCTCCAGTATTTCGACCGACAATGGGCGTGGCTCAAGTCTTCGAACGGATGCGGAAGCAGGTTACTTGGATCGGCCGGTACCGCCTGCATTGCAGACCGATCCCGAGCGGGCGCCTGGCCGTGGGAAGCTTACTATCGCGACCCGATTGCCAACGGACATTTCTAAACGAAGAAGAAACGCAATCAGCAAACGGTGGTTGAGGAGCCACGTTATGAAGATGCTCGTTGGAATCGCAATCGCGACTATCGCACTTGCACAAAATCATATTGAGCCGGTAGCGTCAAACCCACTCAGCGCTCTGTCCGATTCTGAGAAAACAGAAGCCCCCGCATTCACCGCGATCCATGTCGGGCAATCCGAGCGCGAGGTGCTTCACATCATGGGCGGCCCACATGGCTATACCAACAATTCCCCACGCCACGGGCAATTGACCGAAGACTGGAAGTTGCCGGGCGAATCGACATTCCTGGTTATCTTCAAACACAACCGTGTTGTCGGCGTCCGATACTACCCCGGCCCTGGAGTCGTGCGCACACCAGTCCAGAATGAAACTGAAGCGGGACCGGAACAAACAGTGGCCAACTCTCCCTCCACCCCGCCGCCCGCGCCCGGAAAAGCCGAACGCGTCGTCCGAACGGTCGCCAATTCCGCATTGGCCCTCTACCTGACGCAAGCCTGCCCAAGCCTGTACCGAAAACCGATGCTCTTCCTGACCGGAAATGACGTTCAGGTAATCCAGCAGTGCAATGCCAACGGCTTCATGCTGTTCGGCCTTTACATCTACACCGGCCCGCGCTAGTCCTTCTTCTTCCGTCCCCGGCCGCCCGCCTTATCCGCCTTCCGGGCGATCTCACTGCGCGGCTCGGGAGCCAGTTGATCCTTTCGAGTAATCGATGCCCCGCGAATATCCGCGTTTTCAAACCAACATCCCCGAGAAGATCGCCCATCCACAGCACATATGGAGCGGGAAGATCGAAACCCAGTGTATCCAAGAGGCGCTCTCCGGCCATCCACAGCGCGCCGCCTACCCCTCTTCGGCCACCGCCGCCTGCGCGTCCGCCGGGTTGCGGAAGCGGTAGCCCACCCACGGCTCGGTCAGAAGATACTCGGGGTTCGCGGGGTCGTCCTCGATCTTCTTCCGCAGCATCTTGACGTAGGAACGCAGATACTCCAGCTCGCCGCCGTATTCCGGTCCCCACACGGCTTTCAGCAACTTCGCATGCAGGATCGGCCCTCCCTGGTGGCGCAGGAAGTAGGCCAGTAGGTCGAACTCCTTGGGCGACAGGCGAATCTCGACCCCGCTCTTGGTCAGCCTCCTGCGCTCCATGTCCATTTCCAGGGCCCCGGCCTGGAGTAAGGTTTCCTGCGGCTGGGCGCCGGCATCCAGCCGCCGCATCACCGCGCGCACCCGGGCGACCAACTCGCGCAGCCGGTAGGGCTTGGTCACGAAATCGTCGGCCCCGGCTTCGAGGGCGTGCACTTTGTCCTCTTCGGCGTCGCGCACCGTGACCATGATGACGCCCACCCGCGGGGAGCTCGCGCGGATGCGCCGGCACACCTCGAATCCGCTCATGCCGGGCATATTGATGTCCAGCAGAACTACGTCGGAGGGTTGGCTGCGCATGGCGGCCAGGGCCTCGTCGCCCGTGCGCGCCTCCATTACATCGAACTCGCTCCCGGTCAGGGAAGTGCGAAGCGCGCGCCGGAGGGCGGGCTCATCGTCCACGATCAACAGCTTGTGCCGTTCCAGTGACAACGGATTCCTCGTTTGCGGCAATGGGCAGGGATAAGCGGAACACCACGGTGTCCGGACCGGCGTCGATCAGGTCCAGATCCCCACCGTGCGCTACCGCGATCTTACGCGCGACATACAGGCCCAGCCCCGATCCTGGCGCGCTATTGCGGGCCTCGGTTCCCCTGTAGAAGCGGTCGAAAATCCGGGCATGCTCGGATGCCGGTATGGGCGTTCCCTCGTTCGAAACGGTAATGGCGAGTGTGCCGCCGGCCGCCGAAATCCCGATCAAAATGGCGGTGTCGGGTTGAGAATACCGGCACGCGTTTTCCAGCAACTGGCTGAATGCCAGAAGGATCAACTCCGGGTCGGCGCGTATTTCGGCCGGCTCGCCTTCGGCGCGGAACGAAATGCGGCGGTCTTGCCAAAGGTTGGCGTACCGGCTGGCCGTTCTTTCCACCAGTTCCACGGCACTCACCTGATCCAGACGCGGCTTGATCTCTTCCCTATCCAGGCGCGCCATCCTGAGCAGGCGCGACGTGAGATCGGCCAGCCGCGAGGCTTCGCTCTCGATCAACTCGGTCAGTTCCGCCTGCTGCGGCTGCATCGTTCCGGTGGCGCGAATTCCGCCCGCGGCGGTCAAAATCGCAGCCAGCGGCGTCTTGATCTCGTGCGCCAACGCGTCCAGGATGGCGGAACGCAGCATCTCCGCCTCGGCGTGCGCGGCCGCGTTGGTGGCCGCCCGGAACGCGCGGCATCTCTCGATATGCGCGGCCACCAGCGCGGCCAACGGGGGCGCCGTGAGCTGGGGATCGCGCAGGCCCTCGAAACCGATCGCGCCGCCCGGGGTTCCCCTCACCCACAGGCATCGCGTGGCGATCTGCAACTCGGGATCGTCGGCATCGCGGCCCGAAATATAAGCGTCGCGCGTACGCGTATCCAAGCCGTGCTCCGAGACTCCGGCCAGATAATACTCCAGCGTGGTCGCCTCGAATACGCAGACCGCGCGCAGCTCGAACTCCATCAGAATCGGCCGCAGGCTGGCGGGTCCGAAACCGGAGCCGGGGTCCAGGCCAAGCAGTTCGCAGCTTACGTTATAGAGCCGCTTCATATTCTCCCGCTGGCGCTTCGCTTCGGCCGCTTCCGCGCGGCTGCGCGTCTGAATCCGGGTAATGACAAGCGAGGTGACCAGCAGGCTGGCCAGCGTGACAATGTCGAGCGGGTCGGTAACGGTAAATGAAAAAATCGGCTCGATGAAGAAGTAATCCAGGCTGGCGACCGCCAAAACCGACACGATCGCCGATTCGAGGAGGCTGCAATCCAGGGATTGCAGGACCACGGCTATAAGAAACACCAGAGCCGTGCCGGCCGAGTTCAGACCGGCCCGGTAGCAGATGGCCGTAACCGCCGCGATCAGAATAGCGCCGCGCGCCAGCAGGAATGCGGAGCGGATTGCGCGGCCTTTCGACATCCGGGATGGAACCGTTTACGATTCCATTGTAGTCCTGGCCGGCGTGCCGATCGCGCGAGTTCATTCGAGATCACCTCGCCTTGTAACCCGCGCGGGCGTACACGTTCAGCTTGCTCCGGTCGATCTTGACGCGGATGGTGTGCCACTTATCGGAGCTATCCCCGTCCGGAGCGAGAAAGCCGATGACATAGCGATTGCGCAGAGCGGTGGAGATCCGGTGCGTCGCGCCGCTGGGGCTTTGGCTCTCCAGGGCGGCGACGCTCACGCCTCCGGTATTCAGTGCCAGATCGTCCAGGAAAGCGGCACCGCGCCGCGAGTCGGCCAGTTCGATAGCCTTGGCGCCGGCCTTCGTGCTCTCCACGCCGAGGACATACACCTGAACGTCGCTCTCCATGAGGTATTGCATCAGCTCGTACTTATTCAGACGGCTGTGATTATCGATACCATCGGAAAGCACAACCAGCGCGCGGCAGGTTTGCCGGCCGGATTTCAGACGCTCGGCGGCTTCGTGGATGGTGTCGTACAACGCCGTCCATCCGCCCGCTTTGACCGCGCGCACCTGGTTCTCGATCTCCGTGAGATCGGCTGTGGGCCGTCCGAGCACGGTGGGCGCGGTGGAAACCGTCGCCACGAAGAAATCGTCTTCGGGATTAGCCAACTCGAGGAAAGAATGGACCGCCTCTTTCTCCCAATCGAGCCTCTCTTTTACGCTCCCGCTGGCATCCACAACCAGCCCGACCGAGCATGGGCTGTCCTCGAAGAAGAAGGCCGTAATCGGCTGCGGCCGCCGGTCGTCCAGCACCGTAAAACTGTCTTTGTCGAGACCGCCCACATAGGCGCCCCGATGGTCGGTTACGGTGACCGGAACCAGAACCAGGCCGGCGCTTACCTGGAATTCAGAGCGGAGTATTTCGCCGCTTCGCTCACGCTGCGCAGCGCCGGGACGCGCCATGAGCAGGAGTAACAGGAAAGGAGCCGAGAGTTTGAGCGACGTCAGCCTCATAAGTGAACCTCATCCAGACTCACTATGCGGCAGGGCCTGTGAAAAAGGCATGAACAGAGAACCGAGCGCGAGCGGCGCATCGAGCGGCTGGACGTGAACATACAAGAGCTCGTGGGAGCCGCCCATCGAGCGCCGATCATGAACTCAGTGCGAAAAATGTCTGATATTCTAAAGGACAACCTACACTAATGCACATTCGAAAACAGCGTCTTTTAACACCCGGCCCTACGCCCCTCTATCCGCCCGCTCTGCACGCCATGATGGCTGCGGACCTGCACCATCGCACCGAAGACTTCCGCAAACTGTATCGCGCGTGTCTCGCGGACCTCAAAGAGGTTATGGGAACAGCCCATGACGTGCTGATGTTCGCCGCTTCCGGCACGGGCGCCATGGATGCCTCCGTCTCGAATCTCTTCTCGAAGGGCGACAAGGTGATCGTCTGCTCGGCCGGGAAGTTCGGCGAGCGCTGGGTGGAGATAGCCAAGGCTTACGGCCTGGGAGCCAATGTGCTCAGCGCCCCCTACGGCGAAGTGGTGACTCCGGCGCGGGTGGAAGCCGCGCTGGCCGCCGAGCCGGCCACAAAGGGCGTCTTCGTTCAGGCCTCCGAGACCTCCACGGGCGCCGCGCACGATGTGCGGTCGATGGCCGATACCGTGGCCAAGACGACGGCCATTTTCGTGGTGGATGCCATCACCGGCCTGGGAACCATGCCGCTGGAGATCGATGCCTGGGGCCTCGACGTGGTCGTCGGCGGATCGCAGAAGGCCTTTATGATTCCTCCCGGCCTGGCCTTCATGTCCATCGGCCCCAAAGCCTGGCAGTTCGCCGAGACCTCCACGCTGCCCCACTACTATTTCAACCTGAAGAAGGAAAAAAAGAGCGGCGACGCCGGCGAATCGAGCTGGACTCCCTCCACCGCGCTCATCCTGGCGTTGGCCGAAGCGCTGCGCTACATCAAACAGATCGGCATGGCCAATCTGATCGAGAACGCACAACTGCTCGCCCAAGGCGCGCGCGCGGCGGTCCGGGCACTGGGGCTGGAGCTGTTCGCCGCGGGCTCGCCGGGATCTTCGGTCACCGCCGTGAAGGCGCCCGCGAATCTCGATTCCGGAGTCATCGTGAAGGAGTTCCGCAACCGCTTCGGCTCTATCATCGCCAACGGCCAGGGCAGCATGAAGGGGAAGATCTTCCGCATCGCGCACCTGGGATACTTCGATTTCGCGGACCTGTTCGCGGTAATTGCCGAGCTCGAAATTATTCTCAAGGCCAATGGCTGCTCCGTGCAGTACGGAACGGGCGTGGCCGCTGTCCAGGAAGTGTATGCGCGCGCCGCGGTCGCGTCCAAGCCGGCGGTGGCTCCCTAGAGCCTGCGCGCCCGCCGCGCCATCAAGCTTATGAACATATTGATTGCCGAGCCTCTAGCGCCGGCCGGGATCGAGCTATTGCAAGCCGAGCCGGGCTGGAATGTCATTGTTTCGAATCCCAAGCAGTATGCCGGGCATCTCGCCGAAGCCGACGCGCTGCTGGTACGCAGCGCCGTGCAGGTGACGCGCGAGGTTCTCGAGAAGGCCCCGCGGCTGCGCGTGATCGGCCGCGCGGGCGTGGGCGTGGATAATGTCGATCTGGACGCCGCCACCCAGGCCGGCGTGCTGGTGATGAATACCCCCGGCGGTAACGCCATCTCGGTGGCCGAGCACACCCTCGCCCTCATGCTCGCCATGGCGCGGCACATCCCGCTGGCCAACGCCTCCACGCGGGGCGGTAAATGGGAAAAGAAGAAGTTCATGGGCCACGAGCTGCGCGGCAAGACCCTGGGCATCATCGGCCTGGGCAGCGTGGGCCGCGAAGTCCTCAAGCGCGCACGGGCCTTCGAAATGCGGGTGATCGCGACCGATCCCTACATCACGCCGAAAATCGCCGCCGACCAAGGAGTCGCGCTGGTGGATTTGCCGCAATTGTACGGCGCCAGCGACTACATCACCCTGCACGTGGCGGCCACGCCGGAGACCCAGGGGATGCTTTCGCGCGAAGCTTTCGCCAGCATGAAGCCGGGCGTGCGCATCGTGAACTGCGCGCGCGGCGAGCTGGTAGACGAAGCCGCCCTTCAGGAGGCCATTGAGTCCGGCAAAGTCGCCGGCGCCGCGTTGGACGTATTCGCCACCGAGCCGCCGCCGCCCGGCTGGGCGCCCTTTGGCTCCGAGGTCGTGATTGCCACCCCGCACATCGGCGGCTCGACCGAAGAGGCGCAGGAGATCGTGGGCGTGCGCATCGCCGAACAGGTGGTGGACTTCCTGAAATCCGGCGTGGCCATCAACGCCGTCAACATGCCCTCGCTCTCCGTGGAGCAGTATCGCCTGCTGGGTCCCTACGCCACTCTCTCCGAGCGCCTGGGCAGCTTCGCGTCGCACATCATGTCGGGGAATCCCCAGACCGTCCGTCTGGTCTACTCCGGAAAGATCGCCGACGGAAATACCTCGCTACTGCGCAACGCCGGGCTGGCCGGTGTGCTGAGCCGCTCCACGGACAAGAAGGCCAACCTGGTGAATGCCCTGCAGATTGCCGATTCGCGAGGTTGGAACGTGGCCGAGCACCACGAAAAGCACTCCTACCACACCGATTCCATCCGCATCGAAGTAGAAACGGACAAGGGAACCACCACAGTCGAAGGCGTGGTGCTGCTGGGACGGCCTCGCCTGACGCAAGTAGACGGCATTTACTGCGAGGCGGCCCTCTCCGGTTTCCTCATTTTCATGAAGAACCGCGACACCCCCGGGGTCATCGGCCACGTGGGAACGGTGTTAGGCCGCAACCACATCAATATAGCCAACTTTTCGCTGGGTCGGCGAGAAACCGCCACCGTTCCCGGCGAGCCGCTCGAAGCCGTCGCCGTGGTCTCGACCGACGAGCTGGTTCGGGAAACGGTACTGGCCCAGTTGCGCGAGAACCCCGCCGTCAGGCTCGCGCGTACGGTTGAATTCAGATAGGGGTCGATTTACGTACGATCCCTTACGAGATCTGCGACTGTCCGTAATGAACCGCACTAAGCGTGAGTTCTAACCCGGCTGTAACCCGAATTTGGGTTGTGCCCCAAGCCGCTGAAGGTTAAGCTGAAATCAGGGCGAAAGTGGCGATTCGCCCCTCTTTCCAAGTTTGAAATCCGCGCGGTGAGCGACCAGCCCCAGAGGTGTATTTATATGAACGACGTGACCCGCATTCCCTTTGTGTCCACGCTCCTGGTGGGCGAATTTCAACATGATCGGCCGCTGCTCTACGACGTTTTTCGCCATTGCAAGTGGCGGCTCTTCGAGACTCGGGACAGGCACCGGGCCATCGATTACCTGGAACGCAACGACACGCAGGTGGTGATCGCCGAAAGCGAGATCCCGGGTTGGAACTGGAAGCAGATCCTGCATGACCTGCGCCGCTTTTTGCCGCAGCCACAGCTCATCGTGGCCTCCCGCACGGCCGACGATCACCTGTGGGCCGAGGTGCTCAACGTGGGAGGTTTCGACGTCCTTCCGCAGCCTCTGGAGCGCGACGAGCTGGAGCGGGTGGTGGCCGCCGCACGGCGCCACTTCGATCCACAGCCGCGGCGCGCGGGTGGTCTCCTGGCGGCTGGCGCAGCCTGATACCGTCGGTCCCGGGCGGGAGTTCGCGGCGCGGCGGGCCGGCTGGCTGTCCGGCGTGCTAGAGTGAGCGGCTAGGCTCCTCTTGACCTTTCCCAATCGCAAGACCGAACCTGCCGGAGGCGTCCGCCTATCCGGATGGTGGCGGTGGGCCGCCGTGCTCGCGCCCGGATTGATTCTGTACTTCGCTCCCCTGCCCTCCCTCACGCCGCCGCAGCGTCATCTGCTGGCGGTATTTATTTCCACCGTGGTGGCCCTGGTGGCGCAGCCGGTACCCATGGCGGTGAGCGTCCTGATCTCCATGACCCTGCTGGCCCTGACCCGCACGGTGCCTCCGGGGCGTGTGCTCTCGGGCTTCTCGGATCAAAACGTCTGGCTGATCTTCACCGCGTTTCTGTTCGCGCGGGCCGTCACTGGGACCGGCTTCGGTTTGCGCGTGGCGTATTTTTTCATTCGCCGTTTCGGCCGCTCGGCGTTGACGCTGGGCTATTCAGTGGCTGCGTCCGACCTGGTTCTGGCGCCTTTTATCCCCTCCGACACCGGGCGCGGAGGCGGCATCATCTACCCCATTACGCGCAGCGTGGCGCAGGCCTTCAATTCCGAACCGGGCCCCACCGCCCGGCGGCTCGGCAGCTACCTGATCGTGGTGGCTTTCCAGGTCAACTGCGTGGTCTCCGCCATGTTCCTCACCTCCATGGCGGCCAACCCACTGATGGCGGAGTTCGCCCGCAAGATCGCCCACGTGGATCTGAACTGGGGGCGTTGGGCGGCCGGCGCGGCGCTGCCGGGAATCGTCTCGCTGATCCTGATTCCGTGGGTGATCTACCGGCTCTATCCGCCGGAGATCCGCGCCACCGAGGCGGCCCAGCAACTGGCCGGAGAGGAACTCCGCAAGCTGGGTCCCATGAGCGTGCGCGAGCGCTGGCTGGCGGTCATCATGGCCGGTGTGATGGCCGGCTGGGTGAGCGCGCCCTGGCACGGCGTGCCCAATGCGTTCGTGGCGCTGACGGCGGTTTGCCTCATCCTGCTCACCGGAGTGATGCAGTGGTCGGATCTGCTGGCCGAGACCCGCGCCTGGGATGCGCTGATGTGGTTCGGACCCATGCTCATGATGGCGGGTGAACTGACTCAATCCGGCGTGATCGGCGTGCTTTCGGGCGGCGTGATCGGCCACCTGCACGGGTGGAGCTGGGGCGCCATCTTCATGCTGCTGGTTCCGGGATACCTCTACATCCACTACACCTTCGCCAGCATGACCGCACAAGCCACGGCCTTGTATCAGGCCTTCCTGGGAGCGCTCGTGCTGGGCGGATGCCCGCCCCTGGTCGCCGCTTTGGCGCTGGGGTATTTTTCAAGCCTCAATGCCGGCATGACGCACTACGGCACGGGCGCCGCACCGGTCTTTTTTGGCGCCGGATACGTCAGCCAGTCCACATGGTGGAAACTGGGTTTCGTGATTTCCCTGCTGAATGTGGCCATCTGGCTGGGCCTGGGAGGTCTGTGGTGGAAGGTACTAGGATTGTGGTAATGCTGGTAACCGTAACACACTCCATATAGATAAAGTTCTTGACGTTATACTAGATGTTGGGGCAAGATTACGGAGGCGTCTTTTTCTCGGGGAGAGGGCGTAACGGAGGAGAACATGGGACAGCTTTCCGTCGATCTCACAATGAAATCTGAAATTTCTGAATCCAGAGAGACCAGCCGGTCAAAATCCGGCATCTCTTTTTCTCGGTACTTCACCGCACGGCTCGAAGGCGGGAGAACCCCCTATGACGAGGTGCGTTGGGAGACCCGCACCGCGTCGATCGGCAACGATAAGGGCTCGGTGATCTTCGAGCAGCGCGATGTGGAAGTCCCCGTGGATTGGTCGCAGACGGCCACCAACATCGTGGCCAGCAAGTACTTCTACGGCAAGCCTGGGTCGCCGGATCGCGAACATAGCGTAGCGCAACTGGTGGAACGCGTAGTCAACACCATCTCCGGTTGGGGGAAGAAGGATGGCTACTTCGCAACCGACCAGGATGCCGAGAATTTCCGCTTCGAGCTGGCCCACCTGATGCTCTCGCAGAAGGCCTGTTTCAACTCCCCGGTGTGGTTCAACGTGGGCGTGAAAGAGACCCGCGGCTACGGTTGGATCTTCGACCAGCAGGAAGGGCGCGTCACCAAGCTGGAATCGGGCGTCATGCGGCCGCAGTGCTCGGCCTGCTTCATCGTCTCAGTAAAGGACTCGCTCGAATCCATCCTCGACCTGGCCAAAACCGAAGGCATGCTCTTCAAGTGGGGCTCCGGCACCGGTTCCAACCTCTCTCCCATACGCGAGGAGGAGGCCGTGCTCTCGGGCGGCGGGCGAGCCTCCGGGCCGCTCTCCTTCATGAAGGGATTCGACGCCTTCGCGGGCGTGATCAAGTCCGGCGGCAAAACGCGCCGCGCGGCTAAGATGGTGATCCTGAACATGGATCACCCCGATGTCGAGAAGTTCATCTGGGCTAAGGCCAAGGAAGAGAAGAAGGCTCACACGCTTGTGGAAGCCGGCTACGATGCCTCGCTCGACGGCGAAGCCTACAGCTCGATCTTCTTCCAGAATGCCAACAACTCCGTGCGCGCCACCGACGACTTCATGGAGGCCGTGACCCGCGACGCCGAGTGGTGGACCAAGTCCGTGACCACCGGCCAGCCCGTCAAGCAGTATAAGGCGCGGGATCTCATGCGCCAGATCGCCGAGGCCACCCACCAGTGCGGCGACCCCGGTATGCAGTTCGATACCACCGTGAACCGCTGGCACCCCTGCCGCAATACCGCGCGCATCAACGCTTCGAATCCCTGTTCCGAGTACATGTTCCTGGACGACTCGGCCTGCAACCTCTCTTCCCTGAACCTGATGAAGTTCGTGGGCGCGGATGGCCAGTTCGACGTGGAGGGCTTCCGCCATGCCGTCGATACCCTCATCCTGGCCCAGGAGATCATCGTCGATAACGCCAGCTACCCCACCCAGAAGATCTGCGAGAACTCGCACGCTTTCCGGCCGCTGGGTTTGGGATTCGCCAACCTGGGGGCCTTGCTGATGGCGCTGGGGATCCCCTACGACAGCCAGCAGGGGGGCGACTACGCCGGCGCCATCGCCGCGGTGATGTGCGGGCAGGCTTACCTGACCAGTTCGCGTGTGGCCGCCGCCATGGGGACGTTCGAGGGTTACCCGCCCAATGACGAGCCGTTCCTCGAAGTCATCCGCATGCATCGCGACGCGGCCGCCCGCATTCGCCGCCAGAACGTCCCCGCGGCCCTCTTCCAGGGCGCCCAGCAGTGCTGGCAGGACGCTTATGAATCCGGCCGCCGCCATGGATTCCGCAACGCCCAGGTGACCGTTATCGCGCCCACCGGAACCATCGGATTCATGATGGATTGCGACACCACCGGCGTGGAGCCGGATCTCGCCCTCATCAAGTACAAGAAGCTGGTGGGCGGCGGCGTGATCAAGATCGTCAACAACACCGTGCCGCAGGCGCTCATCAAGCTGGG
>CAYRWE010000150.1:0-12174 GCA_964427655.1 uncultured Solibacteraceae bacterium | reverse complement strand
CGGACGGCATCCTCTCGGTGACGCCCTACTACAATAAGCCCACCCAGGAAGGCCTCTACCAGCACTACAAAGCCATCGCCGCGGGCGTCAAGCTGCCTATCGTTGTTTACAGCGTGCAAGGGCGCACGGGCGTGAACGTGGAGCCGGGCACGCTGGCGCGCCTGTCGGAGATCGAGAACATCATCGGGGTCAAAGAAGCCTCCGGCAACCTGGCGCAAGTGGCCAACATCGTGCACCAGGTCCGCCCCGGATTCAAGGTGCTCTCGGGCGACGACGCGGTCACCATCCCAGTGGTCGCGCTGGGCGGCTGCGGGGTGATATCGGTGGTCGCCAACCAGATCCCCGCTGAAATGGCCGAGCTCGCGCATGCCTGTCTGCGCGGCGATTTCGCGGCGGCCCGTGCGCTCCAGGCCCGCTACCTGCCGCTGATGAACATCAACTTCGTGGAATCGAACCCCATCCCCGTGAAGGCCGCGATGGGCCTGATGGGCCTGCTCGATCCGGTATTCCGCCTGCCGCTGGTGCCGCCCGCGGCCGCCAACCTGGCTAAGATCGAAGCCGTGCTGAATGAGATGGGTTTGCTGAAGAAGGTGCCCGTTGCAAGCTGAAATCGAGCGGCTCTACGACGAAAAGCCGGCCGCCTACACGGACGAGCACTTCCAGCTCTTCGCCGCGTTCAAGGCCGCTCTGAACGATGGCAGCGTGCGCGCCGCCGAGCCGTGCCCCGGCACGCCCGCCGGCTGGCGCGTGAACGCCTGGGTAAAGAAAGGCATCCTGCTGGGATTCCGCATGGGCGGCATTGTGGATCTCTCGGTGGATTCCGAGCGGCAGCCGTTTTTCGATAAATCCACCTACCCTGTGAAGCGTTTCACGGCCCAGAGCGGCGTGCGCATCGTTCCGGGCGGCTCCAGCATTCGCGATGGCTGCCACATCGGCACGGGCGTTACGTGCATGCCTCCCATGTACATCAATGTGGGCGCGTATGTGGACGACGGCACGATGGTGGATTCGCACGCCCTGGTAGGAAGCTGCGCGCAGGTGGGCCGCAACTGCCACATCTCCGCGTGCAGCCAGATCGGCGGCGTACTCGAGCCGGTGGGCGCCCTGCCAGTAATTGTGGAAGACGATGTCCTGGTCGGCGGCAATTGCGGAATCTACGAAGGCACGGTGGTGAAGCGCCGCTCCGTGCTGGGATCTGGCACGATCCTCAACCGCTCGACGCCGGTTTACGACCTGGTCCGCAACACGGTTTACCGGGCCACCGACGACCAGCCGCTGGTCATTCCCGAGGAAGCCGTGGTCGTAGCCGGCTCACGCGCCGTCACGAGCGGCCCCGGCAAAGAGTGGGGCATCTCGGTCTACACGCCCGTAATCGTGAAATACCGCGACGCCCGCACGGACACGCGCATTCAGCTAGAGGATCTGCTGCGATAGAGCGGGCCTATAACTCACCGCGAAGACGCGGAGCCGCGGAGGTCTCGCGGAGAAGACAAAAGAGGCTTCAACCTTCCGCCACGCGTGCCGCCCCACCACGAACCTCCGCTGTCTTCGCGCACTCAGGTTTTGACTTTTTGACGGGGCGGCCCCGTGAGTCTTGGCCTGCAAATCTCTTTGATGTCTTCTCCGCGAATCTCCGTGTCTCCGCGCCTCCGCGTTGAGCTTGCTTTAAGTCCGCAAGCTGAGCTAATAACTCGACCCCGCACTACCTCAGCTTCCGCGCCCTCTCGAAATCCTCCCTTAGTTTGGCCGCGATCCGGTTGGCCACGTCCGCGCTGGCGCCCTGGAACTTGGCGCCCTGGCTCTCCGCGGTGGATGACCAGATCACGTCGCCCTCCTTGTTGACTAGCCGCACAGCCGCCAGCGCCTCGTGCCGCCGTTCGGCCGAGTGCTCCGATTCGTTCTCCCCCAGGCCGACGCCCCCGTAATTCCCGCGCGTGCTGCTGGACGTGCGGCCTTGCCCCATGCTGATACGGGCGTTGATGCTGTCCGACGATTGGTGCGTTTCGGTGAACACCAGGTCTTCGGCGGCCCCGTGCATTATGGCATCGGCGCGCTCCTGGTTCTCGGTGAGTACGAATAGCCGGCATTCCGCCAGGCTGCCGATCAGGATATCGCGCATCTGCGCCGCCGTTTCGCCCCCTGTCAGACGATCCACGTACACGCGGCGGACTTGCCGCAACTGCCGCAAGCTGGCCTCCTCGAGGCTGCCGGGCGCGGGAGGCTCGTCGGCGCCCGGCAGCATCGCCACAGCCAGCAGAAAGGCCGGAAGCATCCTCATCAGCCCTTCCCCGTCTTGCGCGCTTCGTTGTCCTGAAACTCCACGCGCCGGCCGGTGCGCGCTTCGAGAGCAGCCAGCAGGGAGCGGATTTCGCCTTTGCCCACGCGGAAGACCAGCACTTGCTGGCGGTTATCGGCATCCAGGTAGCCCAAGGTCACGAAATGCTTGCGCGACTTCGAGAGCAGCAGGACCGGCGAGAACAGGATGGCTTCCGCGTAGCGGCGGCTGACGCTCTGGCCGTATTCGAGCGTATCGACCTTCTGGTAGGGGATGCTGAGCACGGTCTCACCGCAATAGCAGAGCAGCGCCTCCGCGCCAGTCAAATCCAACCGAACCAATGACTTAGCGGAGAGCCCCGCCGCCGAGCCACCTACGAACTCGGCCTTGACTCCCGGCTCGGCGGCCGCGAGCGCCGCGGCCAGGGCCGCGAGCAATATGGAACCGATGCGGATCATCGTCTGCAAAAGTGAAGTGGCTTCCGCGGGCCGGTGATCTCAACTATCTGTGAGCCGCTCTAATCCGGGAAGAGATTCCCGATCTCCATCGCGAGATCCCGTCCCCTTCCGGGCCCGTGTTCCCGGAGCACCAGCCGGCCGGCCTGGTACGACACCGTCTCGACGCCCCGGTAATCGGCGGGAATCCTAAATAGAAAAGCCGCGTAGGATCGCGTGGTGGTTTCGCCGGCGTCGATATAGGCAAACACCGGCCGGCCGAAGATCTTGCCTTTCTTCACCAGGACCGGTACAGGCTGATGCAGGCCGGTGGTGCCAAACTCCAGGCCGCGTGCGGCGGGCTTTCCGTTCCTCACCGAGCGCCAATTGTCGTGCCAGGGATACTCTTCGGTTTTCCAGATGTACCCGATTAGAACGCCCGAAGTGGGGCTGGCCGCCGTCACCCATCCGTATGGCTCGTCGATCGTAAACGAGACGACGTTAGGTTCGTCGTTATCGGTCAGGTGACGCAGGTTGACGGGCTGTCCCTCGCGCCAGGCTTGCGGCCAAAAGACCGCCGGTTCTTCGGGATTCGGAAGGGGACTCTGCTGCATGAAGCCGCGGCGGGCATTCGTATCGACCAACGTGGCCTCATCGAGAAAAGGCGGCGCGATGGCGGGATGCTGCACCATATTGTAAACGCGCCCCAGTTTGTTCCCATTCGTCACCGATTCCGCGACGCGCAGGAACGCGTTTCCCTCGGCCAGTTCCATCCGCCGTCTCACTGTAAGACCGGCCAGAGGCAGATTGGCCGTCATTTCGGTCCGGATGCCGCCGGCTTTCTTTTCCGGTGGCGTTATAACCCGCCACAGGACCCGCGAAGCTTCGCCGTGAAACGGCATCCCGTTCTTCTGTTCAGCTTCGGAGGGCGGTCCCCAGCGGTCCAGGCACAAGAAGTGGCCCATGGGGTGAGGCTCCATCCCAGCGGCTCCGCCCTCTGTCCACGAGAGCGGGTTCACGCTTCCATCCTTGAATTGAAACGCCGCAATGGACCCGCCGCCCAGATCGACCATCACACGCGCGACGTTGCCTTCAAGCACAACCGAAGGCCTCTGACCGGCGCCGGTCTGTGCCGCGGCACAGGCGGCCGGGAAGGCCAAGAGCAGGATCGATAACACGATGGGATAAGCCCGGCGGCGGGGGTGGCGCCCGCTATTGGCCTCGAGCGATCTCGGGGTGAACACATCCCGCAGTTTCTCACTAATCGTTTCGAAAGTCGCGCGGCTTCCTCGGTGATATGCAAAAGCGGCTAGAATCTCTGTTTAGCCATCTCATGCGGGAGGAACGGCATGCCTAACGAGAACGCGAGCACCACTGCCCGGCGGAACTTCTTAAAGACCGTAGCCGCCGGCGTTTTGGGCGGAGGCGCCATCGCCGTGGGGCCGGGCGTGAGCGCTGTGAGCGCCTGGACCGGGGCGCAGACGAATTCCGTCCTGAACCAGGCCCGTGGGGATTCCAGCCCGCTCAAAATCAAGAGCGTCACTCCCGTGATCCTGCAATTGCAGCGGGACACCCTGACGGAGCTGAAGGACGTCCACTTTCTGCTGTGCCGGATCCAAACCGAGGATGGCATCACAGGTTGGGGCGATGGCTCGAGCTGGGGCGACGTGGCGCCAATCTATACCGAAATCCAGCGCGTCGCCGAATCCCTTGTGGGGAAGAGCGCCTGGAATATTGAGAGCATCTGGCAGGGCATATGGAGCCGGCGGGGATCCAGCCTGGGCGCCTCGGTCTCGTCCTCGATAGCAGCCATCGATTGCGCGTTGTGGGACATCGTGGGCCAGAAGCTCGGCGTGCCGGTATATAAGCTGCTCGGCGGAAAGCTGCGCGACCGGGTCAAGATCTACACCAGTTACCGCTGGGGCCGGAACATCGAACGCACCCGCGAAGCCTACGCCAAACGAACGAAAGAGCTGGTGGCCGAGGGAGCCGTGGCCGGGAAGTACGATCCGTTCTTCGACCGGGTGAACGCGGACCGGCAGGTCAGCCTGAAGACCTTGCGGGAACTCGAACAGATGGTGCAGGGCATTCGTGAAGGCGGCCCGGATTTCGATATCTGCATCGAGGCCCACGGCAAGTTCAACGTGGCATCGGGCATCGCCATCGCCAAGGTTCTTGAGCCTTATCATGTGCTGTTCTTAGAGGAGCCGGTTACCGGCGGCAATCCCACCGCGATGCGCGAGGTGCAGCGCGCCACCTCGGTTGCGCTGGCCGCCGGGGAGCGCATGCAATCCCGGCTTCAGGCGCGGGAATTCATCGAAATGGACGCTCTGCGCATCTTGCAGCCGGACGCCACGCGCTGCGGAGGCATCACCGAACTGCGCAAAATGACGGAGATGGCCGACACGCACTTCATGACCGTGGCGCCTCACAACCCCAACACGCCCGTGTGCACCGCGGCGCATCTGCACCTGAGCGCGGCCATGAGTAATTTCCTGATTCTAGAGGAAGGCGCGCGCAATCCGAAAATGTACGCCGAGTTGTTCGGGAACTGGGACGACAACGCCGCCTCCTGGGCCGTTCCCGAGCGGCCCGGCCTGGGCATCTCCATATCGGACGCGGTCATCCGGGAATACGGAATCCCCTTCGAAAAGTCGCACTAAGCGGCTCAGGGGCCGGGAGATAGCTGCCGTTTCGCGGCGGCGGGCGCCGGGAGAAAGCGGCCCCTAAATGCACGAAACGTCGCGGAAATCCACACAATCGGATTATCATATGCGGTGAGGTGATTCCATGAAGCTTCCGTATTTCACGCGCAGGTCGCTCCTGACGGGGATCGGGGCAGGCTCCGCGTTACTCGGCGCCGCCCGGCTGCGTGCCCAACAAACTCCTCCCAACGGTGTCGCCCCGGGGCCTCCCCAGCCCGCCGGCGAGCTCCACCTCCAGCCCGTGGTGCCGGTGTCTGGGCGTTCCACGGTTTCGTTGGTCCGCGGCACCGAGCGGCGCAAGATGATCTACGAAGCCATGGTCGCCATCGACGCCCAGTTGCTGCCCGGCCTGAAGCGGAAGAAGTACGTGCTGATCAAGCCCAACCTGACCAGCGTCACCAACCAGGTGGCTTCGACGCACGTGGATACCATCGCGGGCATCCTGGATTACCTGGGGCCGCGGTTCAAAGGCAAGGTTGTGGTCGCGGAGGCTTCCTCCAACGACACGCTCACCGCGTTTGAGAACTTCAAATACGCGCAGCTCGCGACGGAGTTCAAGAAGTTCAACGTTCAACTGATCGACCTCAACCGCGAGGAGAAGTTTCAGGTCGTGCCGCTGATCGATACCAACGTACGCCCCATGCCGATCCGCATGGCCGCGCGGCTGTTCGATCCGGATGCGTTCATCATCTGCTGCGCCATTCCCAAGACGCACGAAACCGCCGTCGCCACCATGACCGTGAAAAACATGGCGATGGGCGCCCCGCTGCGCAGCCCCAGTAACAATCCGCGCTGGAGCGATAAATCCAAGCTCCACGAGGGACTGCACCAGACGCACTACAACTGGACGCTGGCTTCGGTGCGGCTGCAACCCTTCTGGGGCGCCGGTGTGGTGGACGGGCTGGTGGGAATGGAAGGCGCAGGTCCGGTCACCGGAGATCCCATTCAGCACGGCGTGGCCATGGCGTCGACCGACTACATCGCGGTGGATCGCGTGGCGGTCGAAACCATGGGGATCGATGCAAACCAGTTGGCGTACCTGCGTTACTGCGAGCAGATGGGCCTGGGGAACTTCGACCTCGGCAAGATCGACGTGATCGGCGAGAAGATCGCGGACGTAAAGAAGAATTACAAGCCGCATCCCTTCACCGAGATAGACAAGAGATTGCTCGGTCCGCTCAAGGACATGTTCAAGAGCTGAACGGGTAATTGGCTGGAAGACCGCTCCGTTACCGTCGCGGCTCAGAATCGACACTGAGCCGCGCGCGTTAGCAAGCGGTTTTCGGGCGGGGACAAGCGCTCCCCTACGACACCGCCGGCCTTAGCTTGGCGGCCTGGCACTCGATCGTCACGCTGGCCCCTTCGAGATCCGGCGAGGAAGCCTCAATCCGTATCTCGCCGGCCTCCCGCGCCGCCTGCACGATCGCCATGCACAATCCGTTGAAGGCCGTGCGCCGCGTGGCCTTATCCGGCTCGTGGCTGCTGGGATCGCCGTTGCAGACGCCGATGAGCTTGCCCGCGCCGGTGACTTTGAATTCGACTTCGTTATCGGCGACCGGCACCACGCGATTCTGCCGGTCCTGAATCTCGACCGACACCATCGAGATATCCTCGCCGTTGCCATCGATCCGGGCGCGATCCGGCTTGAGCACGATCTTCGCGGCTGGGCCGGTCGTCTCGCGCCGGAATGCCAGCACTTGTTCGCCGCCCTTGAAGCCGCGTGCTTCGAGCGTTCCCGGAGCGTACTTCACCTTCCAGACCAGGCGCGAATTGGGTGTCACGTTCTGCGAACCCTGGCTCTCTCCGTTGAGGAACAGCTCCACGCGCTCGAGGTTTGCGTGGACCCAGACCTCCATCGACTGGCCCTCCCGGCCGGGCCAGTTCCAGTGCGGCAGCATGTAGAGCACCGGCTTCGAGCTCCACCACGCCTGGTGATAGTAGAAGTTGTCCTTGGGGAAGCCGCACATATCGAGCAGTCCGAAGTGCGAGCTGATGCAGGGCCACTGATAGGGCGTTGGTTCGCCGCGGTAATCGAAGCCCGTCCAGGCGAACGCTCCCGCGAGGAAGGCGCGTTCCGCGTAGATTTTCCACCAATCCTGTGCCGCTCCGGGCCAGCGATAAATCTTCGAATCGAAAGCGCCGACGTAGCCCTTTTCCTTGTCGGTTTCGTACACGCCGCGCGTCGAGACGATGCTGCCGGTCTCGGTGCCGATCATGGGCTGCTTGGTGAAGTTCTTGTGGAATCCGTCGATCTGCTCCTCGCGGTAATTGAAGCCTTGCACATCGATGGAGTGCGAGACGCCCTTGCCGAGTTCGCGGTTCTGCGCGACGGTGATCAGGCGCGTGGGGTCGAGCCGCCTGGCGAAACGCCGCATAGTGGCGACGATGCGGGCGCCGCGTTCGGTGGTCTGTTCCAGCTCTTCATTGCCGAGCGACCAGAGGAACACGCTCGGATGGTTGCGGTCGCGGCGTATGAGCCGTTCGAGCTGGCTGAAGCCTTCGGGAGTTGCGGCCATCATGCGTGTCTCGTCGAGCGCCAGCATGCCCATACGGTCGCACGCATCGAGCAACTCCGGAGTGGGAGGGTTGTGCGAGGCGCGCACGCCGTTGGATCCCATCTCCTTGAGCTTTTCGAGGCGGAAGTACTGCAGCCGGTCGGGCATGGCCGCGCCCACGCCGCCGTGATCCTGGTGGTTGCAGGTGCCCTTGATCTTGAGCGGCTTCTCATTCAGGAAGAAGCCGCGGTCGGGATCGAACCGTATGGTGCGAATGCCGAACGGAGTCTCATACCGATCCACCGCCTGGCCGCCCGTCTCTACGACCGTGCGCAGCGTGTACAGATTGGGTGTCTCGATCGACCACAACGCCGGATTCGCCACGGGGATGCGTTGCTCCACCGCGCGCCTGCTGCCGGCCGGCACGGGCGCGGCCTGGGACCGGGCGCTGGCGGCGGCGCGGCCCTGCGAATCGACGATGGTCGAGACCACCTCGCAGGGCTTCTCGGAGTCGGAATCGTTGTCGATCTCGGTGGTGATCGAGACCGTAGCGGCGCCGGCCTCGACGCGCGAACGGACGAAGGTTCCGCAGTAAGTCACGTGCACCGGGCTGGTTTTCGTCAGCCACACGTGCCGGTAGATTCCCGCGCCTTCGTAGAACCAGCCTTCGTGCAGCGTGGCATCGGCGCGCACCACCAGCACATTCCGCGAGCCGTAGTTGGCGTAATCGGTGAGATCGTAGCGGAAGGGCGCATACCCGCTCATGCTCTCTCCCAGGTAGTGTCCGTTGAACACGACCAGGGCATTGCGGAAGACGCCATCGAACTCCACGGCCAGGCGGCGGCCGAGATCTCCGGCGGGGATATCGAACACGCGCCGGTACCAGCCGATGCTGGTCTCGGGATACGGGCGGCCCAGCGGTTTCGAGCCCTGCGCGACCAGCGCGGGAGCCTCGACGAACGGCAGGCCCACCGCCCAATCGTGCGGCAGGTCGATCTTCTCCCAGTCGCTATCGTCGAAGCCGGCCCCGCACACGGGCAGGAAATTGCCGGCTTTGGCGAACGTCTGAGCGGCCTTCGCGTTTCCGCCGAAATCGAAATCCTTGGCCTGATCCCGGGCGTGGCCGAAATGGAATCGCCAGCCGAAATCGAGCAACAGCCGCTCTCTTTCGACGTTGGAGGCTGGCGGCGCGGAGCTGGGTGAGGAGGTGTTCTTGGCGGTCGTGCCCGACTGCGTAGCGGCCGCGGCCGAAGCCGCCATGCCGCTCTTCAATAAATCACGTCTGGTCCAGTGGCCCATAATGCGACTCGAGTGTGGGATGTGACTATCCAGTTTAATCGCCTATGTCCGGGAATGCATGCCTGGACGAAATCCCTGGGCAAAACAAGAAACGGATTCCGCCGCCGAAGATCTCTCCGAGCCGGTATCGGTGAAGGTGCTCGAGTTCTTCGCGGGTGTATGCTGGACAGCACACGGGAGCCCTGAATGAGGCTCGAGTCCAGGGAAAGGTTCTGCCATGAGGATTGCTACTTTACTATGCGTCGCGGCGCTGGGTGCAGCGCCAGCGCAGGTGCACCGCGCGGAATTTCATCTGACCGCCCGCCCGTGGCAGCCGTTGCATACCGAACCTGAGAAGTATCTCGATGTCGTCGAAGGGATCTGCCGGTTCAGCGTCCAGCACCAGGACGCCAGCGGAGCGATCATCGATCCTTTCCTGAAGCGCGAGCTTCAATACTCAACACCGTATTTCGCATACGCCGTCGGCACGCTCACCGCGGCGGGCCGGGCCCGTGATCTTCTGCCAAGCGGCGTGAAAGCAATGGATCATTCGACAGCGGACTTCGCGGGTGGCCGCGATGCCATTCCCGATCGACACGGAGAGTTCTTCATCCCGGCACTGACAGAAGCCCTCGAATTATACGCCAAACAGGTTCCAGCCGACACACTCAAGAGATGGCGCGGGCGGATGAACCGGCCCTGGCGTGAGATTGTTCGAGGGTCGGTCAATAATTGGGAAACCTACAAGATGAAAGGCGAATGGCTGCGGTATACCGCTGGGCTGGTGTCCCGCGCGGATGCAATCGCGGCTATCGAAGACGCCTGGAAGGAACGCCAACGGGATCGCTTCACCGGCGACCCATGGTGGCTATATCATGACCGGTCGAGCGATCCCGATACGCTGAGCGTCGAGGCGGTGGGGCGCGGCAACCTGCTGGCGCTTGTCCATTCGGGTTACGACGGACCCAGCGCGGGGGAGATTCAGAAAGCCGTCGAAACAGGCACGCGCTTCACCCTACTCCTTCAGGATCCCAGCGGCCAGGTACCCTCGAACGGCCGGACTGACGATCATGTCTGGGTCGATGTCGGATATCAGTTGGCTTTCGAAGTGATGGCCGAGCGCGCTTTTCAACGTGGCGACCTGGAATCGGCGGGCCAGTTTCGTCATGCGGCCTTGATGGCTTTTCAGAGCATATCGCGATGGCGGAGGACCGACGGCCCTTGGGCCGGTTCGTACTTCATTACCAAGAACCATTTCGATCCCGCCCTGCGGGTCGGGTATCAGACGGCCAGCCAGTACAGCAATTACACCGGCTCCCTGATGTTTCACCTGGCCGAAGCGTTTCATATTCGAACCAGTTCGATCCGGGAGGCGCCGTCCCCTACCGAGATCGGAGGCTACACGATCGCGACAGATGACAGCTTCGCCACTGTCTTTGCGAACGCAGGCGGCATGTATATGCAGGCGAACCTGCGAGGCCAGGAAGCTGAGACTGACGGAAACCGCTGGACGCCGCTGGGTGTAGTGCGATTCGCTCGCCCCGGTTGGGAAACACGTCTGGGACCATCCGACGGAGCACTGGTCGGCGGCGGCGGGGTGACATTTGCTCCAGAGTTCTTCGAGAATGGGCGATGGCTTCGCCTGGCCGACTTATCTTCACGGTATCGCGGCGTCTGGACAGTGCAGTTGGTCCACCCACTGCTCGTGCGCTGCGCAATCGACTACAGCCCTCGTCCGGGTCTCGGCGGACCGTCATTCCGCGACGAATTCACGCTCACACCGGACGGAGTCTTGTCGGTTGTGACAAAGACTTCCGCCGACGACTACCGCTGGGGTATGACGTGGCCGGCGATCGAGAATGACGGTACTCCTCTCGAGCGATCGAGCCGCGCCGGGATTCAGAGCGTTCGCTATCCAAACGGGAGCGACGAGCAGAACTTCATCGCAGTTGGCGCTGCGCCGACTTTCTCGGAGGCGCCAGCGCTGCGGAGCACCTTCGGCGATCTTCGGCCCGTTGGCGTTCGTGTTTCATCGGTAGCCAATACAACGTTTGTTTATCCGCGAGGCGCCGGCGATCCGGAGGCTGAGGCAGTCAGGGAGAGCTTTACCGTCCACGGCCGGGATTTCTCATCGGTGCTTGGCAAAGTGACAGGCAGCATTTATGTGGGCCGGACGGCGGCCGGTGGAGTCGGCCGCACGGTGGACATTGATGGTGACGGTAAACCCGATGCAACGTTCAGTGCGGAATGCAGCTTCGTGCTCCAGTTGCGGAATGGCCAGGTTACCGCGGCCGAAGCGGATCGGGATGTCTCAGCCACCATCCAGGGAAGGAAGCTCGCACTGAAGCGCTATCGGCCGATTCAACTGGCGAATTGACTAGCCTGGTCTCGCGAGGTGGCGAGTCAGGAATTGCTGAACGCGGCTAACCGGTCCGGAAAACGCGGGTGCGTACAACCCGGTCCACCGGCAGGCGCTCCGGAATCGGCCACGGGTGACCAAGTCGGGTTAGCGGGTTCCTCTGCGTGTCGATCGCCATACTGTAATAAACTACGAGGGAAGGCCAGTGTGTACCGTCAGCATAATGGGATTTGAAAAAGGAAAATGCTGGCGCGAAACCGATATTTCGGCGCCCCACCCCCCGGTTTTCTTCATGCAAGTGTTCATTAATGCTTGTTTGTCCGACTTGGAGGTGAATCATGAAGGCAGTTGTTGTCCACGAATATGGTGGTCCGGAAGTACTCAAGTTCGAGGAGTACCCTGACCCGGTTCCGGGTCCGGGCGAGGTGCTGGTGCGGGTCGCCGCCACGAGCGTGAATCCGATCGACTACAAGCGGCGTGCTGGATTAACGAAGGATTTTTATCCCATCCGGTTCCCGGGCCTCATAGGAGTCGATATCGCGGGGACGGTGGTCAAGATTGGGCCGGGAGTGGAAGGCTTTTCCGTCGGCGACCAGGTGTTCGCTATGGCGGACAATACTTACGCCGA
>CAYRWE010000149.1:0-12207 GCA_964427655.1 uncultured Solibacteraceae bacterium | reverse complement strand
AATGCTAGAATGATGCCGATGGCTAAAACGCCTGGCGGCTTCCGGGCGGCTCTGCCGATTGGCTGGGTTCTGCTGGGTGCTGCTGGCATGGGATACGCGCGGGCGAAGGCCATTCCTGTCTCGGCGGCGCTTCCGGTGTTGGCCGCCACTATCTTTCTTTACCCATTTTATCTGGTTACGGGATTCCCCACGCTGCGCGAGCGCCTTTCGGGAGTGCGGCTCCCTGTGATCCTCCTGACCGTCACCGTGGCGCCCTACCTGATTTGCTGCCTGGGGCCAGTGACATTCCAGTGGACCGGCCTGGTACAACTGGCGGCGGTCGCGCTGGGATTGGGATTGTGGTTCCTGGTTCTGCCTCCCAGTCCTTTGGTCGACGCCGGCTTCCTCGCCCTGGTGGTGTGGATTTCCCTGGGACGATACTTCGAGCCGATCTATCGCACGCCCATCCGCCTCTACGCCGCCGAACTGGGGAGAATCTCACTATTCCTCTGCGCGGCCCTATGCCTGATGCTGCTGCGCCGCGTGCCCGAGACCGGCTTCGGGTTCATCCCCAGCCGCACGGAATGGCGGATCGGATTGCTCCACTACGTCTACTTTTTGCCTGTAGGTATTCCCGTGGCTCTGGCACTCAAGGCGGTGCACGTGACGCACCTCGCACCGCTCTGGGTGATTGCCGGGACGTTTATCAGTTATTTGTGGTGCCTGGCTCTGGCCGAGGAGTTTCTCTTTCGTGGAGTATTGCAGCAGTGGATCGAGGAGTGGACCTGGAGCCAGGCAGCCGCACTGATCCTGACATCTTTAATATTCGGGTCCGCTCATCTCTGGTTCGCCGGCGCTTTTCCTAACTGGAGGATGGCTCTGGCGGCTAGCATCCTCGGTTGGTTTTGTGGGCGGGCGCGCAACCAGGCAGGGAGTATTCGGGCCAGCATTGTAACCCACACATTAGTGGTGACGACGTGGCGGGCTTTTTTGGCCTTTGGTTGAGTAGATTTACCCCGATAAGCGCCTTCTATCACGGTTATCCTAAAAATAAATACAGATTTCTGTTGATTCCAAATTCGGAATCTATTAATATTGGAATCAAGCCGGGGAGGCAACTCCCACCAAAGCGAGACTAACCTCTAAAATAAAGACCCCTGAAGCATCCTCCCCGGCGCCCGAAAGGGTTTAGAGGCCTTCACCAAGTAGGGAAAATACCTGAGATTGCAATTTCGGACCCCCTCGGAGTTCCGACTAAGTTCAGCGTGATATCATGGCGTTGCGCGTCAAAAGCGCCGCGAACATGAGAACTCTGACTCTGCTGGGCTCTACCGGGTCGATTGGCAGAAGTACTTTGGATGTTGTAAGGCGCACTCGCTCCGCATACCAAGTACATGCGCTGGTGGCCGGCCGCAATGTCGAGACGCTGGTCTCCCAAATTCTGGAATTTCATCCCGCTGTAGCCGTTGTTGCAGATCCCGACACCCTGAATCGCCTTGTGGAGGCGCTGGCGCCCGCTGGATTGGCGCGTGCAGACTGGCCGGAGCTGCTTTGCGGCTCTGCGGCGAGGGTGCAGACTGTGGCGGCAGCCGAAGTCGACACGGTGATTTCCGCTATCGTGGGAGTGGCCGGCCTGGAAGCGACATATGAAGCCGTCCGCCTGGGCAAACGCGTGGGCCTGGCTAATAAAGAGGTCCTCGTTTCCGGTGGCGAGTTAGTGATGGCGGCGGTCCGGCAGTACGGCGCCGAACTGCTGCCCGTGGACAGCGAGCACAACGGGGCCCATCAGTGCCTGGCCTCGGGTAACCGCAAGGCGGTTTCGAAGTTGATTCTAACGGCCTCCGGCGGCCCTTTCCGCAATACTCCCCGGGAAGCGCTGGCGCGCGTGACTCCCCAGCAGGCTCTCAATCATCCAACCTGGCGCATGGGCAACCGCATCACCATCGATTGCGCCACGATGATGAACAAGGGTTTCGAAGTTATCGAGGCCTGCTGGCTATTCGGCTTCACGCCAGCGCAGGTGGATGTTGTTATACATCCGCAATCGACCGTGCATGCCATGATCGAGTATAGCGATGGCAGTGTGATTGCGCAGATCTCGGCCACCGACATGCGGATGCCGATCCAGTACGCGCTGACCTATCCCGAGCGGTGCGAGGCACCGGTTCCCAAGATCGATTGGAAAGCCGCGCGCCAGTGGGAGTTCCTGCCTCCGGATCTCGAGAAGTTCCCCCTGCTGAAGCTGGCATGCGAGTGCCAGGAGACCGGGGGATCGGCTACTTGCACGTTGAATGCGGCCGATGAGATTGCGGTAGAGGCATTTCTGGCGGGGAGCATCGGGTATCTTTCGATTTACCAGATCGTAGCGGAAACCTTGTCGCGTGTACCGGTGCGGAGCCTCCGCACCGTCGATGAGATTCTGGAGGTCGACCGGGGGTCGCGTGCGGTGGCGCGCGAACTCGTGGCGGCAGCCCGCGCAAACATCGTAACGGCTTGAATCTATGCTAGTCTTCCTGGAAAACGTCTTGTGGTTGTTGGTCCTGATTGGGGTCATGATCAACATCCACGAACTGGGCCACTTTTGGGCGGCCCGCTACTTCGACGTGAAGGTCGAGACGTTCAGTTTCGGCTTCGGCACGCGCCTGTTCGGATTCCGGCGCGGCGAGACCGATTACCGCTTCTCGGTGATCCCTCTAGGCGGCTACGTGAAGATGGCTGGCGAGCAGGCCACCGACGAGGATATTACCGATCCGCGCAGTTTCATGGCGAAGCCGCGCTGGCAGCGCCTGATTATCGCTGCGGCCGGCCCCTTCATGAACATCCTGCTGGCCGTGGGAGTCCTCACCGGCCTGTACATGGTGAAATATCAGAAAGTGGCTGACAGCGACCTGCACGCGGTGATCGGCCACGTGATGCCGGATTCTCCCGCAGCCAAAGCCGGGCTCCAGGATGGCGACCGCATCGTCCGCCTGTACGGCAAATCGGATCCGGATTGGGAAGAAGTGGGTCTCCAGGAAGTGGAGAGCGCCTTCCGCCCCATGGATCTCACCATCGATCGCAACGGCAAGCGATTCGACACCACTGTGACGCCGATCTTGAGCGAGCGAACCGGTGTGGGATACGCCGGCTGGGACGAGCGGGGCAGAATTCAGTTGGCGGGCATCGAGCCGGGCTATCCGGCCGACAAGGCCGGCCTCAAAAAAGGCGACCTCCTGGTGGCGGTCAATGGCCAGCCGATCCACTCGCCTACCAAGTTCCAGGAGATCGTAAAGAACAGCGGCGGCAAGAGTCTCGAAATCGAGTTTCAGCGCAAGGGTGTCACAGAGCGGGCCGCGGTGACTCCGTCGTGGGCAAAGCTGGATGGGCCGGCGCACTGGATGATCGGCGTCTCGCCGCAGCAAAAGCTGGACCTCATCACCACTCGGCTCTCCTTCCCGGAAGCCCTGCGCGAATCCCTCGACCAGAACGCTAAAGGCGCCTTGCTCATCGTAAACCTGCTGAAGGGCATGGTGGAGCGGCGGATGTCGCCCAAGAGCCTCACCGGGCCCATCGGCATCGCCCAGCTTTCGGGCGAGGCGGCGCGCGAAGGGCCGTCTGCGTTTTTTATGCTGATGTCGATGGTCAGCCTGAACCTGGCGATCTTTAATCTGCTGCCCATCCCCATCCTGGATGGCGGGACGATCCTTCTGCTGCTGGTGGAGATGACCATGCAGCGCGATCTTAGCCTGAACGTGAAAGAAGCGGTCTTTAAGCTCGGATTTGTGGCCATCATGGTGATCGTGGCCTTCGCCATCTACAACGACATCTCGAAAATTCTGCCGCCCGGATAGAAGGCGGTAGCCGCACTCACAGAGACGACAGGTTTAGGGCCGCGGCACTCACTACGTCCAGTTTCAACGTGAGATGGTCGCCGGGTTCAAGATGTACCGTTTGAGCGGCCTGCCGCAGTCTGGTTGCCACCTTGGAATCGCGATAGGCGACATCCTCGCTTTCGCCGAGAGCGATGAGGAAGTAGTCGCCGGATGGAATCGTTGCCAGGCGGTATGACCCATCGCTATCGGTCTGATCGATGCGATAGGCCCATTGCCGCGAGGAGTCCTTCGGCATCAGGAGAACGAAAGCCGCAATCTGCGGCACGCCTGCCTTCTCAACCGTTCCCTCGATCGCGGACGCCGCTCGTGTCAGCGTCAAATCGCGATGCAGGGCCTCGCCGGATGAGACGGAGAGCGTCAGCGGCAAGCGCTCGCCGGACGGGCCGGTCAGATATGCCGCGATATAACCCATGTCCCCCGCAGTGACTTCATATCGGTCGGGTTGCAGGCGGTTCAGCGAATAGCTTCCTTCCGGATTCACTTCCGCCCGGTAACGAAAGTCGGTCTTCTCACCATGAACAGTCACAAACAGACTGGCCTCCGGTGCTGGGCGTTCGCCCTCGAAGAGCACACGGCCCGCGAGCGAGCCGGTCTGCTGAGGTCGCAGCATTACTTCCGCGTCCACCGCTCCGACTTCGACCTCGTCGTCAAGGCCCCAGCCTGATGTGGCGGAGGCCGCACTGGAGACTGCCACAATGATATAGGATCCCGGCGGCACGTTGACGAACTGGAATTTCTTATCCTTCGCAACCCACGTATCCATGAACACGGCGAATTGGTCCCCGACTCTATTGAAGAGAACTACCCGGCCTTCGCTCGCCTCATCCGGAACGCTCAACGTGCCCTTCAGGGCAACCGCCCGGGTAAACGGCAGAATGATGGACGCCTGGACCTCGCTCCCGGTCTCCAGCCGAATGATCGACGCCTGTTCGACCGACCGGGCGTTGCCGTAATACATAGGCTGGAGCGCCGCGCCGCGAAACGCCGGATCTGGCGAGAACTTGGGCGGCGGCCCGTTCGCTTCCCGGCCTTGCTCGGCCAGCACCTCAAGCCGCGATTGAGCGAACTGTTGAGCCTCCTCAAGCCCGGATATCGAGTCGGCAAACCAGGCACTGCCCGTCGCCAGAACGTAGTAGCTACCGCGCAGCAGGTTTGGAAAGCGGAATTCCCCGGCAGCGTTCGAGCGCGTTTGGCCGCGCGGAATCATTCTGCGGCTGCCGCTTAACACGGCCGACTGAAAAAGGGTGACGCGCGCGTTTCTCACAGGCTCGCCATCCTCGTCTTTTACCACTCCGAAAATGACGCCGCCCCGCTTTGCCTCGAACACGAGATGGCTGGCGTCCTGGCTTTCGTTGACCACGACGGCGGTCGTTGCGCCGGAGAGGCTCGTCTGCTTATAGAATTGCAGCGGATATCCGGGCTTGGTAATGGAGAGCAGGTATTTGCCCGGCTCGCTCACGGGAAACGCGAATCGGCCATCCTGTTTCGTGACCCGCTCTGCTTTCCGATCGCGAGCGCTCGACGGCGCCAACAGGATCCGCATATTTCCGAGCGGCGCGTGGGATCGCGAATCCACTACAACCCCGCCCACGACATAGCTTGCAGCACACTGCGCCGGGGTCGAGCCGCCGAATGCCAGTGCCAGCAGTAACCCGGCGGCGCCTCTCATGCATGCTCCGGTCATAGGTCGCCTTCTTCTTCCTGCGGTTGTGCCTTGGCCGGCTCTGCTTCGAGCGTCACCATCCTATGTTCGCCGGGCTGCAAGGTCAGCGTCTCCCCGGACTTGGCCAGGATCTCCGCAGGCGTCGGCGAACCTCTCCACGCCTGGATGCGGTACTCGCCCGGGGGCAAATTAGGCACCTGATAGTGCCCGTCCGCCCCGCTGACACCAGATTTCACGTCGCTTCCGCCACCCGCCGTGGGAATGAGATAAAGGCGTGCCCGCGGCGCCGGCTGCCCTTTGAAAGTCAGCTGACCTTCCAGGTTGGCGCTGTCGCCCCGGACCGTCAGATGGAGTTCGCCCGGCGCGCTTCCGCTCACCGAAAACTCGCCGTGCAGAACGTCCACATCCCCGAGTTTGGCGGATGCCACATAGCCGCTGGCCGTGTTTGGTCGTATCGTTTGCACGTTCAGCCTGTACCTGTCGGGGATCACGTTTGTAAACGCCTTCGGTGGCTCTGGCACGGAACCCGGCTCTGGCGTACCTTTTAGCCGTGGCCGCGGCCTCGCGGGCGCACCAACGAGCACATGGCGCACGTTGGAACGCTCGTGTTGCGGCCGAAGCGACAGACTGATTGTCCCATTGTCGTCTGCCCCGGCTTCATACGAGACCGACACCGGAATGTCGGCACCGCCCGATAGCTCAATCGCCAGATTGCGAATCGGCTGCGAGACAACCACCACCTGCGTCTCGGCCGCGAGCCATTTCTGCGTATCCGCCACGTATTGGACGGCCCGCAGCGTGTAACTCCCCCGGGGAACATCGACGACGCGGAACTGGCCGCTGGACAGGTTCACGTAAGCTGCGCCCACCGGCAGGCGGTCGCCCTCCCGGTACAACTGCACCCGCGTCCAGGCGCCCGGCGCGATGCCGGTGAGCCGCCCGTCGATATCGAAGGCCGCTTCGGTGGCATGGCGGAAATCGATGCTCGCTCGTTCGCTGGGGCCGAGGTGCAGCACCGCGGCCGAAGCCGGCGAATCGCCATTGGGATAGTACACGGGCTGCATCCCGCGGTGGTCGTTATTCAGGTACAGCCGGCTGCCCATAAAGTATCGCGTGGAGGCGGCTTCCCCGGCCAACCGCACGATGTAGTCGCCCGGCGTGAGATCGAGAAAGGCGTAAGCGCCGCGGTCGTCGGTGTGGTTTGATCGCACCGGGGCATAATCGGTGCCGTCTAGCGATTGTCTGACGGCGATACCCTGGACCGCCACGCCGGCGAGCGGCTCGCCATTCTCGTCGAGGACGGTTCCGGCAATCGAGGAGACCGGCACGAGCTGAATCCGTGCGGGCGGTGATCCCGGCTCAACGTCCACACTCTCGGTTGTTGGCTGGGGCGGACTGCTGGACTGTTCTGCCTCATCGCCGCCGGGCGGCGACGGCGCGAAGATGCTGCTGAATTGCGGGGAGAGGCTCTCGGCGGATACGAAGCCGGGCTTGGAAACGCTGAGCAAATACGAGCCGCAGGGCACATCTCCCGCGCGAAAAGCCCCGCCGAGGTCCGTGAACCGGTAGCCCGACGAGGGTCCGTTGTAGGAGACCAATACGTGTGCAATAGCCGAGCTGGTGGCCGAGTTGAGAACCGCCCCCGACAGCAGACAGCGCTCCGGCGTCTGTCCGAAACCAACATGCGCCATGTTGGTGCACAGGTAGCCGAGAACAACGACTGCCGCGAGTCGCAATCCGCGTTGAACGGCCATGCCTCACAATGTAGCCGACGATCCAACCCGCCGCAAGGCGTCACTATTGCTCTTTTCGGGCAGTAGTGCCAATCTGAAATGTCAACTCTGGTGGAGCATGCTCGAGCGTGCCTGAGATCTCGAAGAAGAAGGAGTACCCCGATGCAGCGACGTGAGTTTATGGGTACCATACTGCTGGGCGGCGTGGCTGGTATGGCGGACGCGCAGACAAGCCCCGGCGCCGGCGCCGCGAACGGCGCAGCCGCCGAAGAGCGGATGACCTCTCCGACCGGCGATGGTTGGGATGCCGAGGTGGCCGCCAGCGCGGACGATGCCCGCTGGGTAAAGGTGGACCTCGGCTCTTCGCAGCGCATCGACGCCGTCAAGCTCTACCCCAAGTTCAGCGCCACCGCGATCGAGGGCCGTGGCTTCCCCGTGCGCTTCCGCATCGAGGCCTCGAACGATCCAGGCTTTACCGCCCCAGCTTCGATCACGGATCTCACCGCGGCCGATCTGCCCGATCCCGTGGACCGCATCCAGACGTTTGCCGCTAAGGGAACGCAAGCCCGCTACGTGCGCGTCACGGCCACCCGGCTGCGGCAGCTTCCCAAGCCCTCCAACTCCAATGGCAACCCGCCACCGCGCTATAGCTTCTCGCTCTCGAAGATGGATGTTCTTTCGGGTGGCAAAGACATCGCCGAAGGCCGGCCGATTGCCGATTCGACCAAAGGCGAGCTGGGCATCACGCCCCTGACCCGCCCCGCCCGGCCGCTGGGCGAAACCATCGTCACCGACAACCCCGAAAACGTCACCGCGGCGCGGAACTGGAAGCCTCCGGCGCAGCGTGTGCGCATTCCGCGCACCGGTGTACGCCTGGAAGGCGGCCCGCTCAAGACCGCGTTCGAGAACAATATCGGTTACCTGCTTTCTTCCTTCAGCGTGGATGAGCTGCTGAAGGAATTCCGCGACCGTGCCGGCAAACCGAGTCCTCCGAATCTTCCGCCCGCGGAGCCGTTCTGGCAAGTGGCCCTGGCCGGTTCCAATGCCGGCCGCTTCCTCATGGGAGCCGGAAACTCGCTGCGCTGGACCGAACGTCCGGAGCTGCTCAGCCGCATGAACCAGGTGGTGGCCGGGATTGCGGATTGCAAACAATCCAACGGCTACATCATGGCGTATCCCGAGGACACCATCTTCCAATCCGAGCGCGGCGCCTATACGCGAGCCTGGCTGACCCACGGATTGATCGAAGCCGGTTACGCGGGAAACGCGGAGGCCTTTCGCCTCTTGCGCGGCTACTACGATTGGTTCGATCACTGTCCGTATCTGCCCCGGCTGCTGCGCGGCGCCATACAGGGACCCCAGGGCATGATCGCCAACACGCGCATGTACCGCACCCCGGTGGGCCGCCCCGAAGACATTCAGGTGATCCAGCGCTATTTCCAGGAGAACTATTGGCTGGCGCAGCTTGCGCGCCGCGACGAAGCCGCCATCTGGCAATATCCCTACGACCGGCCGCATTGCTATCTGCTCACCGATATCGAGGCGTACATGGATCTATACCTCGCGACCGGCGACGAGCGCTATCTGAACGCCTCTTCCGGAGCCTGGGATCTGTACCACGATAGGTGGGAGCACGTGGGCGGCACCATCGCCATCTGCGAGGGCGGCGTGTACCCCCCGGCATCCTACCTGCTGCATTCGAAAACCGGCGAACTCTGCGGAAATTCCTTCTGGTCTTTCCTGAGCCAGCGCTTCCACTTGCTCTACCCGGAGCGGGAGAAGTACATCGCGGAGATCGAGAAATCCCTGTACAACGTGGCGCTCGCCAACCAGGTCGGCGCGGAAGGCATACGCTACACGGCCTACCTGCAGGGCCGCAAGGACACCGGCATGGAGAGGAGCCGCTCGGACCGCCCGCGCATACGCATTAATTCCTGTTGTGAAGGGCAGGGCACGCGCCTGCTGGCCGCCGCGCCGGAGTTCCTCTATTCGATCGCCGCGGATGGTCTGTACGTCAACCTTTTCGAATCTTCGAGCATCGCCTGGCAACAGGGCAACGAGGCCCTCAAGTTGCAAATGAAGACGGAGTTTCCCTACAAACCCGATGTGGAAATCCGTTTTGCGTCGGACAAGCCCGCGCGCGCCAATATTCGCGTGCGGGTTCCGTCCTGGGCTTCGGGACGGATGGTCATCCGCGTGAACGGCGCCATGGCCGCGACCGGCGAGCCGGCGAGCTACGTCGCTCTGGACCGGACCTGGAAGCCGGGCGACCTCATCTCCTTCACGCTGCCCATGGATTTCCGCATGACCTATTACCGAGGCGCCGAACGCGTGGCCGGCCAGGAGCAGTACGCGCTTGAATATGGGCCCGTGCTGATGGCGCTGGTGGGCGATGTGGACGAGAAAACGGGCGCGCGAATCGCCCTGCCACCCGAAAGTCTGCGCGACCATCTGCGCGCCAAGCCCGGCCAACCGCTGCACTTCGCCATCGAGACCGACTCTCGCCACGAGTATGTGCCGTACTGGCTAGTGGGCAACGAGCCGTTCACCTGCTATCCGGTCGTGGGGTCGTGGCCGCGGACCCCCGCCATGGCGATGTAAACGGCGTCTAATCTGGTATTCGCAGCGCGCAACCGCGTACCGCGCTGCGACGGCCTGAATCCTACGGCGGAACCCGATCATCTGCTAAGCTGAACCTCGGCATGCCCTGTAGCTGCGTCCAACAAACCGATCTGCCAAACACCTCCCGTCTCGCCGCGGACATATCGTACAATCCGGACCGCGCGGCCCGTTTTTATCGCCACCCGTTTCGAGGGATCGCGGCTTTTCGTGAAGCGGCTGCTGAAATCCGTTTTCCCGCCGAGAAGCGCGCGGCGCTGGTTCGTGCGCTGCGGCAAAGCAACCCCGCGAGTGCGGCCATCGACCGACTGGCGCAGCCCGATACCTTGGTGGTGGCCACGGGCCAGCAGGTGGGCCTATTTTCCGGCCCCTGCTACACGATCTACAAGGCCCTGCACGCGGCCCGGCTGGCCGATTGGCTAAGCGCCAATGGAATCCCGGCGGTGCCGGTGTTCTGGCTGGCCACCGAAGATCACGATTTCGCCGAGGTCAACCACGTCTGGGTTTTCGACCCCGCGCACACGCCCGTGAAGCTCGAAATGCGTCGTGGGGCGAGCGCGCAGCCGGTTGGCGATGTGCCAGTGTCGGCACCGCCGCTGGCGGAATTACGCGCGGCGCTCGAAGGTTTCCCTTTCGGCGACGAGGTGTGCGCTCTCACCGAGCGTGCCTATCGCAGCGGCAACACCATGGGCGCGGCTTTCGGCGAACTGCTACGCGGCATCCTCGGGGGGATCGACATTCCCCAAGTGGACCCCATGCTTCCGGCGTTTCGCGAGCTGGCGGCGCCCACTCTACGGGCGGCCGTGGAGGCCGCGCCGGAGTTGACAGCCGGCGTCCTCGAGCGCAATCGCGAGCTGGCCGAAGCCGGGTATCACGCCCAGGTTCACATCGAAGAGCAGACCTCCTTCGTGTTTCTGCTGGAAGGCGGCAAGCGCCTGGCCCTGCGGCGTCACGGTGGGGAGTACGTCCTGAACGGCCGCCGCTTCGCCACCGAAGAGCTGGCGGACCGCGCCGTTTCGCTTTCGCCCAATGCGCTCCTACGGCCGGTGGTGCAGGATTCCATGCTGCCGACCGTGGCCTACGTCGGCGGCCAGGCCGAGACGGCCTACCTGGCGCAATCGGAGACCATCTATTCGCGGCTGCTGGGACGCATGCCGGTTCCCGTGCCACGCACGGGCTTCACCATCGTGGACGAGCGCAGCCACAAGCTCATGGAGCGCTACGGGCTGTGCCTCCCGGATTTCTTTCACGGCGAGGGCCCGCTGCGCGAACATATCGCCGCCAAGTTGGTGCCGCTATCCCTGGCCGGCGCGCTGCGCGAAGGCGGCGCCGCGGTGGATAACGTTCTCGATAGCTTGCGTGGGCAACTGGTGGAATTCGACCCCACGCTGGCGCGCGCGCTCGATACCAGCGCCCGCAAGATCCGCTACCAGTTTGGGAAGCTCGATCGCAAGGTGGGCCGTGAAGCCTTGCGCCGGGACGAACGCGCGGCCGGGTACGCCAAGTCGCTGGCCGGCCTGATCTACCCCGAGCGACATCTTCAGGAGCGCCTCTACTCGATTCTGCCGTTCCTGGCCAAGCACGGCCCCGATCTGATCGGCCGCATTTTCGCCGCCATCAACCTGGAATGCAAAGACCACCAGTTCATGGTGGTTTGAGCCCAGCCGCTTGCCGCAAACCGCTTGCTGACGCGCGCGGCTCGGTATCGATCTGAGGCGCGACGGTGACGGAGCGGTTCGTCGCCATCCCGCCTGGGGCGCTAGGTTAGCAAAAGTTCCACGCAGTGGCGTCCATGGTGCTGCGCCTGTTTAGGCAGCGCCGTGATCGCATCGCTTCTGGCCGCTGCCTTTAGGGCTGCTGGGGCCGGTCAGGCTGGCCGCAAGTTAGACCCGCCGGCCCGCGCCCCGTCAGAACTCGTAGCTCAATCCCACCATGGGCACCAATTCCTGCAGCAGGGTGCCATACTTCACGCCCGGCGCGGGAGTGACGATCGCCGTGGGGAACATGGTGATGTAATCGCGGAACTCGGCGCGCATGAAGACGCGCCGGCTGACGGCCCAGCGCACTCCGGCTCCCACGTCGCCCATGGGTTTGAGCGCCTGGGCTTTGGTGAAGTAGCCGAACTGCGAGAGGGGCTGGTAGGCCTCTTCGGCCCCTGTGCCGCGGAAGATCTTCATGCCGCCGCCCACGGCTACGAAGAGCTGCGCGCGCGAGCGCCGGTTGGTGTGCAGGATCAGGTCGTAGTGCACCACGTGGGAGACGCCCGCGAAGGAGGCCGACGAGCCGCCGCTCTTCAGGCTCAGATCGCTCTGCAGATAGGCATAGCGCAACTCGCCGCTGA
>CAYRWE010000148.1:0-12360 GCA_964427655.1 uncultured Solibacteraceae bacterium | reverse complement strand
CCGTGCCGATGGTGAATCCCAGCAGGATGAAGCCGGCGATGGCCACCAGCTTGGTTCCGGTAAGCGTGTTCTGCACCTTGGCCATGCGGCTCACGCCGAAACAGTTCAGGATGGTGAAGAGCGCGATCAGCGAGCAGGCCACCATTTGGCTGGCGCCCAGGCGCAGCGAAAAGGCTCCCGCGCCGATTGTGAAAGAGGAGTTTTCGCGGCTCACGGCGGGGAAGATATGGCCGAGGTAATCCGAAAAGGCCAGCGCCGCGGCGGCGATGGGCGCCGAAAATCCCGCGAAGAAGGAGACCCAGCCGGTCATGAAGCCCCATTCCGGGCCATACGCGTGGGTCAGGTAGACATATTCGCCGCCCGAACTGGGGAAGTTGATGCCCAGCTCGGAATAGCTGAGCGCGCCGGCGAATGCGAACACGGCGCCCACCGCCCAGCAGGCCAGGATCAGCCTGGCGCTGCCCAGTTGTCCGGCCATGAACCCGGTAGTCGCAAAAATGCCGGTCCCGATCATATTAGAGATGACCAGAGCGGTTGCGCTGAAGAACCCGAGCTGGCGCAGCAGCCCGGTACCGGAAGCCGGTTTCATACTGGGCATTCGAGACCTTGCCCAGTTTTAACACAACGCGCTCCGTTTGGAGGCGCGGGTGGATAGGGCGCGGATTTAGGGCCGGCTAAAGCATGCTCCACCGGCCGGATATTAGCCGTGGATAGTATCCGGCTTACTATCCATTAACAAGTGTTCCGGGCCGCTTGAATGCCCTACAATCCTGCTAGCAGAGACCCATGCAAGGTCCATCTATTCGCGGAGCCGCCCGCCACGGCCGCCGGAAAGGCAGCGAGATTCTGGAGTTCACCTTCGCGCTGCTGCCGCTTTTGGCCATGTCGACGGTCCTGCTGGATATCGCTTGGGCCGTATATGCGCAGGCCAGCGTGCAGAGAGCCGTCCGCATGGCATGCCGCACCGGCATCACCCTGACCAACTCCCAGATGACCCAGGGCGCCACCCTGACCAGCACGGTGAAGAGCGCCGTACAGACCAACGCCTTCGGATTTCTCAACGGATCGACCGGGCTGGCTTACATCAAAGTCAACTATTACCAGCCGCCGGCGCCCAGCTCGAGCGCGGCGGCGACGGATGTCTCCACCTCGACGAACGGCAACGCGCCAGGCAACATCATGCAGGTCTCCGTGCAGGGCGTGCCGGTGAATCCTCTGTTTCCGCAGATCTTCACGTGGAAAGACATCGAATTCAACGTGCAGCACATCAGCGCCTATGCGGCCGATGTCATCGAGCCATCCAACAATCCGCCGCCCATAGGGACGGCGCCGTAGGGGAACTATGCGCCAACGCAATCGCAAAGGAGGGGCGGCCATCGAATTCGCCTTCGTCCTGATGGTGCTGGTCCCCATGCTGCTGGGGACGGGGGCGGTGGGCGTGAACATGGTGCGCACGCTTCAAACCGTTCAACTGGCGCGCGACGCCGGGCACATGTACGCGCGCGGCATCGATTTCTCCCAGCCCGGGAACCAGACCGTTCTGACGCAGATTGGCTCATCGCTGGGGCTTTCCACTACCGCTAGCAGTTCCTCGTCGGTGGTGATTCTCTCGGCGCTGACCTATGTGGACGATTCCGCCTGCGCGGGGGCGGGCGCGGCGTCGGGCACCCCCGCGGTTCATACCAGCGCGTGCACCAATTACGGCAAATGGGTCTTCACGCAGCGGTTGGAGATCGGCAATACCAACCTGCGCACCAGTAACATGGGAAGCCCGCTCACCAGCGGGCCCACTGGAGTGACGGTGAATTCGACCACCGGCAAGATATCCCAGGTGGACTATTGCACCAAGGCGGGAGCGGTGGCGAATTTCAATTCCATCAATCCCTATTCCGATGTCAACAACGTGGTTTCCGGCTTGCCCTCGGGCCAGGTGCTGTATATCGCCGAAGCCGGGGCCAATGCCTGGGCTGTGAAGCCCTTCGTGGGAGCCACTTCGACCTATTCGTTCGGTCTGTTCTGAGTAAACGCCATGAGGAAGGAAGATCGCTTGCGCGCCAGTCGGAAACACAGCCGGGAAAGCGGCTCGGTGATGATCATGTTCACCCTGATGCTGCCCGTCGTCATCATGCTGGTCGGGCTGGCCGTTGACCGCACCATGCTGTTCATCGTGGAGTCCCGGATATCCTCGGCGGCGGATGGCGCGGCTCTCGGCGCGGGCCGCCTGCTGGGAACCAATGCGAACACCACCGAGATCGCACAGGAGTTTCTGAATGCCAACTTCCCCAGCGGCTATTGGGGAAGCTTCAATCTGCAGTCCACCATTACGTCCACCACCAACATCGCGCTTCATACCATCACGGTGACGGCCTCGGTGACGGTGCCACTGCTATTCCTGCGGGTCTTCAACCAGCCGACCGCCGTGGTAGGCGCCACGGCGCAGGCGACGCGCCGGGATTCGCGCATCGTGATGGTGCTGGACCGCTCCGGCTCCATGGCCGGCGCGCCGCTCACTTCGATGGTGCAAGGGGCGGAATCGTTCGTCGCCTCATTCACGCCCCCCGGGGACGAGTTGGGGCTAGTGGTCTTCGGCAGCACCGGGGTCGTGGCGTACCCGCCGTTGCCGCGGCCCTACACATCCGCCACCAACGGGGGAGGCGGCCCGGATTCCAATTTCAGCACCGAACAGTCGGGCGGTGACATAACGGATCAGCTCAACGCCCTCCAGTCCGGCGGCGCCACTAATATGAGCGAGGGCCTGGCGCTGGCGTATATTGAACTGCAGAAGGCGTACAACCGCGATGTGGCCGCCAACGGATCCGACAACCGGCTGAATGCCATTCTGCTGTTCACCGATGGCATGCCGACGGCCTTCTCCGTTTACCTCAATGCCCCCACCACGCCGCCCGGCAACGTAATGAGCAACAGCAACAAGTGCAAATACCAGACGGCCACAAGCACAAACACCACGCAGATGATCGGGGGCATCCTGAACTTCGGCAACGGCGTGCCGCAAGGAAATCCCGGCACCGCGGGCCTCTACGCGCTGGCCACAGCTTACAACGACAGCACATCCACGCTGACCTGGGTGGCGCGCACGAACGACTACCAAAGCGCGATCAATCCATCGACTCCGATCACAAGCTGCAATAACCTGAACAACCGGGACGACGGCACCGACCTGGACGACCTCACCCAGATTCCCGCGTACGACCTGTATAACACTCACACGGACAACCAGACCAACGCCACCGACTACCAGTATTCCTGGCTGTATGGACAATACTCAACAATCTACAGCCCGACCAGCAACGTGACGTACGGGCGCAATACCAGGCCGGCGGTTCAGGATCCGTATCAGTTGGCCATCGCCGCCTGGAATCTGACCGACAATACCGGGCTCACGATCCGCAGCCAGACCGGCATGAATCCGGTTTACATTTACACCATTGGCTATGAGGGCGATGGCGGAACGGATACGGCGCTTCTGAACCGGCTGGCGAACACACAGATCTCCACCGCTTACAATGCAGCGCAGCCAGTCGGCCAATTCGTAGATGCGTCGACCACCAGCGACCTGGTGGCTGCATTTCAAACCGTTGCAGGAGCCATTCTCCGCCTGGCCAAGTAAACCCGCTCGCCGGTCAGGGAGCGTTGCGCAGGTCCCCCTGGATGGCCCGGAATACCGTGTCCGCGAGGCGCTGGGCTCCCTCGGCGTTGGGGTGCAGACCGTCCGGCTGCATGAAGCGCGGGTAACCGGCCACGCCTTCCAGAATGAACGGGATCAGCGTCAGGTGGTATCGATCCGCCAGGTCGCTGAACATGGCTCCGAAGCGGCGGGTATACGCCGTGGCGAAGCTCGGCGGCAGGATCATGCCCGCCAGCACCACGCGCGTGCCGCCCTTCTGCAACGTGTCGATCATGTGCTCCAGATTGCGGGTGGCCACGTCCACGGAGATGCCGCGGAGGCCGTCGTTGGCGCCGAACTCGAGCACCACCAGGTCGGGCTTTTCGGCGAGCACCAGGGGCAGGCGCGCCACGCCATCGGCGGTGGTTTCGCCGCTCACTCCCAGGTTGAGGACGCGGTAGCGCGTGCCGCCGGCATCCAGCATACGCTGCAGGTTATCGGGGTAGCTGGCGCCTCGCGCCACGCCGTAGCCGGCCGTCAGGCTATCCCCGAAACAGGCGATGACCTCCGGCCCGGAGCGCTCGGAGAAGCCGAAACGCGCCGCGTGAACCGCGTCGCGCCGGCCTCCGCACGCCGAGAGTGCCAGTGCCAGCACCACGATTGTCCATTTTCCCAGCATCGTAAACTCACCGAGAGACGGTTTCTTGAAGCTACCCCTCCATGCAGCCCTCATAGATATACAGACGCGGCACGGGCGTTGAGAGCGCAAAAAAATTCGGCCGCCTGGCGCAAAGTGAGCGGCTGCGTTCAGGATTCGCCGCGCGGCTGGCGGAAACGCGGCCTGAATTTGCGCCACAATCTCTCCGCGAAGGCCCGCCACTTCGCGGCGTCCCAGAAAGCTGTCAGGTATTGCGGAAATGCAATCCAGTAAGGCAACTGGCTCCACTGCCGGTCGAACGGCTTGATGCGCCGGAAATGGTACCGGTGCCAGGCCAGGCGGTCCCACAGGCTCAGAGGACACGGTTTCTGCATGAGCGCGCACTCGCGCCGCTCCCAGGCGGGCGTATCGAGGTCGAATATCTTTCCGGGGACGGCAATGTGGAAGCGCGCGGCCAGCACGAGGAGCGCCTGGGCGAACAGGGCACGCATGTCGGAACGCTCGGCCAGGGCCGCCGCGCGGTCCCAATCGAGTTCGCCGCCGCGCAGGACGGTGATCGCGTCGGCCATCCAATACAGATTCGGCAGCCGCTCCCAATGTAGGCCGTGAACGCAAACGTGGAGGAATTGATCGGTCTGGCAGGGAATCCTGACGGCATGGCCCGCCAGATCGATGGTTTCGGACGCCTCCCAGAACATCTCCGCGACTTGTGGAGCGTAGCAGCGGATCAGCGGGTGCCAGTGGAGATCGCAGTTCTGGCCGGCGCTTCCGGAGAACTGGCAGGCGTGGCCCACGCGGGCTTGCCGCAGGATCGCCTCCAGGGAGCGGCCCTCCTCCGCTCGCCATCCGTTGCGCAGCAGCAGGGCGGCGGCGCGCTCCAGATAGCCGCGGTGAATCAGCAGGTCGAAATCGCCCATCCCGCGGAGGCCATAATCCCGGTAGTTGCGCAGGGTCAGGGCGGCGCCCTTGAGCAGCATGCATTCGATGCCGGCGCGTTCGAATTCGGCGACGACGGCGGCGGCCTGCGCCATGCGCTCGCGGTTGCGCTGCCAGGTAGCGATATAAGCGAGGTGGGCGCGCTCGATCAGACCGTTGCGGTCCGACGCGCCCCAGCGCCGGTAAACGAAGGGCAGCAGGCGGCCGCTTCCGGCGGCGACTGCGCCCGGTTCAAAAGCCACGCAGGCTTCGTAGGCGTGGCGGCCTTCGTCGCCCTCTCCGAAGCAGGCTGTGAGTATCTGGCCGGGGTCGAAGGGGGGGGCCGCTCGCTGGTGCAAACGTGTCACTCCGCCACCAGCCGAAGAATCCGCTCGGCGGCCTTCGGCGCGCCGTTGTGGGATCCCAACCCTAGCCGAATGCCGCGATTCCGAAACCGTGTCGGTACTCCGGCTCCCCACCCTAATAACTGGTGTGCCCGGAAGCGGCGTTCACGGCGTGCGCCTTCTGCTCCGCGAACGTCAAAGCCAGTACCACGGGCGCGGCCAAAGCGGCGGCGGACGCCATGGCGGATCGCCGCGTGGGACCGGACTGCGGAACGGCGACACTCACCAGACCCTTCTCCCGCAGTTGGAGCAAAGCCTCTAAAGCGGTCTCTTCCGTGACGCCAGGATTGAACGACCGCTGCATCGACTCGACGACTTGGGCGAGCGTGGACGATTCGCCACAGGCCTCCCACGCCGCCGCCGCGGGAGCGTTCAATGAATAGACAGTCTTGCTGGCGGCGTCGAAAATGGAAGTCGAGCCATCAGGCAGTTTCTCAACCGTGAGATCCGTTGAACCGATCCGTTTCACTTGCATCGATGCAGCCCCTCCAGGCCAGAGATAATCCGAGACTAGCATTTCGGCTGCTTCGATTGGGCGGTACAATTCGCGCATCTGTTAGTGAAGACCCACTCCGGCGAAAATTGCGTTTCGGCGGCCGGGCGCGCCGGTCTCGGGCTGGCTTCCACCAGGCAAGCTCAATACGCCAGCAGGCGGGTCATTTCGGCGACCAGGGTCTCGGTCTGCGGCAGAATGGCGGCTTCCAGTTGCGGGTGGTAGCCCACCCAGGTATCCAGGGCGCCCACGCGGCCGACGGGGGCATCCAGGCGCTCGAACAGCTCGCTCGAAACGCGCGCGGCGATTTCCGCGCCGTATCCCCAGGAGAGGCAATCCTCGTGCGCCACCAGCACGCGGCTGGTCTTTTCGACCGACGCGCGAATGGCCTCCCAATCGTAGGGCGCGAGCGAGCGCAGGTCGATCACCTCGATGGCGGCCTCGGGGCGGTTGCGCTCCACCTGCGTGGCGGCCTGGAGAGCCTTTTGCACCAGGGCGCCGTAGGTAATCACGGTGAGGCTGCGGCCCGGCTTGACGATGCGGGCGCGCCCGAACGGGATGGTGAAATCCTCGCCGGGGTGTGCCGAGCGGTTGTAAGGCTCGCGGTAGAGGCGCTTGTGCTCCAGGAACAGCACCGGGTCGTCCGAGCGCAAAGCCGTGCGCAGCAGCCCGCAAGCATCCAGGGCATTGGAGGGCATGACCACCCGCAGACCGGGGATATGGGTGAACGCCACTTCGCCCGACTGGCTATGATACATGGCCCCGCCATTGAGATATCCGCCGATGGGCACGCGCATCACCACCGGGCAGGCGAATTGGCCGTCGGAGCGCCAGCGCAGGTTGGCCAGCTCGCAGCGAATCTGCATCATAGCGGGCCAGATGTAATCGAAGAACTGGATTTCGGCCACGGGCTTGAGACCGCGGACGGCCATGCCGATGGCGCGGCCCACGATGGCGGCCTCGGCCAGCGGCGTGTTGAAGCAGCGCCGGGAGCCGAACTCGCGTTGCAATCCCGCGGTGACCTTGAAAACTCCGCCCTTGCCCTTCACCTCGGCGAGATTGGCTTCGCGGCTGCAATCCGCCACGTCTTCGCCGAAGAGCAGGATATCGGGGTTGCGGCGCATCTCCTCGCGCAAGGTGGCGTTGATCAGATCGACCATGGTGAGCGGCTCGCCGTGCCAGGCCGGCTGGGCCTCGAAGGCGGGGCTCGACGGATCGACGCGGCTGGAATACAGGTTCGCCATGGCCGTCTCGGGCCGCGGGGGATCTTCGCTGAGCGCCTGGGTGGTGGCTTCCTGGACCTCCTGATCGATCTCGTAGACGATGCGCTGGAGCATGTGGCGATCGAGCACGCCTTCTTCAACCAGGTAGCGCGGAAAGCTCAGCACGGGATCCCGTTCGGCCTCGGCCTGCCGCTCGGCGGCGGTCTTGTACATGCGCTCGTCGTCGGAAAGCGAGTGCGAGTAGGGGCGGGTGACGTGCGCGTGGACCAGGGCCGGCCCCCGCCCGCCGCGGCAATAGGCTATGGCTTCCCCCAGCACGCGGTAGGAGGCCAGGAAATCGGCGCCATCCACCTCCTGGCGGAGCAGGTCCGGAAAGCCCGCCGCGAGATTCGAGATGCTGCCGCCGGCGGTCTGGCATTCGACCGGGACGGAGATGGCATAGCCGTTATCCTGGACCAGGAACAGCAGCGGCAGGCGGTTCAGGCAGGCGGCGTTCAGGGCTTCCCAGAATTCGCCCTCGCTGGTGGCCCCTTCGCCGGAGGAGACCAAGGTGATCTCACCGCCGGGTGGGGCATGCTTTAGCTTGCCCGCCTCGGCACACCCCACAGCCTGGTTGAACTGGGTTCCGGTGGGCGAAGAGGAGCTGACGATGTTGAAGCGCCGGCTGCCCCAGTGAGAAGGCATCTGCCGGCCGCCCGAGGAAGGGTCGACGGCGGAACCCACGGCCTGCTGGAGCATCTCGAGCGACGTGACCCCCAGCGCGAGGCACAGGGCGCGGTCGCGGTAATAGGGGTAGACCCAATCGACTCCCGGGCGTAGCAGCATACCGGCCGCTACCTGCACGGCCTCATGCCCGGCTGCGCTGATCTGAAAAAAGATGCGGTTCTGACGCTTGAGCGCCACCTCGCGGTCGTCGAGGCGCCGGGAAGTGTGCATGAGGCGGTAGGCGCGAATCAGCCGGTCGGGATCGAGACCTTCGAAGCGCACGGTCGCTTCGTTGACCGAAGTTGTGGGCGTGGTCGTGGCCACCTCAAACTACCTCCATACATTAGTCTAGACGAGCATAAAACCGGCAAACCCGACGACGTTATCCACAAAGCGTGGAGATTATAAGCAAGTATTTGAAATGAAAGCGATTAAGCCCCACGAGATTTGCCCCAATTGGGTGAGCTAGGTCACCCATTTTCCGCAATTGTTACCCCATTGGTCCGCATACGTCTAGCTTTTGAATCTGGTACTTAGAATGCTTACGCTTTGAACTGGATTAAAAGAGTCTAAATTCATCTATGCAACTTACCAGAGCTGCCGATTACGCCGTCCGGGTGATGATTCACCTCGCCGGACTTCCCGTAAGCACTCGCGCCAGCCGTACGGAGTTAGCCACGGCGGCGGAATGCCCCGAGCAGTTTCTTTCCAAAGTACTGCAAAACCTGACCCGTGCCGGGCTGGTGGTATCGCATCGCGGTAACACGGGTGGATTCGAGCTGCCGGCCATCCACCGCGGCGCCTCGCTGCTGGAAGTGGTGGAAGCCATCGAAGGCCCCATACGGTTGAACTTGTGCCTGGTGTCGCATCATTCCTGCACCCGGCAGGAGTGGTGCCCGGCCCATCCCGTGTGGGCAGAGGCGCAAGAGGCCATGGCCGGCGTTTTGCGGAAAATCTCCGTGGGCGATCTGGCCGAGCGGCTCTCCGTGAAACCCGCCGTCAACGGGGAACTTACGCCGCGATGGAATTGACCTGGATCGCCATCGCCGCCAGCCTCGCCATGGGGCTGGGAACGGTGTGCGTGTTCATCTACGCGGTAAAGAAAGACCTGTTTCACAACATCGAAGACGTCAAATACCAGGTGTTCTGGAGCGACCTGGATGACCTGGTGGATTCACCCAAGGAGAACCATCATGCCACTCGAGACCGCGGATCGCGGTAGGCCTGTTGCATTACAAGAGGGGAACGTACCCAGACGGCGGATGATGGCCTGGCTGGCCGGCTTCGGGCTGGCCGGTTCGGGAGTTCTGGCGGCGCTTTCCAACTGGTTTTTCTTCAAGCCGCGGGTCACTTACGGCCCCAGCGCGCGTTTCTCCATCGGCAAGCCCGAGGATTTTCCATCGGGAACGCGCATCTCGCGCGATGTAGAGCGCGTGTGCATCGTGCGGGAGGGCAACCGTCTGGCGGCCATCTCGACCACTTGCACGCACCTGGGCTGCATTGTCGCGATCGCCGACACGGGCTTCGCCTGCCCCTGCCACGGGTCGCGCTACGACCAGGATGGCACCGTCACGGGTGGGCCGGCTCCCAAGCCGCTGCCCTGGTTCAAGCTGACGCTTGCGCCCAATGGCGAGCTCGAGGTCGACAAAAACACGCAGGTAGATCCGGGGACTTATTTCAACGTATGAGCACCGCTGCCAAAGACCCCGTCCCGGCCAAGACGCCGGCCCCGCTCGTGAGCGCGCTTCGGGAGCTGCCGACCAACGTGTGGAGCTCCATTTTCCGCAATCCGCTCCCTTCCACGGACCTGGAGCGGGCCTCCACTAGCTTCACCAACTTCTTCTTGCACCTGCATCCCGTCAAGGTGCACCGCAACACGCTGCGGCCCGCCTACACCCTGGGGCTGGGACTGATTTCGCTGTTCCTGTTCGTCATCCTGGTCTTCACCGGCGTGCTGCTGATGTTCTACTACGTGCCCTCGACCACGCAGGCCTACGACCGCATGCTGGATCTGCGCAGCACGGTGGCTTTCGGCATCTTCCTGCGCAACATGCACCGCTGGGCGGCCCACGCGATGGTGGGGGTGGTGTTCCTGCATATGTGCCGCGTGTTTCTCACGGGCGCGTATAAGAAGCCGCGCGAGTTCAACTGGGTGATCGGGGTGGGGCTGCTGCTGGTGACGCTGTTCCTGAGCTTCACCGGCTACCTGCTGCCGTGGGATCAACTGGCTTTCTGGGCCATCACGGTAGGGACTTCCATCGCGGCTTATGCGCCGCTAATGGGCAAGCAGATTCAGTTCGTGCTGCTGGGCGACACCACGGTGGGGCAGGAGGCGCTGCTGCGCTTCTACGTGCTGCACGTGGCGGTGCTGCCGGCCGTGCTGACCCTGCTGGTGGCCGTGCATTTCTGGCGCATCCGCAAGGATGGCGGCCTTTCGCGGCCGGAAGATGGCGAGGCGGCGCGCGGGATGTTGCAGGCGGGCGTGGTGAAGATGCGGATCGAGCCGTCCGTGCCGCTAACCGCGGGGCAACCCGCGGCCCAAAGTGCGCGGCAAGACCCGGCGGCGGCTTCGCGGGAATCGGATGTGGCGGCAGTTGCTCTGAAGCGCCGGATTTACGGCTTGCAAGGCTTCGTGCGCGGGCCGTTCACCAAAGTGGGCAACGTGCCGGACGATTCGGTCTACAGTTGGCCGAACCTGTTGATGGCCGAGTTGTTCGTGCTGGTGCTGACCATCTCGGTAATTCTGGTGGTTTCGCTGGCCTTCAACGCACCGCTCGAGCAGCCGGTCAACGTGATGCATCCGCCCAATCCGGCCAAGGCGCCGTGGTATTTCCTGGGCTTGCAGGAGATGGTGAGCTACTCGGCCTTCTGGGGTGGAGTGGCTGTGCCCAGTGTCATGGTAGGTTTGCTGCTGGTAGTGCCTTACATCGACCGCGGCACGGCGGGCGTGGGCCGCTGGTTCGCGCGCGAGCGCCTGCTGGCCAATACGCTCTTCGTTTCTCTGGTGATTCTCAACGTGATCTTCATTGCGATCGGCACCTTCTTCCGCGGGCCGAACTGGGCGTTTGTCTCTCCATTCTGAAAGGACCGGCAGGATGCGACTGGCACTGGTAATAGCAAGCTTTGTGGTTCTGATCGTCCACGGCGTGGTGTTCTACGATCAGTTCTTTCATAAGTGGGAGCGGCACCAGACCGCGTACTTCGAGCAGGCGCGCTCGATGTCGAACGACGCGCGCGAGAGGGCGGAACTGGAGGCGCGCGCGCCGCGTATCGAGCAGGCCATCGTCACGAGCTTCGGCGATACGCATGTGGACCGTTGCACCACCTGTCACATGGCGGCCGACGATCCGCGTTTCACGGGTCACGGCGAGCCGCTCAAGACGCATCCTTACTCCGCGCAGCTCGGCGACGTCGTGCGCAACGGCCACTGGGAGCGGCGCCACAAGTTCTCCGATTTCGGCTGCACCGTGTGCCACGACGGCCAGGGGCGCGGCCTGGATACGCACTACAGCCACGGCGAGGACGAATTCTGGCCCGAGCCGCTGCTGGGCTACGTGACGCAAGCCACCTGGCGCAAGGATTTCGGTCCCAAGCTGAAGGGCGTCGCGTACATGGAAGCCAACTGCGCGCAGTGCCACACGGCCGAGGATTTCGCGGGCACGCCCAACGTGAACCACGGGCGCAAGCTTTTCTACGCCATGAACTGCTATGGCTGCCACAAGATCGACGGCATGAGCGAGGGAACCCTGGGTCCCGATCTCACCGAAGCCGGCAAGAAATACAAGATCGACTATCTATGGGAATCGATCGTTGAGCCGCGCGCCAATCTGGACACCTCGTTCATGCCCAAGTTCGACCTGAACGATGCCGACGTGCGCGCGCTGGTGATCTTCCTGAAGAGCCGGCGCGGGGTGAATTTCGCGGAGACATCTCTCGACCGCTACAAGGCGCACGTGGCCAACGTGGCAGTGGTGATTCCGCCGGGAACGGCCGGCGAGACGGCCGGCGAGCAGCTCATCGGCGACCGCGCCTGCACGGCCTGCCACAAGCTCAAGGACAAAGACGGCGGCGTGGCGCCGGACCTGACTTACGAAGGTCTCATACGCGACGAGACCTGGCTCATGGACCATTTCCAGAATCCGCGCGCGCGGGAGCCCGATTCGATCATGCCTTCGTTCCGCTTCCCCACGGACGATTTCCAGAAGATCTCGGCGTACCTGGTGAGCCTCAAAGTGCCGCCGCCGGCCATGCAGCCGGCCGAGACGTTCAAGAACCTGTGCGCGCGCTGCCACGGCGAAAACGGCGATGGCAACGGGAAGGTGGCCTGGTACCTGGAT
>CAYRWE010000147.1:0-12495 GCA_964427655.1 uncultured Solibacteraceae bacterium | reverse complement strand
TCCGAGTTCGTCCAGATGTACGTCATGCAGTACACCGGGCAGCTCGCCATGTTCGACCTGCGCAAGCAGCTCATGGAGCACCTCCAGCGCCTCGACCTGGCTTTCTACGACCACAACCCGGTGGGCCGCCTGGTCACGCGCGTCACCACCGACGTAGACGTGCTGAACGACCTGTTCGCCTCCGGGCTGGTCACCATCCTGGGCGACGTCCTGGTGCTGGCCTTCATCATCGGCACCATGTGGCAGCTCAGTGTCCTGCTGACCGCCATCATGATGGCCGCCATGCCGTTCGTGATCCTCGCCACCGCCATCTTCCGGCGTACCGTAACCCAGAGCTACCGGCGCATCCGCGTGGCCATCGCCAAGATCAATGCGTACCTCCAGGAACATGTGACGGGCATCGTGGTTTTGCAGTTATTCAACCGCGAGCGGCTGAGCGGGCTGGAATTCGAGGAAGTCAACCGCGAGCACATGAACGCTTATAAGGACGCTATCACGGCTTACGGCTGGTTCTATCCCGTGGTGGAGTTCCTTTCCATGCTCGCGCTGGCGGGCATACTGACTTACGGCGGCTTCCGCGTGCAGAGCGGCGCGCTCACCCTCGGAGTGGTGATCGCGTTCATGCAGTACGGGCAGCGCTTCTTCCGGCCCATTCAGGACCTCAGCGAGAAGTACAATATCCTGCAAGCGGCCATGGCGTCCTCCGAGCGCATTTTCAAGCTGCTCGATACCGAAGCCACGGTAGTGGCCCCAGCCGCGCCCCGGCACACGCCGCACGAAATCGCCGTCATCGAGTTCGACCACGTCTGGTTCGCCTACCAGCAGGAGGATTGGGTGTTGCGCGACGTGAGCTTCTCGATCCAGCCGGGCGAAACGCTGGCCGTGGTGGGCCATACCGGCGCCGGCAAGACCACTTTGATCAGCCTGCTGCTGCGTTTCTACGACGTGCGCAAGGGCGCCATACGGATCGGCGGCGTGGACGTGCGCGAGCTCGACCCGCTGGCCCTCCGCCGCCAGTTCGGCGTCGTGCTACAGGACCCCTACCTCTTCACGGGAACCCTGGAGGAGAACATCCGGCTGGGCACGGAGAGCATCGAACGCGAAGTGGTGGAGGCGGCCGCCGAGCAGGTGAACCTGATGGATTTCATCCGCACGCTGCCGGAGGGATTCGCGCACTCCATACGCGAACGAGGCAGCGGACTTTCCACGGGCCAGAAGCAACTCATCGGCTTTGCCCGCGCGCTGGCCCACAATCCGCGCTATCTGATTCTGGACGAAGCCACGTCGAGCGTCGATACGGAAACCGAATTCCGCGTCCGGGAGGCGCTGGCCCGCATGGTCGAGGGTCGCACTTCGATCGTCATCGCACACCGGCTTTCTACCATCCAGCGCGCGGATCGCATCCTGGTGATGCACAAGGGCCGTCTGCGCGAGTCGGGAACGCACCAGGAACTGCTCGCGGCACGCGGCATTTATTGGAAGCTGTACCAGCTTCAATACAAGGATCAGGAAAAAGTAGCATAGCAGGCGGGGGCGCCACGCACCGCCGGATCGCCCCCGCCCGCGGCTATTCCTTACGCTTCAACCGGCTGTCGTTGTCCGCGATGAACTGGCGGATCTGCTCCGTCATGCCCAGGAGCTTTTCCCACTGTTCCCGATACAGGGTTACGGGGAAGCGGCCCAGCCCATAAACCGAGAGCGCTCCCTTTTCGCTGACCCGCAGGGACATCTGCCCGCGAGCGGGTTTTTTCAAGGCCTCGTTCTCGGCGCGCAGTTTTTCGATTTCGGCTTGCAACTGTTCTTCGGTTGGCATGGTGTCCAGCTTCTGTCATACCACAACCAGATGCTACGCTGGGGTTGTTTCCGACTATGCCCTTTTTTGAGGCCATTCTCTTCGATTTCGACGGCGTCCTGGCCGACACCGAACCGCTCCACTGCGCCTGCTGGGCGGAGGTCCTGGCGACACGCGACGTTTTGCTCACCTGGGAGTTTTACCGCCAGTACTGCATTGGCATCGCCGATCGGGACATGGTGCAGATGCTGGCCGGGCAAGCCCAACCGCCGCGATCCTGGGAAGATCTCTGGACGCTGTACCCGGCCAAGCGGGATCTGTTCCGGCGCCGCGCCCTGGCGAACCCGCCGTTCGATGCCGGCCTGGCTCCCTTCCTGGAGCGGCTGCACGGCCAGTACAAACTGGCCGTGGTGAGCTCGAGCGCGGCGTCCGAGCTTGAGCCGGTGCTGACGGCCGGCGGGATTCGCCAGTTCTTCGATACGGTCGTGGGCGGAGAGAGCACCCCGCGGAACCGCCTCAAACCAGCGCCCGATCCGTACGTATTGGCCGCCCAACGCCTGGGCGTACGGACCGCGCTGGTAGTGGAAGATTCCGAGGTGGGGATTGCCAGCGGGACGGCCGCCGGCTTCGATGTGCTCGCCATCGAGAGCTCCGCCGCCATGCCGCAACTGGTGCTGCGACGCCTTGGTCAGGCGTGACCCTCCGGGCCGGTAGAAGCCCTGCCGCGCACCGCGCGGAGGCTCTCGCCCGCAGTGACGGCAGTCGCCGTTGGCCTCCCCGGCCGGCGACCCACGCCAAGCCGTTTTCCAACAGGCAAACGATTGCCAGTTTAAGGGATTGCTCCCCCGGCACAATCCGGTTGCATTCTTCTCAGGGCCGGAATACAATACCGAATATCAAAATGGAGTAGTATCTCCTAATAGAGGTTAGGAGTCGCAGCAGCTTTTTCGCAATAAGAAGGAGACTGAAGGAATGCGAAGTAGAAGAAATTCAGTCCTTAGCCGGAGGTCTGTCCTCAAGCGGGTCGCCGCTACTGCCATGTTAGGGCCTCTGTTCCAGGCCACCAAGGGAACCATGAGTGCGCAGGTGCGGGAAGGGCGCAACATCAATCGGAACTCCTCTCCCAGCGCGCTCAAGATTACCGATATCCGGGCATGCCGGCTGGCCGCGAACTACGACTATCCGCTGATTAAGGTCCACACTAACCAGGACGTTTACGGGCTTGGCGAAGTCCGCGACGCCGGCGTCGAGGGCATGGCCCTCATGCTGAAGCCGTTTCTGGTAGGGCAGGACCCCACCGACATCGAAGGGCTGCTGCGCAGGATCCGCCCTTACGCTAACCACGGACGCAATGGAGGAGGCTACAGCGCCATCGATATCGCTTTGCACGATATCACCGGAAAGGTATATAACGTCCCGGCATGGCGCCTGCTGGCTCCGCACAAAGTGCGCGACCGCGTCCGCATTTATGCCGACACCACGGACGACAAAGATCCCAAGATCTACGCCTCGCGCATGCAAAAGCGCAAGGAAATGGGGATCACGTATTTCAAGATGGACCTGCATACGGACCTGGTTGCGGACCGTCCCGATGCCGTAGACGAACGCGGCATCGCCACCGACAAGGGCCTGGGCTATATGTGCGAGTTCATCGCGGCTATTCGCGATGTTATCGGCTGGAAAGCCCCTCTGGCGGCCGATCACTTCGGGCCGCTCAACGTGCAGGAATCCATCCGCTACGCCCGGGCGTTCGAGCCGTACCATCTGGCTTGGGCCGAAGATCTTCTCCAGGTTCGGGAAGGCTATCACTTCCCGTGGCAGGACTGGCAGGCATACAAGCACATCACCGAATCCACCACCACGCCGACTAATACCGGCGAAGATATCTTCGGACTCGAAGACGGGTTCAAGCCGCTGATCGAAAACCATGCGGTGATGAAGATCCACCCGGATCCTTTGACCTCGGGCGCGCTCATCGAGACCAAGAAGATCGCCGATTTCGCCGACGCCAACGGCATTCCCACCGCTGTGCACTATGCCGGCTCGCCGGTCGGATGCCTGGCCAATTGTCACATGATCGCCACTATCAATAACTTCGTGGCGATGGAAAATCATGCGCTGGATATGCCTTGGTGGCAGGACTTGGTACAGGGCTTGCCCAAACCGATCATCAACCAGGGATATGTTACCGTGCCGGACACGCCCGGCATCGGTGTCGAACTGAACGACGAGGTCGTCAAGAAGCACCTGCGCCATCCCGGCTATTTCGAGCCGACATCCAATTACGACGAGTTCAAGCGCATGTCCGGCGGCTGGCCGCACTTCGACGATCAAGGTAAGTGGTGCGACGACTGTGAGTCGTACAGGTAACAGACCGCGCGAGTGAATACTCCGCGCGGGCAAGGGAAGGAATACGTATGTCTGTGACAAAACGTTTGATATTGTCGGTCCTGGCTCTGGCCGCATTTTCCTTGGCACAGGATATCCGAACGGGCACCCTGGTCGGCGGTGTTAGCGACCCAACTGGTGCGGCCGTTCCCAATGCGAGTGTTACGATTACTAACGTCCAGACCCAGGTCGAATCACACGCCCAGACGACCTCCGATGGCAATTACGACGTGCCATACCTGAACATCGGCAATTACGAGGTCACCGTAGAGGCCCAGGGCTTCAAGAAGCTGGTTCGAAGTGGCGTCACGCTGCAAGCCGGTTCGACGGTGCGCATCGACATCCAGCTCGAAGTCGGCGCCGTCACCCAGGAAATCGAAGTTTCAGCAGCCAGTCCTCTTCTGGCGACCGACACCTCGGTAGTCGGGGGGTTGGACGACGCGAAGAAGGTGGAAGAAAGCCCCATGGTGCAATCCAAGCCTCAGCACCTGATGTATTACATGGAAGGCGTCTCCACCGGCGGCGGCTCTTATGTCGTCCTGGGGCAGCAATCTAACGAAATCAACTACACCGTGGACGGAGCCAACGTCAAACAGTCGATCCGTTCCGCCATCGGCGAGACCAGCACATCGGTAACACCTCCCGTGGATTCGATCGCGGAAGCGCAGGTCTGGACCACCGGTATCCCGGCGGAAGTCGGCCATGCGGCCGGCGGAACCTATAACATGGTCACCAAGAGCGGATCGAACGATCTGCACTTCGCCACCGAAGAGCGTTACATCCATAAGGGATGGATCGACCGCGCATACTTCCAGCAGAGCGTCGCCAACCTCTCGAGCGCTCCCTTCGAATACCATAACTTCGACGCGGTCTTGGGCGGCCCGGTTTATATACCCAAAGTTTACGATGGCCGGAACAAGACCTTCTTCTTCCTGGGGTACCGCCTGGATTACGATCACGAGGCCAACGTATCCACCACCTCCACGCCCGATCAAAACATGCTGAACGGCAATTTCTCCTTTGGCGGCGTCGGATTACCGATCTATGACCCGAAGAGTATAGTGGCCTGCACGGCAGGGAGCGCCGGCTGCACCAATGGATATACGGCCACGCCGTTCCCGGGCAACCAGATTCCCACCAACCGCTTCGACCCGGTAGCGGCCAAGTTCCTCTCTTACAACCCGTATCAACTCCCCAACACCGCGGGTTATTACACCAACACCGGCCCCAATAATAACTACACCGCCCTGACTCACTACCTCTCGGATCGCGAGGGCTACCTGGCTAAGCTCGACCAACAGATTGGCTCCAACGACCGCTTCTTCGGCCGCTGGGCGAGCAACATGTTCCGCGAACCCATCGGCCGCAACGCCGTGCAGTACCAGTGGGGCGCCATCGACAGCACGGAGTTCAGCTACGGCTTGCCGGAACCGATCGACGTCAAGAGCTTCACCCTGGGCGAATATCACAACTTCGGCCCGACGGTCATCAACGAGCTTCGCCTGGCCTATCAGCGCCGCCAGGACACGGTCCATCCCACTCTCAATAACCAAGGCTGGGCGAGCACTTTGGGCATCCCTGGAGTTGGTCCGCAGACCTTCCCCGGCTTCGTCGGAGCTTCGGGCGGGAGTTCAGTTACCTGGACAGCCAACCCGAGCGGGTCTCCCAACAACACCAACCTGCGAACCCTCAATGAGGATTTTGAGCTTATCGATAACGTAACCAAGATCCACGGGGACCACACCATCAAGGCGGGTTACCAGGGCATGAAGATCCGGGAGAACGATATGGCGGTCTCACAGCCGTCCGGCGTTTACAACTTCACCACGGCCGGCAGCGGCGCGCCCTTCGTTCCCAATACCGGCGACACCTTCGCCTCGTTCCTGCTCGGCGCGGTGAACTCGGCCACTTATACGACCTTGCTGTCTAATTACCTGCCGCAATGGTGGTCGCACCAGGCGTATGTCCAGGACGATTGGAGAGCCACTCACAACCTCACCATTAACATCGGAATCCGCTACAGCTACGAAACTCCCGCCAATACGAAGTGGGGGCTCAAGTCGGAATTCAACCCCAACGTCGTCGATCCGCTGAGCGGCCTCATGGGTGCGATTACCCATCCGTCGGGCGCCGTGTATAAGAGCGACCGGGACAACTTCACCCCTCGCCTCGGCGCATCCTGGAACTTCGCGCATAAGTTCGTCTTCCGCGGATCCTTCTCCATGTTTACGCAGGACATCATGCCGCAGGTCGGGCAGGAAGAGTACAGCTCGACGGACAACATCCAGCAGCCTTCGGGAAATCCATACCCCGCCTTCTACCTCTCTCAAGGCCCCGGCGCGGTCAACTATAGTATCAACCCGAACGGTACATCCTATTACGTCGGCAGCAACTACAGCGGCCGAAGCGCCACTTACATCGATCCCAACCTTCGCAACCCCTACACCATGACTTGGTCCAGTGGCGTCCAATGGGAGTTTCTGGCCAACCAAGTGGCGGAAATCGTGTACCAGGGCGCGGCTGGCGTGGCGCTGGTGCCGAGCGCCGGAGTGGCCGCCTCGACTACCGCTCCGAACCCGGCCAACGCCGTGAACATGAACGTGCTGCCTCTGTCGATCTTCAACTCGACAAGCACGAGTGTCCTGAGCGCGGCGTATGCCAGCCCGCAAACCTATCTCACTTACCCGCAGTTCGGAACCATCAACTACTACAGCAATTACGGCCACAGCACCTATAATGGTTTGACCGGGCGTGTGGAGAGAAGGTTCAACAACGGACTGTCGTATATCTTCCTATACACCTGGAGCAAGAACCTGGCTGGGACCGCGGGGAGCGGGGAGCAGTTCTATGACTGGGCCGCCACCAAGGGTCCGGCTGCCACCGACATCAAGCACCAGTTCACGTCGCAGGCAACCTACAACCTGCCGTTCGGCAAGCATCGGAAATACCTCAGCAGCAACACTAATCTGGGGTACGTCGAGGACCTGTTCTTGGGTGGTTGGGCACTGACCACCATCCAAAGCATTCACACCGGCCTTCCCGTATTCTTCACCATGGCCGGCAGCCCCTACAAGCAACTGCAAGGCCAGACGCTGCCTAACGTCGTTCCCGGCCAGTCGATCAACGTTTCCAACTACGCGGTCGGCCCCAACCTGTGGCCCGAATCCAACCAGAACCCGTTCTTCAACATCAACGCCTTCTCCTATCCGGGGAATTACCAGAACGGCAACGCTGGAGTTGGAATCGCACGCTCTGGCACCGTGTGGTGGCCGGAATACTCGCTGCAAAAGACCTGGGCCTACAAAGAGAAGTATAAGATCACGGTCCGCGGGGATGCGCATAACCTGTTCCCGAAGACGCGCGCTTTCCAGAGCCCCAACACGGTGGTCAACATCACCAGCCCGCAAAGTTTCGGCCGCTTCGCGCCGCTTACTGGATATAGTTACAGCAGTTGGTACACGCCCAATCCGAATATCCAGGGTGTGCTGCGAATCGAGTTCTAACTTAACGATGCCGAATCGGGAAAACTATGGCTCAGAACTCACCTAAGAAAGCATTCAGCCGGCGCACGATGTTGGGCCAGGCTGCACTCGCCAGTGGGTTGGGGGCGATCTTCACGATGACGGCTTCCGGTCAGCAGGGAGTCGCTGGCGGCCAGGGTGCAAACCCTGGCCGCGGCGGCTTCGGCGGCCGCGGAGCATCCGTCCACTACGGTTCGTTTAACAAGTATTCTTCGCCGAGCGATTTGAAGATTACGGACATCCGGTCCCTCAGGGTCGCGGCGAATTTCGATTATCCGATCATCAAAATCCTCACCAACCAGGATGTCTACGGTCTGGGAGAGGTGCGCGATGCCGGCAACGAGAACCTGGCACTCGCCATGAAACCCATGCTGGTGGGCAGAAATCCGCTGGACACGGCGGCGATTCTGCAATCCGTCCGGCCTTACGCCGGCCCCGGACGCCAGGGCGGCGGCTACAGCGCTCTCGACTTGGCACTGAACGATATCAGCGGCAAAGTCTTCGGCGTACCCGTCTGGCGCCTCTTGGGCGATAAGCGTCGCGATCGCGTGCGCATGTACTGCGATACCACCGGGACCTCCGATCCGAAGAAGTACGGCGAACGAATGATCGAGCGCAAGAAGAAGGGCTTTACCTTCTTCAAGATGGATGTCACAACCAACTTTATCAGCGCCAAGCCCGGCGCGCTCGATACCGCTGGAATTCCGACCGACAAGGGATTGGAGTACGGAGGAGAACTGATCGCGGCGGTGCGCGACGCCATCGGATGGGATCAGCCCCTTTCGGTGGATGCTTCCAGCCTCCGCTGCGCTACCGTTCCGGATGGAATCCGCGCCGCCAAGGCCTTCGAGAAGTACCGCCTTTCCTGGCTGGAGGATTTGTTCGGCACCGGCGGCTTCTGGAGGTGGAAGGATTTCAAGGAGATCAAGGCCCACACGTCCACGCCGCTGCTCACGGGCGAAGACGCCTTCGGGCTGGAAGGCGACTCCGGTTTTCAGGCGCTCATCGACAACCGGGCCATCGATATCATTCACGCCGATCACGGCACCTCGGGCGGCTGCCGCGAAACCAAGCGCATCGCGGATTACGCCTGGAACCGGGAGCGCATCCCGACGGCCATTCACATGGCGGGATCGCCTCTGGCTACCATCGGTGCCGTCCATACCGCCGCCACGCTGGATAATTTCGTGGCCATGGAATGCCACGCGGTGGATTTCATCTCCTGGTGGCAGGAGCTGATTGCGGGCGTCGAACAGCCGCTGATCAAGAACGGGTACATCGCTGTTCCGGACGTGCCCGGTCTGGGCGTCGAGTTAAACGAGAAGGTGGTGAAGGAGCATCTGCGCTATCCTGGCTACTTCGAGCCGAGTACCAAATGGAACGAAAGTTTCGTCGGACGCGGCGGAGGCGGGCCGTGGCCACATTTCAATGTGGACGGCGTCTGGGTCAACGAGCGTACCGAAGATTACTAATATTGTTTGAACATTGCCGCCTCGGCGGGGTTCCGTGTTCCCCGGAGTCCCACCGGGGCGGCATTTTCGATTACAGGAGGAATAATGCGCGGAAATATCGCCACTACCCGGAGATTCGTTACGATTCTCCTGGCGTCTTCGATTTGTTTGGTCGCCGCCGATCAGGTCTTTTTGCGGCGCCAGGTATCGGATGTCAAATCGCAGCCCGACGATCTCACGGCCGCAGGTTCCCGGGCCGCTTCATATAAGCCCCTGTTTGGCGCGGGCGACGCGGATGCGGGCATGCTCAAGACTATCGCCCGCTACGGCGAGCTGACCGTCGGACCGGATGGGACCACGGCTCTGGTGTCATACCCGGCCGAGGAGCAGATGTATTTCGTAGCCGAAGGCAGTGGCACGTTGCTGTATGGCGACGAGAAAGCTCCTATTAAGAAGAACGATTTCATGTACCTCCCGGTGGGGGTCCAGCACGGCGTCGCCAACTCTTCGAGCGCGCCCATAAAGGTGATGGTGATGGGATACCGCATTCCCGCCGGCACCGACGTGAAGCCCACGCCCAAACTGATGCTCGCCAACGCCGACGATGTGCATCTCCAGATTCTGGGATCCCACGGGCCGACCGCGCAGTTCAAACTGCTGATGGGTACCACCGCCAGCACGCGCGATAAGCTCTCCTCGGCTTACGTCATGACCAGCCTGTTCATCATGGACTTCGCTCCGGGCGGGACCAACATTCCGCACCACCATGCCACGGAAGAGGAAATCTACCTGCTTCTTCGCGGCAGCGGCGACATGGTCGCGGGGCTGGACGCGGACGGCAAGGAAGTGCGCCATCCCGCCACCGAAGGCGCGTCGTTCTGCTTCCTGCCGGGAACACAGGTCGGGTATTACAGCCACGCCCAGGAGGGTCAGGAGCACGATCTGGTCCTGGCGGTGCGCTCGTCGCTCCCCGGAACTGGTGGCCGTAGGGGCGGCCGCGGCGGAGATGGCGCCGGAAACGGCGCGGGCCGCGGCGGAAACTAGCTTCCGCTTGAAGTGAGGCCCTGGCGGGGGACTGCGGGGTGGACCCTCCGAGGGCGCTCCGCAGCCCTGCCCCAGCCAGGCTTGGGCCCGGCCCTCAGGGCTGAAGATTTCTGCGTATATCGCGGAGCAGGGTTCCAGCACTTCCCCTCTTACCCCTAAACAGGGTAGAATGATGTTTTGAGTGGCGAACCATGAGAGTGGGCGAAAGCCCACTTTTTTGTTGGGTTTCGCACGTTTAGGAACGATGCGCGAAGACGTGGCGTCCAAAGTCGAGGAGATTGCCCGCCGCGTGGCGGAGCCGGAGGGCCTCGAGGTGGTCGAAGTGGAAGTCAAGGGCGGCGGCAGCAGCCGCTTCGTCCGCATTTCGATCGATAAGCCCGAGGGTGTCACGCACGGGGACTGCGAGCTGGTTTCGCAGCAGGTGGGGACTATTCTGGACGTCGAGGATGTCATTCCCGGGGACCGCTATACGCTGGAAGTGAGTTCCCCGGGCGTGGAACGCAAGCTGTTGAAACCTCAGGATTATCTACGGTTCCAGGGGAAAAAGGCCAGAATCACGCTGCGGGACGCTATCGAGGGCCGGCGCAACTGGGATGGCACGCTGGCCGGCTGCGAGGGTGGCCAGGTGGCGCTGGAGACGGCCGAGGGAACCATTATGCGATTTCCCCTCGATCGGGTGGCCAAAGCTAATCTCAAGTTCGAGTGGTAGCCCCGCCGGAGAATCGCAATCCAGGAAATTCGAATCGCATTGAAGAGGGCACATTGGAAACGATCTTTCAGTCCATCGAAAATCTGAGCAAGGAAAAAGGCATCGATCCGCAAATCGTCTTCGACGCGGTTAAGGACGCCATGCTGATCGCCGCCCGGAAGCACTACCGGACGAACGAGGACTATATCGCGGACATGGATCCAAAGACCGGGGCCATACAGCTCTATGCCGTCAAGAAAGTCGCCGAAACGGTCACCGACCCGGTGCACGAAATGACCCTCGCCGAAGCCCGCCGCATCAACTCGGAAGCCGAGATCGGCGCGGAAGTGCGCATTCCCAAAAATACCGATGCCCTCGGGCGCATCTCCGCCCAGACCGCCAAGCAGGTGATTTTCCAAAAGGTGCGCGAGGCCGAGCGCGAGACTGTTTTCAACGAATATTCCGGCCGCGCAGGCGAGCTGGTGAACTGCACCATCAAGCGCGTCGAAGGCCCCGACTACGTTCTGGATCTGGGGAAGACCGAAGCCAGGCTCCCCAAAAAGGAGCAGTCGCGTTTGGAGAGCTACAGCGTCGGCGACCGCGTCCGCTGCGTGATTCGCCTGGTGGACAAATCCAGCAAGGGCCCCGGCGTACTGGTCTCGCGGGCCGCTCCCGAGCTCGTCATGCGCCTCTTCGAGCAGGAGGTTCCGGAGATTTACGACGGCACCGTGGCCATCAAAGGCTGCGCGCGCGAAGCCGGCGAACGCACCAAGATCGCCGTGCAAAGCCGCGACCGCGACGTGGACAGCGTGGGAGCCTGCGTGGGAATGAAGGGCATGCGGGTGCAGTCGATCATCCGCGAGCTGCGCGGCGAGAAGATCGACATTATCGAATTCTCCGACGATTCGGTGGTCTTCGCCACCCATGCCCTCAGCCCCGCCAAGGTGAGTCGCATTTCCATCATCGATCCGCTCGAGAAGCACATGGAAGTGATCGTGGACGATTCGCAGCTTTCCCTGGCCATCGGCAAAAAGGGGCAGAATGTACGATTAGCGGCCAAGCTGCTGGGCTGGAAAATCGATATCAAGAGCGAGGAAGAGAAGCGCCAGGAAGTGGAGTCGCAGATGGCCGCGCTGGTGGCTCCGGGCGCGCCGGTATCGGTGCTGGTGGAATACGGGCTCCCGGAAGGCGTGGTCGAGAAGCTTCTGGAATCGGGCGTGGGAACCGTCGAAAAGCTGGGCGGCATGACGCCCGAGCAGATCGTCGAGATCCCCGGCATAGGGTCTGTCGAGACCATTCAGGCGGTCGTCAACAGCTACTACAGCCAGTTCGAGGATAGCGAAGCCGATACCCCGGAGGGCGCCGCCGAACCTTTGGCGGCGGCGCCCGACCCGGAGGCCTCGCTCGATGAAACCAACCAAGCGCAGGACGCTGCCGCCGCGGCGGACGCCGCCCGGGCGCCCAAAACGGATGCAGGGCCGGTCGAGCCGGAAGCTGAGCTAGCTGGTTCAGAAGCCGAGCCGGCCGCCCCGCCCCCGGCTGAAACCGAGGAAATCCCGGAGCAGTTTGATAGGATAGAAGTCGCGGGTTCCCCCACCGACAATCCGGTTG
>CAYRWE010000146.1:0-12666 GCA_964427655.1 uncultured Solibacteraceae bacterium | reverse complement strand
TTATAGAGACGCTGCGTTGTGGTTAGTGGTTACTACTTAAGCCGCACTACACTAGTTGCGCTGCAGTAAGCAGGTCCTCTATGTTGTCAATGCTCCGTTCCTCGCAAAAGGCGGCGAGCTTCGTCACATCTTCTCGATCAAGCCTGCGTCCGCGCTCCAACAGTTGAGGGAGCAACTCCTTCACGGTGGGGATGTTTGACGGGGCTGGCTTGGAGGCACCAGCTCCCAGTAAGAAGGTCGTCCGAAGCTTAGTCAAGTCAAGCAGGCAAAGCTCCTGGTCGACAGTAAATTCGGCGAAGAAATCTTCTACTGTCTTCTTCGGATCAGGCGGCATGTATCGCCCGAGCGTTTCGCGTTTGGACTCAAAAATCGCGACCCAGTCCGGGTGCAGCTCCTCGCGCTCAGCTCGGATATCACCGTCGCTGCTGATGCGAAAGAGGGCTTCCCCGACCAAGGATGCAGGGCCTCGGCGCGCTTGTTCTAAAAGCCGAATTTGTTCCCCAGAAATCCTAGCTGTCCCAATTTTCATCGCGGTATTCCTCCATCGCGGGTACGCAGCGCCACGGGAATTACACGACTCCTTCTAAGCTGGCTGGTGGCTTGACAGTCATCAGCCCTTAAACCGGTATTAAGTATACAGTATCCGCAGATCCGATTCGGGCAGGCGGGCCCGCCTGGTCAATGTTGGCTGGTATTCCCCTGTCGGATTGGCTCTTTCGGCTCCCTCTACCTATTCTCCACAGCGCTCTTGGCTCCATGAACGCGGACGCTGGTCCGTCTAGGTAAGTCCTCCCGTTAAGCCCCCTCAACGTCAACTGGCCGGTAATTGCCCGCCGCGGAGGAGCGGTTTCTCACTGGGTCCAGGAAAAGCTGTCGGCTCCCGCTTACCCCCTTCGCCACGCGAACTCGCCGGCCACCACCGTCGCCATGGGGCCGCCGTGGAACGTGCGGCCGTCGAACGGCGAGTTGCGGCTGCGCGAGAAGGATTCGTTTACGTCGTAGGTCCATTCGACGTCCGTGCTAAAAATCGTCACGTCGCCGGGCGCGCCGGGCGCCAGAGTGCCGCGGCCGAGGCGCAGCACCGATTCGGGGCCGGTCGTGAATAGCTGCACCATGCGGCCGAGGCCGATCTTGCCGGTGTGCAACAGCGTTTCGAGCACCAGCGCGATGGCGGTCTCGAGGCCGATGATGCCGAACGGGCAGCTCTCGAATTCCTGCATCTTCTCGCTGCCGGGATGCGGCGCGTGATCGGTCGCAATGGCGGTCACGGTGCCGGCCGCGATGCCCTCCACCACGGCCGCCCGGTCGCGCGGCCCGCGCAGCGGCGGCTTCATCTTGTAATTGCTGTCGTAGGGCGGCATGTCGCAATCGGCCAGCGTGAAGTGGTGCGGAGCCGCTTCGCAGGTGGCCGCGACGCCGTTGCGCCGCGCGTATTCCACCATGGCCACGGCGTTGTGCGTCGAGATGTGGGCGATGTGGCAGCGCGCGCCGGTCAGCTCGGCCAGCAGCAGATCGCGCGCCACCATCACGTCTTCCGAGGCCGCCGGAATGCCGCGCAGGCCGAGCCGCACGGATACCACGCCCTCGTTCATGTCGCCGCCCCCGCTGAGGCTGAGGTCCTCGCAGTGATCGATCAAGGGCAGCCCGTAGGAGCGCGCGAACTCCATGGCGCGGCGCATCACGCGCGAATTCACCACCGGCCGGCCGTCGTCGGAAACCGCCACCGCCCCGGCGGCTTTCATGGCGCCGATGGCCGCCAGCTCTTCGCCCGCGCTGCCCTTGGTGATGGCCCCGATGGGAAACACGTTCACCACGGCGGTGCGGCGCGCGCGCTCCACGATGTAGCTGGTCACCGTGGCGCTATCGTTCACCGGCTTGGTGTTGGGCATGGCGCAGATAGAGGTGAACCCTCCCGCGGCGGCCGCCCGCGAGCCGCTCTCGAGGGTCTCGGCGTGCTCGAAGCCCGGCTCGCGCAGGTGCACGTGCATGTCGATGAAGCCCGGCGCCACGATCATGCCCGAGGCATCGAAAACTTCGGCATTATGCGAGGAGAGATTGGGGGCCACGCCGGCGATCTGGCCGTCCACGATCAGGACGTCGGCCACACGGTCGGTGCCGCCGGCGGGGTCGATCACGCGCCCGTTCTTGATGAGGATCGCCATGGCTTATCCGATCACCTTTTCGAGCACCGCCATGCGCACGGCGATGCCGTTTTCCACCTGGTTGAGGATCACCGAACGCTGGAAATCGGCCACCTCCGAGGAGAGCTCGCGGCCGCGGTTGATCGGCCCGGGATGCATCACGATGGCGTCCGGCTTGGCCCCTTCCAGGTGCTCGAGCTGCAAGCCGTAAAAGCGGAAATATTCGCTGGCAGGGAAGGCGGCCTCGTGCTGGCGCTCGAGCTGCACGCGCAGCATCATGATGACGTCGGCGTCGCGTATGGCGTCGCGGATATCGGTGGTGAGGCGCACGCCGGGCGCCAGTTGGGCCAGTTCCACCGGCAGCAGCGAAGCCGGGCCGCAGAGCACGATTTCGGCGCCGAATTTCGAGAGCAGGTGCACGTTGGATCGAGCCACGCGGCTGTGCGCGATATCGCCGATGATGGCCACGCGCAGGCCCTCCAGCGTGGGGCGGCGGTCCAGAATCGTGCGCGCGTCGAGCAGCGCCTGGGTGGGGTGCTCGTGGGTCCCGTCGCCGGCATTGATGATGGGCGTGGGCAGGTGCCGCGCCAGGAAATGCGGCGCGCCGGAGGCCGCGTGGCGCATCACGATGGCGTCCGGCCGCATGGCCGCCAGCGTATTCAGGGTATCGACGAGCGATTCGCCCTTGGAGACGCTCGACCCCGAGGCCGTGATGGAAACCGCGTCCGCCCCTAGCCGCTTGGCCGCGATCTCGAAGCTGGTGCGCGTGCGCGTGGAGGCCTCGTAGAAGAGGTTCACGATCATCTTGCCGCGCAGCGTGTCCAGCTTCTTCAGCGACTGGCTTTGGATAGGCTGAAAATCCTTGGCCCGCGCCAGCAAAGCCTCGATTTCGGCGCGGCCGAGTTCTTCGATTCCGAGCAGTCCGGCAGGCATGTTCAGGCGACTTCCGATGCCGCGGTGCGCTCCACCAGCAGCACCTTCTCGGTGGCATCGATCTCGTTGAACTTCACTTCGATGATCTCCGCGTCGGAGGTCTGCACCAGCCGTCCGACGAAGCGCGCCTCGATGGGCAGCTCGCGGTGACCGCGGTCGATCAGCACCAGCAGTTGCACACGCGAGGGACGGCCGTGATCGAAGAGCGCGTCGAGCGCCGCCCGCACGGTACGCCCGGTGTAGAGCACGTCGTCCATCAGGATGATGTCTTTGCCCTGAACGGAGAAGGGGATCTCAGTGGCGCTGACCACCGGCTGGATGTCCACGGTGGTGAGATCGTCGCGATACAAATTGATATCGAGGATGCCCACGGGGATGGGGCGTTTCTCGAGGATCTCGATCTTGCGAGCCAGCCGCTGGGCCAGCGGGACACCGCGCCGGCGGATTCCGATGAAGGCCAGCTTATCGAGGTCCTGGGTTTTCTCGAGAATCTCATGAGCCAGGCGGACCAGCGTCCGATCGATTTCGGAAGCGCTCATGAGCTGAGCTTTTTCGCGCGTGAGGGACATAAGGCTCCGAAAGACAGGGTATCACGGCGGGCCGCAATTTTCCCGGCGTGCGCGAAAGCTCGGGCTGCACAAAACTCACCGCGGAGCCGCGGAGAACGCGGAGGGAGGATCGCGGAGAAGCAGAAAACAAAGTCAACACCTGAGAGCACGGAGCAAGCGGAGGTCCCGAGGGCTGGCGCCATCGGCATGCTTCTCCGCAAATCTCCGCGCCTACGCGTCTCCGCGTTGTGCTGCTTTAATGCCCGAATCAACCCGGCACCCGCTGCGAGCGGAGCGAGGGCCAAGGACCTCCGCTCCCTCCGCGTGCGAAAGAGCTGGCAGGTGACCGCTACGGGGCGGTGCAGACGCGCTTCGACTCTATTACGCCTTCTCCGCGAATCTCCGCACCTCCGCGTCTCCGCGTTGAGCTGCTTTAGAGCCCGACACCACAAGTGCTATACCTACGAAGGTGGTCAAGAAACTTCCGCGACGCCTCGCAGTGCTGTACGAAGACGATGCAGTCGTGGCGCTCGATAAGCCCGCGGGGCTCGCGGCCGTGCCCGTGAAGGGGTCTGCGACGCCGTCCGCGTGGTCGCTGCTGACAGCGCAATTGAAGACGCGGCGGCAGCGGGCTTTCACCGTCCACCGCATCGATCGCTTCACGTCCGGAATCCTGCTCTTCGCCAAGACCGAGGCCGATCGCGATGTGCTGGTGCGCCAGTTTCTCGCCCATACGCCGCTCCGGCAGTACCTCGGCGTGGTTCGGGGGCACCTTCGGGAGCCGGAAGGGACGCTCACGCATTACTTGCGGCGCGAGGGAGAGTTTCAGAAAGTGGCCGCCGAGGGCGATCCCCGCGCGGCCCGCGCCGAATTGCGCTACGTCGTGGAACGGCCTCTGCACGGCGCTTCATTGGTCCGCGTTACACTCGCTACGGGGTTGCAGAATCAGATCCGCGTGCAGTTTGCGGCCACCGGCCATCCGGTCGTAGGCGATCGGAAATACCGGCCGGCCGAGGCCACCGAACGGCGCATCGCGCGCGTCGCCCTGCACGCGGCGCGACTGGGATTCCTGCACCCGCGCTCGCGCGAGAAGATCACGGTCGATTGCGAGCTGGCGAGCGACATCCAGTCGCTGGTGCGGGCACTCTCGCCGCGGCCCGCGCACGGCTGATCACGCGGGTCTAGGGCGCCGCCGGCTTCGGCTCCTCGGCCGAGAGTGTGTAGGTGGCTCTCGAAGCGCTGGGATGCGCGATCTCTAGACCGATGTTGCCGCGCTTCTCGGGCGCCAGCCCATCGGCCGGCAGCGGCGTGTCCTGCTCGATTGAAAGCGTGCTCTCCGCCAGCCGCACGGTTCGCCGCCAGCCCCGGCCGGAAAACTCCAACGCGTCTCCGCGAGCCTGCACCTGGACCGGTCCCAGCGCCGCGAATGCGCCCGTTTCGGGCAGAAAGTTGGCGCCTGCGTCCTTCGAAGTGAACTCGATCCAGCGCCCACCATCCTGGGTGGAAAAGACGGCGCGCGCCTTTTGCGATTCGAGGATCCACTCCGGCGAGCCGTCGCCATCCAGGTCGGCGCTCCACGCCACCGTGCGCCCGCGCGGCACCAGCACGGCGCGCATCGGAATGTCCAAAGTCGTCGCCCCGCTGACGCGCAGATGCCACTCGCGCAGGCCCTCGACGTCCGCGGCATCCGGGCGCGCGAAGATGCGCAGCGACACGCGCCGCTCGGCGGTGGCACCCACGCTGATCTCGGTCGAGGGCGGAAAGAATTCCAAACCGTCGCCGGAGGCCGCCAGCGTGTACGTCTCGATGCTCGGCGAGTTATTGCGGATTCCAATCTCCAGGTCGGTGCCGGCGCGCGGCTCGATGGGTGCGGTAGGCGGATCGACCGCCAGCTCGGCCTGCGCGCCGAAATGCAGTTGGATAGCCTCGAAGAGCCTTATGGACGCGGGGCGGAAAAGCTGCACGCGGGCGCGGCCCAGCGGCACACCATCGGCTTCGAGCGCCAGGTTGGCCCAGTCGCCATGCAGCGCGTCCGCCGGGACGCCCACCTGGTATTCGATCTCGTTAGGTGACTTTCGGTTGGGCGTCGCGCTGAAGCCCTCAGGCAGGCGCAGGCGCGAGCGCTCCGCCAGGTCCGGCGAGGAGTAGGTGGTGGAGAGCAGATTGTTCTGGCCGATCACCAGGCGGTGGGCTTCATCGAAGAAGGCCGACGTCTCGGGCGCCGCGATGGCGATGCCGATGCGCACCCTCCGGTCGGCGGCGGTGCCGGCAGGGATGGGCAGCCGCGCGCGCTGGGTGGCCGCGTCCCAATCGAACTCGGTCGGCTTCCCTCCGGCGAGGAACGGGCCGATAGGCCGGCGCGCGAGCTGCAAGACGACCGCTCCGGCTTGGGGCGCGGCGAACTCCATGGCCAGAATGCCGTTTTCGAATTCCACAGAGAGCAGCTCGGCGGTGGCGTAGACGATCTTTTCGGCCGGCGAAAAGGTGGAGCACTCGCGGCACAGCGCACCCTGCGCCAGCGAAACATCCAGGGGCAGCCACAGCGAATCGCCCGCGGGAACCGTGACGCCCGGAATCACGAGCGTGCGCCGGGAGGCCGGATCGAGCACTCTCAGATCGTCGTGGAAATCCCGGCGGCCGCGATTGGTGAGGCTCACCGCCGATGCCGGCGCCGAGGCCAGCTCCGCGACTGTCACTCCGGCGGGCAGTTTGCGCGGCGCCTGCCTGGGCATGGGCACGGGGCGGAGAGCGCCGAGCAGTGCCGTCCAGTTGCGCAGCAGGGCGCCATCGCGGCGCAGCGCGCCTACGGCGGGCCGCTCGTCGCCGGCCAGCCCCACCACTCCGGTGCGCAGCAGCGGACCCGCGTCCGGCTCCCACCCGGCGGGCCACACGGCGTCTTCCACACCGGTCCACAGGATGGCGCGCCCGGCCACGATGGCCTGGCGGCTGAGAGCCAGCGCTGCGGGATCGGTGGCGGAGATAGAGGCCGCCGCCGGCGCGGGAGCCGCGTCAATGGCCAGCGTCGCTCCTTCCACGTATGCCACCGGGCCGCCGTGGCTGGCGGTCTGAGTGGCCAGCAGGCTGCCGAGTTGCTTGATCCAGGCGGCCCGCGCCCCGGCATCGGCCGTCGCGGGCGCGCCATCGTTCAGCCAGCCCTCCACCGGCGGCAGCGGGCGCACCCACGCGCGCAGGCCCAACTTCCGCAGCACATGGATAAGGCCCACGAGATCGCGCCGCGGGCTGGTGCGGCCGGTGAAATCGAATTCGCCCGGCTGGAGCTGGTGCCAGTTCCAGGGAATCGAGAACTCCACCGTGCGCACGCCGATGGTCCGCATCCAAACCAGCTCGCGCTCCCACTGCGCGCGCGGATAGAGGTAATACGGAAACTCGACCGCCTGCACATATTCGGCGGGAACCGGCGGCTCGTAGGGCGCGCCAGGCGTCCCCAGGGGGATAGCCAGCAGGCAAATTGCCGCAAGGGTCAGCCGGCCGGAGCGCATCAAAACATCCGCGCCTTTTTGAGGCGATAGTCCTGCACCAGGGGCATGCGAATCACCGTGCACATCTCGAACAGGCGCGAACGCGCGCGCTCGCCGATGCGTTCGGCCAGGGTGACGCGGTACTCCGGTTTTCCCAGCGCGGATTTCTCCGCCATGGGGCTGCCCGCGTCGCCATCCGGCAGATTGGTGGTGGCGATCAGGGCTCGGCGATTGTTGCAGCGGTAGGTGACGATCGAGGTGACGGTATCCATCACCCAATCGGTGACGCGGTGCGCGCCGATATCGTCGAGCAGCAGCACCTCGCTATCGAGCGCCACGCGGTAGGCTTCCTTATCGGCGGAATTGGAGCTCGAGTCGTAGCCCGCGCGGATGCGGTCGAGCAGGTTCTGATAATCGCAGAAGAGGCACCCGAAGCCCTTCTCGACGATCTTGCGCAACGCCGCCACGGCCAGGTGCGTTTTGCCGGTGCCAGGCTCCCCGATGAGCAGGAGGCCGGGGCGCGATTCGTGCGGGAACTCGCGCACGTAATTCTTGACGGCCAGCAGGATATTGGTGAGATCGCGGCGGGCGATGGGGTTATCGGGGCCGGGGACCACGAAATTCTCGAACGACGCGCCGGCATAAAGCGGCGGGATCTGCGCGCGGTCCGCCATGCGCTCCGCGCGCCCCTGGAAGCGGCACTGGCAGGGTTCGGCCCCCGAAACCGCCCCTCGTTCCACGATCACCCAGCCGGTGCCTCCGCACTTCGAGCAAACCGTATCGCTAGCCATCGCCTCTATTATCGTCGAGACGGGTGGAGGGAGGCCGCGGTTCCGCTTCCGGCGAATCCCTCGTCTCAGTCGAAGAAGTGGCGATCCTCGTCCGCCAGGCGCGCTTTAGCTGCCTGGACATTGAAGGTAACCCCCAGCCCCGGCCGGTCCCAAACGTCGATGAAGCCCTTCTTCATGATCGGGTTCGGCAGCCCCTCGACAATGTCGTACCACCACTCGGGCTGGCCCACCGGATACTCGAAGGCGATGTAGTTTTGCGGCAGCGCGGCCGCCATCTGAACGTGCGCGGCCAGGCCGATCAGGCCGTCGAAAATGCCGTGGGGAGCCACCAGGATACCGTGCAGATCGGCGTATTCGGCGATCCACTTCAGCTCCGCTATCCCGCCGACATCCTCCGGGTCCGGGCCGATCACATTGACCGCCTGCTTCTCGATGAGATCCTTGAAGTTCTCCCGCAGGTAGATCTGCTCTCCGGTGTGTATGGGGATGGAAGTGGCCTGCGTCACTTCGCGGAAGACCTCGGCGTTGGGGTACGGCGTGTAGTCGCCCGTGATCATGTCCTCGAGCCAGGCGATGTGCAGCGGTTCGAGCGCCCGCGCAAACGTGATCGCGTCTTTGACCATCCAGCCCGGTCCGCAGTCCAGGGCCAGCCCGATTTCGCTGCCCAGGACCTTCTTCATGGCTTCGACGCAGGAGACCAGGTATTCGAGACCGCGCTCCGTCATGAGGCCGCGGTCGGCGTGCGCCGCGCCCGTCCGCGGCTCGTCGTACCAGGCGTTCGGCACGGCGCGCATCATAGCCGGATTGTGAAAACCAACGGCCTGTTTGATGAGCGTGAATCCCTCTTTGGATTCCTTCATCTTGGACATGTTTTCGGCGAAGTCTTGCGGCGTTTGGCCGGTCATGGGGAAACGCACGCCCCCGTTGTAAGCGCGCACGCGGTTCCGGATCTTCCCGCCCAGCAGCTTATAAACCGGCACTCCGGCCGCCTGCCCCGCGATATCCCAGAGCGCGATCTCGATGGCACTCACCGCCGAACCCCAAGGCTTGAACGCACCCATCCGGCGGATTTTGAGGATCACCGCCGCGACATCGGTGGGGTCTTCGCCCAGGAGGTAATCCTTATAAAAGAGCACCATCGGCTTGAGATACGGCTTTGCGGACTCGGCTTGACCGTACCCCGAAATGCCCTGATCGGTGGTGATTCGAACCACCGGGTTGCGGCCGATGATGGCGCACCTGAGATCCGTGATCTTGATGGGTCCGTGCCCCGCCCGCTTTTCGGGGAGCGCCGCGCCGCCCCTCTGCTGAGCCGCCAGCGACGTGGCGGCCGCTACCCCCGAGAGCGATCCGAGAACTCCTCTGCGCGTCCAGTTAGCCATGCCATCCTCCGGTTGGAAAACATCTCTTAGGATACGCTCATTGCCTGTCGGTACGGTGCGCCGGCCGCGTGAATTTCCCGTGCGTGCGGAACCTGCGCTGAGATTCCGCCCGCTGCCTTCACTTCACCGTCACCGTGACCTGCATGGTCGAGCGCCCGTACTGGTTGGTGGCATTCAGCGTATAGGTCGTGGTCGCGGTCGGCTTGATGGTCACGCTGCCGCCGCGCACGCCGCCCAGTTTGTCGATAAAGTCGTAGGAATCGTTGGTCGTACTCCAGGTGAGGGTCACCGGCGTTCCCGCGCTTACGCTCGACGCTGAAGCGGCGAAGCTGTTAATGACCGGAGGCTTTCCCGTGGGAGCCGTGGCGGTGTCGTAGCCGGGATAGGCCGGCGTCATTTGCACGACCTCGAAGTTGGAGGACAGAACGCCATCCAAGGCCACCAGGTCGTTGTCGTCCCAACGGGGGTCGGGAACCCCTTGAAAGTAGAAGTAGCCGCCATTATCCGCCAGGATCATGCCGTATTTCTTCATGGCCGTCAGGATTACCTGGTTGGCCGGCGAGAACTTCGAGATATCGAAGCTGGCCTTGAGCCGGATGCGCATGCCCATCACGTTTTCCACGCCCCAGTAAACTCCCGCCGCGTGGCTGGCCGGCTCGACGAAGTAACCGCCGTTGGCGTCGTTCTTGGTCGATTGCATGGTGAACCGGATGGCATGGTCGATGGCGCCCGAGGCGACTTCGTCATAGCGCACCAGCCCGGGGAAGATCGGCAGCCCCGCGGCATCCGCCGAAGTCCATCCCCAGGGACGCTGCTCGTAATTCTTTATATCCCAGATGGTCTCGGAGGATGCGTTCCAGGCGCCCTTGCAGCGATGCGTGTTGTAGGTTTCATACAGCATGCACCCATTGCGGTCCACCACCAGAACGTGCGAGTCTCCCACGTAGACATCCGGCCATCCGCTGCAATCGGCCGGAGCCCCTTCGATGGGCGCCGTGGAAGGATAAGGCGCCGCGGCGACGTCGCTCTGATCCGCGTAATCGATGACGTTGATCGGAACCACGGGGGTCGAGCTGGAATCCACGACCATGTAAGGAATGCCGTAGTTTCCGCCGGCCACCGAAGAGAAATCGTGATGCAGATGCAATCCGGCAAACCCGGGCACGGATGTGATCGAAGCGCTATTGGGATCGACGGGCGCGCTGGAGATATCCGTGTTCCACGCACTGGTGGAGGGGAACGGGACGAAACCGTTCAGAGACGCGTTGACTCCCAGGCTCATGCCCGCGCACGAAGCCGGCGGCTTGGCGGCGTAGTTCGCCGTGACGCTGGTGTTCTGCGATGGCATGGCGATGGTAGTCGAGGCCGCGCTGGCATTGCCGACCGTCGCGCCGGTCCAGTCCAGGAACGCCTGACCGGCCGCGGGCGCGTTGGCCGTGATCGCCACCACCGAGCCCGCCGCGTAACTCCCGCTCCCCGTCCCGCCGCTCACCGCCAGCGTGTATTCGGTGGCGTAGTTGGCCGTTACCGTGGCATTGCCGGATGGCATCGCGATGGTTGTGGAAGGCACATTGGCATTGGCAACCGTGGCCCCGGTCCAATCCACAAACGCCTGACCGGCCGCGGGCGTGTTCGCCTTGATGGGCACCACGGCCCCGGCAAGGTAGCTGCCGCTGCCGGTTCCGTTCACCACCGTGAGTCTATAGAGTGGCGCAAAGTTGGCCGTCACGGCTGTGCTGGCGGCCGGCATGTCGATCTGGGTTTGCGCGCTTTGTGCGTTGCCCACGGTTGCGCCGGTCCAGTTCTTGAACGCCTCGCCGGATGGGGGCGCGTTGGCCGAAATGCTGACCACGGTTCCGGCCACGTACGATCCGCTTCCGGTGCCATTCACGACCGTGAGCGGGTAGGTCCGCGCGAAGTTCGCGGTTACCGTGACGGCTGCCGCCGGCATCTTGAGCGTCGTGGCTGCCGAGGCGGCGCTCGCGACCGTCGCTCCCATCCAGCCCTGGAAGACCTCCCCGGCAGGCGGTGTATTGGCCGTCAGAGTGACTGTGGTGCCCGCGGCATATACACCGCTTCCGGTCCCGCCGGTGACCGTCAGCCGGTATCCGACCTGCACCGGAACCGAGAGAACGTTGCTGGGCACCGATCCGGGGTTTTGCACGACGAAGGATACGGAGCTTGCCGAACCCTGGTAGCCCGTTGCCGTCACCGAGGTAGCCGTGACGTTCGTGGTGGTGAGCGCGGCGGCGTTGGCGGTCCCATAATTCTGGGTCGCCTTGGCGCCGGCGAGGAATCCTGTGCCTTGGATTGTCACCGAGAAGTTGCCGGTCAGCACCGGATTAGGGGTCACCGAGGTAATCACCGGGCCCGCGGTCAGGACGTTCATGTAGTCCGCCCCGATGATGGCAGCGTTCGCGGCGCTGACGGCTGAAACCAGCGCCATGGCGGGAACGGTCGCCGGAGCCGTATAGAGGCCGCTTGTGCCGATGGTGCCCACCGTCGAGTTTCCGCCGACGATCCCGTTGACTTTCCAGGTCACCGCCGTGGTCGCGAGACCCGTGACTCGCGCCGTCAACTGCACGCTCGTGCCGACCTTAACACCGGGGTATGACGGCGAAATCGCGATACTCTGCGCCCGCAGCGTGCCACCGCAGAAAAGAAGCGCCGCCATCGTCCAGAACCAGGCTTGAGATAAAAGGGACTTAAAACCCGAATGCGCGATCCGGGGACAGGTATGGAGCGGTTGCATATCGGAATCTCTCTTCACGTTTTCGGATGTATGGTACTAGAAGTAACATTACCATGATCCGGTCTGCGCAACGCAATGGGAGTATTCAGGTATTTCCCCGCTAAGGGTACTGAGGAGAAGTGCTTTTTTCGCTTAGAGATAGCGCTTTATTGAAAAACCGCGCCAGGCTCACCCCACCTTCGTCCGCCGACCCAACTTGACCGCGTTTTCCATCAGCTTCAGGCCGTGGTCGCCATCGGCCGTCAGGATCGATTCGGGATGGAACTGCACCGCCTCGATCGGCAGCTCGCGATGGCGCACCGCCATGATCACGCCGTCGTCCGATTCCGCGGTCGCTTCCAGGCACGCCGGGAAGGTCTCGCGCCGCGCAAAAAGCGAATGGTAGCGGCCCACCAGAAACTCTTCCGGCATGCCCTCGAAAATGCCCTGCCCGCGATGCCGTACCGTGGAGGGCTTGCCGTGCATCGGGTAATCGAGCACCCCCAGCTCGCCGCCAAAGGCCTCCACAATCCCCTGAAGGCCCAGACACACGCCGAAGACCGGAACGCCCATGCGCACGGCGGTCTTCACCAGCTCCGGGACGCCGAAATCGGCGGGCCGGCCGGGGCCGGGCGAGATCAGGATCAGGTCCGGCGCCACC
>CAYRWE010000145.1:0-12792 GCA_964427655.1 uncultured Solibacteraceae bacterium | reverse complement strand
TCCGCTCGGGCGGCTCGATTCCCATCGTGGGCGTGTTCGACGAGTACCTGGGAATTCCCAGTGTGATGATGGGCTTCGGCCTGCCCGACGACAATCTGCACGCCCCCAACGAGAAGTTTCACCTGCCGAACTTCTATCGCGGCATCGAGGCGGTCGCGAAGTACCTGGAGATCCTCGGACAATAAGCGCGGGCCCCGGCTGGCTCTCCGCGCCGGCTGGCGCCGCCGGCCCGCGTGGCACCCGCTAGCGCCGCCAATAGCCCCGCTCTCTGCGCCAGCGACGGCCGTCCTGGTGCCAGCGCGGGGCCACCCATACGGCTCCGGAACGTGGCGGGTGCATCCAGCGGCCGCCGACCCATGCCCAGTTGCCGCCGCGCCAATCCCAGTAGCCGTCGGCCCATGCATAGCCGGGTCCGGGCGCCACGCCGACAACACCGTACCGCGGCGGCGGCGGGCCGAAACTCGCGCTGGCGTAGTAGGCGCCGCCGGCGCAGCCGATCGAAATCGCGCTCGTCACGAGGAATGTGGCGGCGAGTAATTTGCGTTTCATCGTTACCTCCAGCTTCTACTGGTTGAAACGCTCGAAGCCGCGGGCCCGTTGCGCAGTCTGAAATCAAGTTAATGTTAGGAGCCGTTCATGTGCGCGGAGCCACCGGGGCGGTCCAACTCGCGGCGAACGATGCGCGAGAGGCTCGCGGGGTTGAAGGGCTTGGGCAGAAAGGCGTGCCGCAACGGCAGGCCTTCATCGTCGTAACCGGACATGAGGACCACGCGCAGCACGGGGTTGCGCTCCAGGAGAATGCCGGCTAGTTGCGGGCCGCCCATCCCGGGCATGATCACGTCGGTCAGCAGCAGGTGAATGTCCCCGCCGTGGTGCTCGAAGAGGTCGAGCGCCTCCACTCCATCGTGCGCCTCCAGAACGCGATAGCCCCAGCTCTCCAGGAGGATGCGCGTCACTTTGGCCGTAGCGGGCTGATCTTCCACCACCAAAATGGTCTCGGAAGCCGATCTCGAGGCGGCCAGCTTACCGACGATGGATGCGATCTCCTCGAAAACGGGGCACCCGGGATCCGGTTGGAACCAGTGAAGCCGGCCGTCATGCCTCTCGCGGATCAACCCGCTGGAAAATAGCATATCGAGGTGTGTGCGCAGGCTGCGAGGCTGCAGGCCGGCTCTCCCGGCCAGCTCGAAAGCGGACCACCAGCGCCCGGGATCGGCGAAGAGCGCCTGTAAAATGGAGCGCCGCGGCCCCGGAAACAACACCTGCATGGCTTTCGATTCGCCCATCCGGTACCGCACGCTTGCACGCTTTTGGCCGGATCGAGGGTGGGATGTACGGATTCTTACGTTTGGGCTCTTGAGGACGCTCAGGCCGTTTCGGGTTCCGCCATGGCGCGAGCCGTGTCGCGGATCGTGTCTTCCAGCGAGGACGACTTTCCCATTCCCGAACCCGACCTAAGTTGCTCATCCGTACCGAGATAGAACTTGACTTCTTCGCAGGGCAGAATATTGACGCTACGCGATTCGTACTCGGCGACGAATTTCTCGAGCAGATCGAGGGCAGCGCGGGCTTGGGCAAGGCCATGCTTGATTTCCTGAAGATCGTGGGTCATGGGACTTCCTGTAGTGTTGGTTTACACAACATTATCGCGTAATCCGTACGATTTCGCAAGCTTCGCCGGTCCTTCGTGTGGTCACTCAACGCGCTGAAACGGCTTTAGCCAACGGGATGGAAAGCTCCACCCGGGTGCTCTCGAGGCCGGGCAGGAAACGCAGGCTGGCGAGCGGCCCGTAGCAGATTTCCAGGCGCCTTTTGACGTTGCGCAGGCCGATTCCGGTCCCGGCGCTGTCCGGGCCGCCACCGCCGCCGCTGTTCTCGATCAAAATCCGCAGGTTGTCGGCCACGCGCGCTGCTTCGATGCGGACATAACCCCGCTCGGAGCGCGGCGCCACGCCGTGTTTGACGGCGTTCTCGGCCAGGGGCTGGATGGAGAGCACGGGGATGGGCACCTGTAGGGCGTCATCATGCACGTGGATCTCGACTTTTAGCCGTTCGCCGAGCCGCGACTGCTCCACTTCCAGGTAAGCGCGCACGATTTCGATCTCTTTCTCGAGGGTCACGAAAGTCTTGTCGGATTGCAGAAAATAGCGCAGGATGCCGGCCAGGTTGAGCACCATATGGCGGGCGTCGGCTGCCTCCCGCGGGATGGTGCCGTATAAGGTGTTCAGGGCATTGAAGAGGAAGTGCGGATTCATTTGCGACTGCAAGGCTCGCAGCTCCGCCTGGCTGACCAGCCGGTTCATCTCGCGCTGCCGCAGAAGCTCCACCTTCTCGGCAATTTCAGCGGAGGCGCGGGCCAGCGACTCGAGATCCTCGCCCAGATAGCGCTGGCCGCCCTGGCGGCCGCCCAGCAGGAGGAACTTGGAGCGGCCCTGCCCCAGCCGGATGGGCATCAGGACTTCGGCCCAGCTCCAGCGCCCCTCCGGACCGAAATCCGGAACCAGAGTGACGAGCACAGGGGCGTGGAGGTGCGCGCCGGCTTCCATTTCGTGCTGCCCGACGATGGCGAAGCTGGTGGTCCGGAAAGCCGCGGCCACCAACGCGGCGGCCCATTCCAGGTACTGCTCTTCGCTCGAAAAGGTGGGGCAATCCTTCAATTCCGTGATGAGGCCCGCGACACTACCTTGGCGGAACACGGCACGGGTGAGCCAGGCCTGGGCGCGGCTGCGCAGCCAGGCGAAGAACACCAGGAAGAGGCAGACGCTGATCAGCAGCAACGCCTCCTGCAGCGGCTGGGGAGCGGCGCGTTCCACCAGGACCAGGCGAAACGCAGCCTCGATTACGAACCAGGTGAGCACGGCCGCCAGCAGCGCGTTGGCCAGAAAGCGCACGAAGGCATCCAGCAGAACGAAGCGATAATCCTGCAAGAGAACGAAGATGGCCAGCGGTATGCCGGCGTGGTGGATTACCAGTTCGCCCGACCAGGCTTGATCCGCGTGGCCCGCTCCGAAATGCAGGAAGGACATGGCGAATAAGGCCAGGCACATGGAGGCCGCCATGCGAACGCCGCCGGAATTCCGCCGCGCTGTCCGGCCTAGCCCCGTGCCCGCCACGGCGATGGCCGTCAGGAGCAGGAAGCCGATGGTGATCAGCAGCAGCGCCGGCTGATGGAGCGCGGCGCGGTTGTCGAAGATTTCCGAAAAGTGCATCGCCACGGCGATGGCGCTTAACAGGTAGCCGGCCCGCACCAGCAAAGGGCGGCTCTCCTTGAGCGAGATGTGCAGCAGCACCGCCGGCAGCAGGCTGAGGACGGAGAAGCTTCCGGCCACCACCAGGTCCAACAGCCGCTCGGGCATTCCTGGCCAGGCCAACACGAAGAGGGAGCCGAGGTTCCATCCCAATGCCAGAGCGGCCGCCAGGCCCGACAAGTTGCGGCCCTTGGCGCCGGACCATCCGCGGTGGCTGAAGAGCAGGCGCAGGAAAATGGCGAAAATCAGGGCTCCCCCGGCGTGTCCGAGGATATTGATGAGCAGCGCCTCGTGGATTCCCCAGATCACCACTGGAGCAACTCCCGGACGTCGTGCGCCAGCCGCTTGCTCACAATCAGCTCCTGGCCGTTGCTGAGCGTGAGCATCCAGCGCTGGCTGGTGAGCGGCGTCATCTTGCGCACGTGGTTCACGTTGACCAGGGCGTTGCGATGCACGCGCTGAAAGATGGGGCCGCGCAGGCGAGCGTCGATCTGGTGCAGCGTTTGGGTGGCTATGTAGCGCTGGCCTGCGGTGACGATCCAGACGATCTCGTGGTCGGCCTGGAAGGCCAGCACGTCGTCGATATCGAGCAGATGGTATTCCTCGCCGGCGCGGCCCACTATTTTACGGCGCCGCGTGCCGGCCGGCGTCGCGGGGATTTCATTCAGGCGCTCGAGGGCTTCGGCTACCTCGAGTTTGCGGCCGCAGAGAGAGCGCGCGCGGTCGAGAGCCTTTTCGAGCCTCTCACGGCTGACGGGTTTGAGCAGGTAATCGAGGGCCCCGGCTTCGAAGGCGCGGATGGCGTGTTCATCATAGGCGGTGACGATGATGATCACCGGCAGGGCCCTCGACGGGAGCCGGCGGATCACTTCGAAACCGCCCAATCCCGGCATCTGCAAATCCAGCAGAACCACGTCCGGCCGCAGGCTTTCGATTTTCGCCAGGGCGTCCTGGCCGTCGATGGCTTCTCCGGCGATCTCGACATCCGCGATGCGCCAGAGTTCATCGCGCAGCACCTGGCGGGCGATGGGCTCGTCGTCGACAATAAGAGTACGAATAACCGCAAGCGCCGTGCTCACGACTGCGATCTTACAACACCTGCGGGGCCCAAAGTGCGAATCCGCTCACCGGCGTATTTAACCCGCTCCCGGCGCGCGGCAGTTCACCGGTAAGAATTCGGTGAGCGCTCCGGCCCCCTGTCCCGATACTGGAGCCATGAACAGGCTTCTCGCCCTGGGTGCCTTCAGTGTGCTCATTCTCACGCTCACGCAGTCGATGGAGGGACAATCTCTGGGGAACGCGGGCACGATTCAAGGCGTGGCCATAGACCCGTCCGGCGCGGCGGTTGCTAACGCCGTGGTTTCTCTGCACAATCCCGGTACCAATTACGCACAATCCACCACCACGGACGCGGGCGGCGCGTTCCGCCTGGTCAACATTCCGCCGAACCCGTACCACTTGGAAATCAAAGCCGCCGGCTTCAGCATTTTTTCCCGGGACGTGGCGATCCGCAGCGCTCTGCCGGTCGAGGTCAAAGCCATCCTGCAACTGGCCGAAGGGAAGACCACGGTAACGGTGGAGGCGTCGGGCGCGGATCTGCTGGATGTCACCTCGTCGGATCACACCGATGCCGACCGGTCGCTCATCGACAAGCTGCCTTCGTTCGATCCCGGAGGCGGGCTGAGCCAAGCCATCACGTACACCACGGGAGGCGTGGCGGCCGATGGAAATGGCCTATTTCATCCGCTGGGGGACCACGCCCAGACCAGTTTCGTGATCGACGGGCAGCCCATCAGCGATCAGCAGAGCAAGGTGTTCTCGACGCAGCTTCCGACTAGCGCCATCGAGAGCATGGAACTGACCACGGGATCGCCGGATGCCGAGTTCGGAGACAAGACCAGCCTGGTGGCGCAGATCACCACGCGATCCGGCTTGGGGGCCAAGCGGCTGTTCGGCAATTTCGATGCCGAGTACGGTTCTTTCGGCACCTCCGGCCTCAGCGCCGGGCTGGGCTTCGGCAGCGACAAAATCGGAAACTTCCTGGCCATGGATACCACGCGCAGCGGGAGGTTTCTGGACACGCCCGAGTTCACGCCCTTTCACGACAAAGGCAACAACGAGAGCTTCTTCGACCGCCTGGACTACCAGCCCGACACCAGCGATGTCTTCCACCTGAACCTGTTCGCGGCGCGCAACTGGATTCAGATTCCCAACGACTACGACCAGTTGTCGCAGGACCAGCACCAGCGGGTGATGACCTGGAGCGTCGCTCCGGGCTACCAGCACACCATCAACCCGCATACGCTGTTCACCATTAATCCGTACATTCGCAAAGACGAGTTCTTTTACTACCCGAGCCGCGATCTTTTCGACGATACTCCGGCCACGCAGAGCCAGGCGCGCCAGTTGCTCAATTGGGGCGTTAAGAGCGATATCGCCGTGACCTCCGGCCGCCACAGCCTGAAGGCGGGAGTCGATTTGAAACAGACGCGCCTGGCGGAGGATTTCGGCTTCGGTATCACGGACGCGAGTTTCAATCCGATTTGCGTGGATTCGAGCGGCAACGCCGCGGGACCGGCCACGCTGCTCAATCCCAATGGCTGCGCGAGCCTGGGCTTCACGCCCAATCCGAATCTTCAGCCCGGACTGGTGCCTTTCGACCTGACCCGCGGCGGCTCCCTATTCGAGTTTCACGGAACCGGCAATATCGATCAGTATTCGGCGTACGTGCAGGATGGCATTACCGCCGGGCGATTCCTGTTTTCCCTCGGCTTCCGCTACGACCGCTATAACGGGCTGACCACCAACAACGGTGCGGAGCCGCACCTGGGCATCGCCTACAACCTCAAGCAGACCGGAACGGTTCTGCGGGTGGCCTATGCGCGAACGTTCGAGACGCCGTTCAACGAGAACCTGCTGCTCTCGAGCGCCACGGGGACGGGCGGCCTGGCCCAGAATGTTTTCGGCAGCTCGTCGGTGCCCATCGAACCGGGACGGCGCAACCAATTCAATACCGGCGTGCAGCAGGCCATCGGCAAGTACCTTATGCTGGACGCCGATTACTTCTGGAAGTATACGCACGGCGCGTACGATTTCAGTACTCTGCTCAACACCACCATCACGTTCCCGATCTCCTGGCATAACTCGAAGCTGGATGGCGTCACGGGCCGCCTGAGCACCACCAATCTGCGCGGCTTCCAGGCTTACTGGACGTTCGGACATACGCGCGCCCGGTTCTTCCCTCCGGAGGTCGGCGGACTGGTTCCGCAAGGCGCGGCGCTGGCTCCGGGTGTGTTCCGGATCGACCACGACCAGGCCTTCCAATCGACCGGCGTTTTCCGCTACCAGCACAAGAAGGCTGAGTGGATCGCGTTCACCTGGCGGTTCGACAGCGGAATGGTCGTGAGCGGCGTGCCGGATGTGGCCGCCGCTTTGGATCTCACCGCCGCGCAGCAGACCAGCATCGGCTTCGCATGCAATGGCGTGTACGCAACGTTTGCAGCCCCGATCACCAGTTGCAACGGTGTGGGCACCTCCACGCTGCTGACTTTGCCGCAGACCGGGACGGAGAACGACGATCACAATCCCGATCGCGTCAAGCCGCGCAACGTGTTCGACATGGGCGTTGGCACGGACAACCTGCTCCACACCGAGAAACGCGAGCGAATCACGGCCTCGATCAGCGTCGCCAACCTGGCCGACAAGGTGGCGCTCTATAACTTCCTCTCAACGTTCAGCGGTACACATTTCTTGCAGCCGCGCACGCTGGTGGCGCGCGTGGGATTCGTGTTCTGATCGGCGGGATCTAAGCGCGCGGCGCCGGCTCTCCGCGCAGACTTGGCACAAGCCGCGCGGAATTCAGGATGAAGGCCATTTCGGAGGAGACGTGTATAACGGCCGCCAGCAGCGGGCTGAGGAGGCCCGCCGCCGCGAGAACCACGCCCACGGCATCCACCGCCAGAGTCCCGCCGAAGTTGAAAAGGATGATGCGCCGGCAGCGCCGCGCGGTATCGAGGAGATCGGCCAGATCGCCGAAATGATTGCCCAGTAACAGAACGCTGGCGGTCTGCCGCGCCAGGTCGGTGCCCGATCCCATGGCAACGCCGACGGTGGCCCTGGAGAGCGCAGGGGCGTCGTTGATGCCATCGCCCACCATGGCAACTCTTTTCCCCGAGGCCATTAGCTCTTCCACGCGCCGCAGCTTTTGTTCGGGCAGTAGTTCGGCGCCGACTTCCCGGACGCCTAACTGGCGGGCGATGTCTTCCGCTATTTCGCGGCGATCTCCTGTCAGCAGCAAGATGTGCAAGCCCATTTCGCGGATGCGTGAGACGGCTTGCACGGCTTCCGGCCGAAGTACGTCTTCGATCCTCAATGCGCCGATAAGCCGGCCGCGGTACGCCACCAGAACGTTGCCGGCATCGCTAGGCAGGGTGCGGAGCTGGGAATCGAGGTCCTCCAGGCGGCTCATCAGCGCCAGGTTGCCGACCAGAATCTGGTGACCTTTCCACGTGCAGCGGATGCCTTGACCGGGCAGGTATTCGAACTCTTCCGGCTCTTGCACAGGCAGTCCCAGATGGGCGAATCGCTTGAGGATAGCTCGTCCCAGTGGATGCTCCGAGGGCCGTTCGGCGATGGCCGCTATCTCGACCACCTGGCGCGGGTCCACGTCTGGGCGGGCGATGACATCCACGACATAAGGTTCCCCGAAAGTCAGGGTACCGGTCTTGTCGAGCACGAGGGTATCGACGACGCCCAGGGCTTCCATGTATCTTCCGCCCTTCACCACGGCTCCCCCACGAGCGGCCCGCCCGATGGCGCCCAGGATGGCCAGCGGCGTGCCAGCGGCGATGCCGCAGGCGCCGGCGACGATCACCACGGCAATGGTCGCGCGCACATTGTGCGTCAGCACAAAGGTTACGAGGGCCGCCGCCAGGGCGACGTACACCAGCCATGCGGCCATGCGGTCGGCGAGTTTCTGAATGGGAGCGCGCGACTGCTCGGCTTTCTCCACCGCGTCGATAATCCTGCCAAAAACCGTGTCGGCACCCAAGCGCTCGGTAACCACCTCGAGCATGCCCGATTGATTGACGGTACCGGCAAATACGCCCGCCCCCGGCACCTTTTCAGCGGGTATAGATTCACCGGTGATGGTGGACTGATCGACGGTGGAATGGCCGAGGGTCACCACGCCATCGACTGGGATTTCGGCCCCAGGCCGGATCACCACCACCTCTCCGGGCCGCAATTCGGCGATGGCTAGTTCCTGCACGGATTCACCGCGCCGGACCAGCGCCGTTTTGGGAAGAAGGTCCACCAGATTTCTTATGGCTCTTCTCCCGCGCTCGACGGTCATGTGCTCCAGGATTTCGGCCCCCAAAACAAAGAACAGGATAAACAGTGCAGTGGAGAACTCGCGGATAGCCACAGCCGCCGCCAGAGCGAGGGTCATGGACAGCTCCATGGTCATGCGGCGGGATAGCAGGTTTTCGAAGGCTTCCCGGAATACCGAGAATCCTCCCGCAGCCACAATCGCCACGGCCAGAACGTCGACGCCGTCGATGAGCGGTGTAACTCCGGCCCAGCTCGCGGCGGCGGTGATCCCCACACCTGTGAGCCGGATGATGTCCATGCGGCTGATACTGCCGCGTGTGTCTTCCGGCTCGCGAGAGGACCGGACGTCGGCCGGCACTCGACCGATCGGATTCGCGGCGACACCCATAGTCCACCTCCATTCACGCAGTAACCAGGCTACACAAGATCATACCCATCGAGTGCAACAAACACTTGGATATTCTCACGAGCGGCGAGTACCGGAACGTGGGCGGCCTACTTAGATTTGCGGGTGGGTTGACTAAGGTTGTCTCAACAGTCAAAAAGCAACCCTCAGAAGATCGTGAGATAAGATACGTCACGTTACTAATCGGCAATCGGCCTTTTGTGGACTCGCCCGCTCACCTCTGTTTTGAGGCCGCATTCACTATGAATGCGGCCGTTTGTGAGAATAAGGTAGACAGTAATCGGTACGGCCCGAAATACTGAAACCTATGGAGAGCACGCGCGCTGTATGTGTGGGTAGCTTATTGCCGTTGGTGCTTGCAGCAGCGGCATACGGCCAAGCCGGGAATGCCGGAACGTTGCGAGGATCGGTTCTGGACCCCTCGGGAGCCGCAGTTCAGGGAGCTGCCGTCGACATTCAGAACCCCGTCTCGCACTTTTCCCGGAGTCTTTTGACGGACAGCCAGGGAAGGTTTGAAGTCGACAATATTCCGTACAATCCTTATCACCTTACGGTGACGGCGCGGGGCTTTCAACCGTTCACGCAAGATGTCGACGTGCGCTCGGCAGTACCGTTTGAGGCGAAGATCAGTCTCAAAATCGGAGCGGCCACCAGCGAAGTGACTGTTGTAGCCGCGGGGGATCTTCTCGAGACCAGTTCGACCGACCACACCGACGTGGATCGGCAATTGTTCGACAAGATGCCTCTCGAAAGCACGTCTTCCTCCCTGAGTTCGCTGGTCACGCTTGCCGCGCCCGGGGTTGCGGCGGATTCCAACGGGCTTTTCCACGGACTGGGCGATCACGCGGAAAACTCATTCTCCGTGGACGGACAGCCCATCACCGACCAGCAGAGCAAAGTCTTCTCAAACCAGATTCCGCTGGACTCAGTGGAATCAATGGAAGTCATCCAAGGCGCCCCGCCCGCCGAATACGGAGACAAGACGAGCCTTGTGATCAACGTCACGACCCGGTCCGGCCAGGGCGTAACCACTCCTCATGGCGAAGTCACAGCTTCCTACGGAACATTTGGGACCTCGAACGGGGGCTTCAACCTTGCCTATGGCGGCAAGACCTGGGGCAACTTCATTTCCGCGAACGTGCTGGACACCGGCCGATTCCTCGATCCGCCGGAGTTCACTGTCATGCACGCCAAGGGGAACGAAGAGAACTTGTTCGACCGGATCGATAGCCAGTTCTCGCAGGATGACACCGTGCACCTGAACCTGAACTTCACGCGCTCCTGGTTCCAGAATCCGAATTCATACGATCAGGAGTACCATCCCGGCCTCACCAATCCGATAACGGGCGATCCTCTAGGCTCGGCGGATCAGCGCTCGCAAATCAAGACCTTTAACATCGCTCCGTCCTGGACGCATCTTCTCAACTCCGCCGCGGTACTCACATTCGGGGCGTTTTATCGGCTGGATCAGTACAATTTCTACCCGAGCACCAACCCGTTTAACGACTATTCGCCGGATCTACAGAGTGAGACTGTCACGCAGTCACGAAGGCTGCTCAACGTTGGGGGGCGGGCCAATGTGTCTTATATCAAGGGCATCCACAATCTGAAGGTCGGGGTAGAGTATGAACATACATTTGTGACCGAAGGCGACAATATCGGCATCGTCGATCCGGGAGTCGTTCCGGCGCTCAACTGCCAGAACGCGAACGGCAATCCCCTGCCGGGCACTCCATGCGCTATCCTGGCGCCATACGACCTCACCGAGGGTGGCACTTCGTTCGCATTCCACGGTCACGCAGACGTGAAAGAGCTTGCGCTCTATCTTCAGGACACGATTACCGCGGGGAATTGGACCTTCAACCTCGGAATTCGCGGCGATGTGTACAATGGCCTTTCAGCCGCTACTCAGGCAGAGCCACGCGTGGGGATCGCTTACAAGGTCAAGCCCAGCAGCACCGTGCTGCGTATTTCTTATGCGCGCACCTTGGAAACTCCGTTTAATGAGAACCTAGTCATTGCCAGCACAGGGTGCAACGTACCCTTCCTGGCGATACTGGTGCCGCCGCCCGGCGTTCCATGTGGTTTGGGGCCGATTACTCCAGGCTGGCGCAACGAATTTCATGCCGGCTTCGAACAAGCGCTCGGGCGCTACCTGGTGTTGGATGGCGAATACATCTGGAAGTACACGCACAATTCGTTTGACTTCGGTATCGTGGGGGCCACGCCCATCTACTTTCCGATCGAGTGGAGCAGTTCCAAGATCCCGGGTTGGACGCTCCGCGCAAGTATGCCAAAGTTCCACGGCCTTTCGGCCCAGGTGGTGATGTCCAGTGTAGCCGCCCGCTTTTTCCTGCCACAGGTCGCGGGGCTGCCTATCATCCCTCCGGCTGTCGGCGTCTTCCGAATCGACCACGACGAAGTATTTAACAGCACTGCCCACATGCAATATCAGCCGTCGCAGCGTGCGCCATGGCTGGCGTTCAACTGGAGATATGACAGCGGGCTGGTGGCCGGCGCGGTCCCCTGTGTCGGCCCTACCGCCACATGCTTTCCATCGACGCCCATCGCGGATGGCGGAGGGGCGGATATCCCCAGCGGCCAAGTGGCCCTGGTGAACACGATTACGGGCCAACCCCTGACTGCCGATCAGGAGTTTCAATCGGGGCTGACATGCAACGGCAAGCTGGCGGCTCCGAATCCGTTGGGGCCTGCTCTGGCCACGTGCGGCGCGGCGGGGCTCGGATCTATCTACGTCAAGGTGCCGGCGCCGGGGACGGAGAACGACGATCACAACCCACAGCGTATTCAACCACGCAGCCTCTTCGATATCGCGGTGGGACACGATAACCTCTTCCACGGCGACCGGTATAAGTGGAGCGCCCGCGTCGATGTGGTCAATCTGACGAACAAAGTGGCGCTTTATAACTTTCTTTCGACATTCAGCGGAACGCACTTTGTTACACCGCGCGCGGTGACCGGAACGCTGGCTTTCCATTTTTGAGTAGCCGCCGGCGGCTACTTCACACGCAGCGCGAAGACCGTCTGATCGTCGTAAGGCGTGGTACAGAACTTATCCAGCTCGCGAAACAGCGCGGCGATCAGATCTCTGGGGGTGCGGTGGCAGTTGGCGCGCACCACCTGGGCCAGCCGTCCGCGGCCGAATTCGGCTCCCTCGGCGTTCAGGTGATCGGTGATGCCGTCCGAGTAGAGCACGATCGAGTCTCCGACCTGCGCCTGGAAGGCCGTCTCCTCGTATTCGCGCGATTCCAGCAGCCCCACCGGCACGCCTTCGGCGCGGATGTTCAGAATCTCGCCGTTGCGGCAGATCATGGGCGGCAGCGCCCCGGCGTTGGCTATGACGAACTGCCGCGCGGCGGGGTCCCACAGCAGCACGCATAAGGTGGCGTAGCGAGCCTCCACCTTGCGCTCCACCAGTACCTCGTTCAGAACCTTGAGCAGTTCAGCGGGACGCCGGCGGCGCGGCGCCAGCGTGCGCAGCAGGCCGCTGATCAGCCCTCCGTAGAGCGCCGCGGCGGCGCCCTTGCCACTCACGTCCCCGAAGGCGATCACGGTCTGACGGTCCTTGTGCTCGAAGATATCGTAGATGTCGCCGCTGATCTCGCGGGCGGGCCGCAGACGCACGGCCGCTTCGAGGCCCTCGATCTCCGGCTCGGCGTCCGGCAGCAGCACGCGTTGCAGCTCCCGCGCCGCCTGCAGGTCCTCGTCCATGCGGCGCTCCCGCTTGGCCACTTCCTCGTAGAGCCGCGCGTTTTCCACGCTGCTGGCCACCTGGGGCGCCAGCAG
>CAYRWE010000144.1:0-12818 GCA_964427655.1 uncultured Solibacteraceae bacterium | reverse complement strand
TTCGCAAGCTGGTGGCCATCCTGATTCAGAACGACCGCTTCGGCACCAGCATGGGAGACTCGCTGCGCACGCACTCGGATTTCATGCGCGTGGCGCGGCGGCAGGAGGCCGAGGAGCGCGCCGGGAAAGTCGGCGTGAAGCTGGTCTTCCCGATATTCTTCTTCATTTTGCCGTCGATGCTGATCGTCGCGGCGGGCCCCGGGATGTTGCAGATTTTCAAGTACCTGTTCCCCATGATGAGGTCGATAGGGGCTGGGTAGGAAGCGGTTAGGCGAAGTGCTCCACCGTTCGTCGCGGGGCCGGCCCGGCGAGCGACCCACTCCGCGGAGTGGCCGCGGCGCTTCACGGAAGAAACGTAAACGGAAGAGAGGACCGAACCATGGACAATACTCTGGCTCAAGCGATCATCTGGCTGGCGGCTGGCGGTGCGATACTGATGTTCCTGCGGCGGCGCCGCGAGCGGCGGGCCCGGTAACGAGGGCGGCAGCCGGCGGGCCGCCGCGGCCGGTCCGGCGCGCCGGGGTTGCGACCGATCGGTCGTTTCCGCGCCGCGTTTGCCCATAGGGGCAGTTGGCCTCCGTGCGGTGCAAGAACGGGAGAGGGGGTCTGGAACGCTCATGGAAAGGAGATCGAACGATGGACTTGGCAGTTCAAGGAGCGATCTGGCTGGGAGCGGGCGTAACCCTGGTCATGTTATTGTCGCGCCGGCGCAGACGCCGCGCGCTTCGGTAGACCTTCGAATGCCCAGGCTGGCCGAAGACCGTGCGGCTCGCGAGTCCTCCGCCAGCCTCAATTCACCATGTCGATAGAGACTCTTCTCAGCGGGCAAAATCGCGACGGCGGCTGGCCCTACGTGCGCGGCGGCTCGTGGACTGAGCCGACCGTCTATGCCGTTCTGGCTTTGACCGCGTCGGGCGAAACGCAAGCGGCCGCCCGCGGCGTCCGGTGGATTCACACCACCGCGCGCCGGGATGGCGGCTGGGCGCCGTACGCCGGCGTGGAGCAGAGCACCTGGGTTACCGCCCTGGTCACACTGCTGCCCGTCGGCCTGGTAGGCAAATCGTCCCATGCTGGAGGCATCGAGTGGCTGCTGGGAACCACCGGAAAAGAGTCCACCGGTTTGTACCGTTTGCGGGAGTGGATGCTTGGAAACGCGCGCCCAGCGGAGCTGGAATTCCCCGGCTGGCCCTGGTTTCCCGGCACGGCCGCCTGGGTGGGACCGACGTCGCTGGCCATCCTGGCGTTGGAGAAAGAGAACCGCCGGAAGCCCAGCCGGCGCATCGCCGAGCGCATCGAAGAAGGCCGCCGTTTCCTGCTGCGCCGCCCCTGTCGCCAGGGAGGTTGGAATCACGGCTCGGTCCAGGACTTGGCGTACGATTCACGGCCATATCCCGAGACTACCGGCATGGCCTTGGCGGCCCTGCGCGGGGTGCATTCGCCGGTGGTGGACCGGGCGCTCGAAGTGGCCGGCGGATTCCTGGGCGAGTGCCATTCGGCCGACGCGCTGAACTGGCTGCGCCTGGGCCTGATCGCTCACGGAAACCTGGCGGCCGGGTATTGCCCGCCCGAAGTTCCCTGCCGCACGCTCTCGGAATCTTCGCTGGACTTGCTGGTGGCGGAGGAACAGAAAGGCCGATCTCTGTTCTGGGGTTAGGGAACGATGCGGCGCACACACGGCACGAGCGGCTTCGGGATCACACGGCGCGAGTGGCTGGCGGCCTCGGCGGCCGCCGCGACACTCACCGGCTGCGCGGGCCCGGCCGTCCCCCCGGAGGTCCCCGCGCAAGTTTCCATTGTGAGGGCGACGGAGTACGACCAGGGTCTCTACGATACCGTGCGGCGCACGATTGACGAACACCGGCTCGACGTGCGCGGGCGCCGCGTGGTGGTCAAACCGAACCTGGTGGAGTTCGAACCGCACAATGTCATCAATACGCATCCCCTGCTGGTTCACGCCGTCTGCGAGGCTTTTCGATCCATGGGCGCCGCCAGCGTGCAGATTGCCGAAGGGCCGGGACATCGCCGCAATACTCTGGACCTGGCCGAAGCGGCGGGCTATTTCAAGACCGTGCCGCGCTTCGAAGAGGTGTTCGTGGATCTGAATCTGGACGACGTTTCGCGCGTGCGCCCGAGTCGCCGCTTCTCACGGCTGGAAGAACTTTATCTGCCTAATACCGTGATGGGAGCGGATCTGCTGGTCTCGGTTCCCAAGATGAAGACGCATCACTGGGTAGGCGCGACGCTTTCCATGAAGAACTTGTTCGGGGTGGTGCCGGGCGGCGTTTACGGTTGGCCCAAGAACGTGCTGCATTGGTCCGGGATCGACGAGTGCATCGCCGATCTGGACGCGCTCTGCCCGCGGCGCTTTGCCATCGTGGACGGCATCGTAGGGATGGAAGGCAATGGACCGATCCTGGGCGCGCCCAAGGCCGCCGGAGTGCTGGTGGCCGGCCGCGACCCGGTGGCCGTGGATGCCACCTGCTGCCGCGTGATGCGCATCGATCCCGCTAGAATAAAGTATCTCCGGTTGGCCTGCGGCGAACGGGGATCCCGCCTGCCGGAGGGCGAGGTTCATCAGATCGGAGAACAGATCCGGAGCGTGGCCACGCCTTTCGCGCTGGCCCCGGAGTTCCAGTCCATCAGGCTGACATAATCCATGCGACTCAAACGCGCGCGCCCGCCATTGCCTAACCCGGAAGCGGCCGGTCCGCGTTTCCCGCTTCTGACGCGGCTGACGGGCGGCCGCGCGGCCTACGCCTGGGTATCGCTGCTGCTGGTGATCCCCTGTTTCTGGCAGCCGCGCGTCGAAGCGGGCGACCTCTCCAGCCATATCTACAACGCCTGGCTGGTGCAGTTGATCGAGAGCGGCCGGGCGCCGGGCCTGGCGGTGGTTCACCAAACCAGCAACGTGCTGTTCGATTGGCTGCTCGGCGGGCTGTTCCGCATCCTGGGCGCCGAAGCCGCCCAGCGTATCTCGGTTTCGCTGGTGGTCCTGGTCTTCGTGTGGGGCGCCTTCGCCTATGTCCGGGCGGTGACGGGGCGGGTGTGCTGGTACCTGATGCCCTCAATCGCCATGCTGGCTTATGGCTGGGTCTTCCACATGGGATTTTTCAATTTCTACCTCAGCCTGGGGCTATGTTTCTGGGCGCTGGCTCTGGCCTGGGATCTGCGGCCGCGCCGCGTGGCCGTAGCCGTGGCGGTACTGGCGGTGGCCTACGTGGCCCATGGTCTGCCGGTGGCCTGGACCGTTTGCCTGCTGATGTTCCTGTGGCTGGCGCGCAGGTTCGGGCCGCGGTGGCGGACGTACATCGTGGTGGGGTCTCTCGTGGCTACGGTGCTTCTGCGTGTGGCGATTGAGGCGACCCTGGTCTCGCGGTGGTCGTTCGAGCAGATCGTCCTGACGACCGGCGCCGACCAGGTGTGGGTCTTCGACGGCAAATATTACGGCGTACTGATTGCGCTGCTGCTGGCTTGGGGGCTGCTGTTTTTGAACCTGATGCGCGAGTCGGGATCGCGGCAGGTGGCTTCGAGCGTCACCTTCCAGTTGTGCGCGCTGAGCGCGGCGGGAGTTTTCATTCTGCCCACCACGATTCTGATTCCCGGCTTCCACCACTCGCTGGCCTTTATCGCCGAGCGCATGTCGCTGGGGGTGGGGATCTGCGTGTGCGGCCTGCTGGGAACGGCCCACCCGCGCGCCTGGGAGCGTTACGCGCTGGTGGCGGTGGCGGCGGTCTTCTTCGTCTTCCTCTATCGCGACGAACGGGCCCTCAATTCGCTGGAGGATCGCATGCAGGGTGCGGTGGCGGAACTGAGCACGGGCCAGCGGGTGATCAGCTCGGTGATCGATCCGAACCTGCGCGTCAACGCCCTTGAACATATGATCGACCGCGCGTGCATAGGCCATTGTTTCAGCTATGCCAATTACGAACCCTCTACGTGGCAGTTTCGCGTGCGGGCGCTCGAACCGAATCCCGTGGTGACCGCCAGCTACGTGGATTCCTGGCTGATGCAGGCGGGCGGTTACGTGGTGAAGGAATCCGATGTGCCTCTCTACCAGGTGTATGTCGACCGGAGTGGGAGGGTGCAGATTCGAAGTTTACCGGTGGGAAAGCCATGTGGAAGCACGGTCTGGAAAGCATTGCCGGATCTATTTCCGAACGGTTAGGGTGGCGCGGCACTCTGGCGGAAGTCGCCCTGCTTGCGGCCATGCTGCTGACGTCGTCTTTGCTGTGGCGGTGAGGGTATGTTGCTCTGCCGGGGGCTTCAAACCAGCTCAACGCGGAGTCGCGGAGACGCGGAGCTTCGCGGAATCAGGAATAGGGTATCGAACTAAGATCGCGGGTGAGGGCGCCTGCGAATAAGTCAAAACCTGAGCGCACGGAGGAAGCGGAGGAGGGGGGATTTACAGAGCGGTCGCGTGCGTTGCGGCGGCATCTCTTCTCGGATTCTCCGCGCCTCTGCGTTTCCGCGGTGGAGGGGTGGCTGAGTGCCGCCATTTACGCGGCCAGCATCACCATGAGGTTCCAGACCACCAGACCGCCATACCAGTAGGTGATCCAGCGCATCAGGTGATCTTTCTTGGCCCACACACAGACTCCGCCGAGAATCAGCGCCAGGAGCTTGGATAACGCCACCCCCGCGCCGGGACCCGAGTGCATCAGCATCAGAATGAACGGGCTCATTTCTTTGGCGCCCATCTTCAAGCCCACCAGCGTGGTCAGAAAGTCCAGCAATTGCAGGTAAACGAAGACGTATGCAGTGGCCATCCAGCCCTAGTGTAAAGCCCCGGCGAACGCTCTGGACGTACCGTTTGTACTAGTGAAAGTACTTTGCGGTCCTTTGAGTTACGGGCATGTGCGGCTGCATTGTGCGCGCCGTCCCAAAAGCGAACACCCGCGAGCCGGGCGATCGGGGCCGGGCGGCTGGCCGGATTGAGTTTCGGGGCTGGCAACCGCGTTGCACACTGGAGAGTCTGAAATGTTCCACGAACTGCGCATCGCCCTTCGAATGCTCCGCAAGCAGCCGGCCTTTACGGCCGTGGCGGTTGTGACGCTGGCCTTGGGAATCTCCGCCACCACCACGGTCTACAGCTGGATAGACGCGATCCTGCTCGATCCCATCCCCGGCGTACCAGATTCGGGGCAACTGGCCGTGCTCGATGGCATCTCGGCCGAAGGCGAGACCATGGGGACCGCACATGAGGATTTTCGCGATTATCAGCGCCAGCTCACGTTGGTCTCGGGTGTGCTAGCGTCGCATTTCACTCCGTTCACGATGGGCCGCGAGACCAATGCCCAGCGCGTGTTCGGGGAGGTGGTGTCGGCGAATTATTTCGCCGTGTTCGGCGTTCGGGCGGAGATCGGCCGGGTGTTTCTACCGGCGGAAGACCGCGACGACCGGGGCGCGTTTCCCATCGCCGTGATCAGCGACCGGTTGTGGCGCGGCCGCTTCCACGCCGATCCCAACGTGGCCGGGAGAGTGGAACGCGTCAACGGCCACCAGCTCACCATCGTGGGCGTGGTCCCGCCGGAGTTTCACGGCAGCATGGGCGGACTGACCCTCGACGTTTGGGTGCCCTTGAGCCAGATCCAGGAGATGGGTGCCGCGACGGAGTGGACCGGCGGCGACCGCAGCGCCAGATTCTTCGATCTTTTCGCGCGGCTGAAACCGGGCGTGAGCCTCAGTCGCGCGCGCTCGGAGGTGCAGGCGGTGGCGGCCAGGATCGCCGCGGCATACCCGCGCAACCACCACGGCACGTCCGCGACCCTGCGGCCGGTCTGGCAGTCGCATAATGGGGCGCAGGCGCTGCTGCTGAATCCGCTGCGCATCCTGATGGTGGTGGCCCTGGTCGTGCTGCTGATCGCCTGCGCCAATGTCGCCAACCTGCTGCTGGCCCGTTCGGTTTCTAGGCAAAAGGAATTCGGCATCCGAATCGCCATGGGCGCCGGCCGCACCAGGCTGGTGTGCCAACTGCTCATGGAAGCGTTACTGCTGGCTGCCGCAGGCGCGCTGGTGGGCGCGGTGCTCTCTCCCTGGACGGCCGATTCGCTGGGCTACCTACTGCCCGCGACCGATCTGCCCATCACCGCCCTGGGGTCGATCGGCGGGCCGTTGAAGCCTTCGGTGCTGGCTTTTACCATGCTGGTCTGCTTCCTGACAGCCATTCTCGCCGCCATCGTGCCGGCGATCTACTCGAGCCGCATACCCGTGAACGAGACCCTCAAGGAGGGCGGCCGAAGCGGCATGACCGGCGCGCGCTCGCACCGGGCACGGGCCGTTCTGGTGGTTTTCGAGGTGGCTCTGGCGGCCGTGGCGCTGATCGGCGCCGGGTTGTTCCAGCGCAGTTTCCAGAACGCCCGCGCCGTACACCCGGGCTTCGACCCGCATAATGTGCTGGTGGCCCGGCTGTATCTTTCCGCGTCCGGCTATTCGCTCGACCAGGAGCGGCAATTCGACCGCTCGCTGCGCCTGCGCCTGGAAAACGCACCCGGCGTGCAGCAGGTAACCTACGCCGATTGGGTGCCGCTGTGGTTCGGCAACCCCCCCTGGGAGACGGTCCTTGTGGACGGCTACTCGCGGGATATCCAGGATCAATTCAGGATGTCGCGCACGCTGGTGGCGCCCGGCTATTTCGCGCTCATGAAGATTCCGGTGCTCTCGGGACGCGATTTCAGCGAGCGGGACGACCCCACGTCGGCGCCCGTGATGATTGTCAACGAGGCATTCGCCCGCCGGTTTTACGGTGGAGCCGACCCGGTGGGCCGCATGGCGTTTGTCAGCGGCTATCACTGCCGAATTGTGGGCATGGTGCGGGACAGCAAGCAGATCAGCCCCGCCGAAGCTCCCCACCCGTTCTTCTACGAGCCGTTCGCGCAAGCCTTCGGAACGGGGGATAACAATCTCATCTACATCCGTACGGCCGGCGACCCGGATGCCGCGCGGGCCACCCTGCGCCATGAGATCGCGGCGCTCGACGCCAGCACGGGCCTCTACGACGCCATGCCGCTCGATGAATATACGCAGGCTTCCCTTTATCCGCAGAAGGTCGCGGCCATGCTGCTGACCGGACTCGGCCTGCTCTCGCTGATGCTGGCGGCCCTCGGGCTTTACAGCGTGATGGCTTACGCGGTCACCGAGCGGACGCACGAGATCGGCATCCGCATGGCCCTGGGGGCGCCGCGCTCGGCGGTGCTCGTGATGGTGGCGCAGAAGGCCATGGGGATGACGGCCGCGGGCCTCGTCGCGGGGATAGCCGGGGCGCTGGTATTAGCGCACGTGGTCGGCAGCCTGCTCGTCGGGGTGAGCCCCGCCGACCCGTTTGCATTCCTGTTCGCGATTGTGTTTCTGAGCGCCGTATCCCTGGCGGCCAGCTATGTTCCCGCGCGCCGGGCCACCCGCGTGGATCCGGTGACCGCGCTGCGCTTCGAGTGAGGTGCCGTTCCAGTGTGTGCGCCTAATCCCGGAACCGGACACCCGCGATCGGCCCAAGCCAGCCGGAGGCCGAATCTGCGTGGGTTTTCGGTTTGGCCAGCGCCTTGCATACTTAGGAGTCCGAGATGTTTGACGAACCGCGCATCGCTCTTCGTATGCTGCGCAAGCAGCCGGCCTTCACAGCGGTGGCCGTCGCGACCCTGGCCCTGGGAATCGCCGCCACCACGACCGTCTTCAGTTGGATCGATGCCATCCTGCTCGATCCGATTCCGGGCGCCGCGCATTCGAGCGCACTGGCGGCGATCGAGGGCGTGTCCCCCGATGGCGAGCCGACGATATCCTCGCATCCCGATTTCCGCGATTACCAGCGCAACCTGACCCTGGTCTCCGGAGTTGTGGCGACGCACTTCATGCCGTTCACCATAGGGCTGGAGGCCGATGCCCAGCGGATCTTCGGTGAGGTCGTATCCGCTAATTACTTCACGGTGCTGGGAGTGAAGCCGGCACTCGGCCGTGTGTTTCTGCCCGCAGAGGATCGCGACGAGCAGGGCGCCTTTCCGCTAGCGGTGATCGGGGACCGGCTCTGGCGCAGCCGCTATGGAGCGAACCCGGGTGTGATCGGCAAAATGGGGCGCGTCAACGGCCATCAGCTCACCATCGTCGGCGTTCTTCCGCCCGAATTCCAAGGAACCATGGGCGGGCTGGCCCTGGACATCTGGGTACCCTTGAGCCAAGTCCATGAGATGGGCGGTGTTTATTCCTGGACTGGCGCCGACCGCGGGTCGAGGTGTTACAACCTTATGGCGCGGCTGAAGCCCGGCGTCACCACTCATCAAGCTCGCTCCGAAGTGCAGGCAGTGGCCGCCAGAATCGCCGCCGCCTACCCGCGCACGCACCGCGGTTTCAGTGCCACGCTGCTGCCCGTGTGGCAAGCGCACAACAGCGGGGCGCAGTTCCTGCTTCTCAACCCGTTGCGCATTCTGATGGCGGTGGCGTTCGTGGTGCTGCTGATCGCCTGCGCCAACGTCGCCAACCTGCTCCTGGCGCGCTCGGTATCGCGGCAGAGGGAGTTCGGAATCCGCATCGCCATGGGCGCCAGCCGCGCGCGGCTGGTGCGGCAGTTGCTTGGCGAAGCGACGCTCCTGGCGGGCGGAGGCGCGCTGGTAGGGATAATGCTCGCGCCCTGGATGGGTAGCTCGCTGGGGTACCTGCTGCCCGCGACCGATCTGCCTGTCTCCGCCGCGCTTTCATCGCTGGGTTCCCGGCTGATGAACCCCTCAATGCTGGCCTTCACGATGTTGGTCTGCCTGCTCACCGCGATCCTCTCGGCTATCGTGCCGGCGCTCTATTCGAGCCGCATTCCGGTCAACGAGACGCTCAAGGAGGGCGGGCGCAGCGGCATGTCCGGTGCGCGCTCCCACCGGGCCCGCGCCGCGCTGGTAGTCTTCGAAGTGGCGCTGGCGGCCGTGGCGCTGATCGGCGCGGGCCTGTTTCAGCGCAGTTTCCGAAATGCCCGCGCCGTCCAACCCGGCTTCGATTCCCACAACGTGCTGGTAGTCCGCATGTATCTTTCCTCCGCGGGCTACTCCCGCGACCAGGAGATACACTTCGATCGCGACCTGCGGCTGCGCCTCGTACGAGCCGCGGGGGTTCAGCAGGTGAGCTATGCCGATTGCGTTCCACTGGGGTTCGGCGATCCTCCCTGGGAAAGCGTGCGCATCGATGGCTACACGCGGGATGGGCTGACCGAGTCCAGGGTCTCTCGTACGCTGGTGGCGCCGGGATATTTCGAACTCATGCGGATTCCGGTGTTGTCCGGCCGCGAGTTCTCCGAGAAGGACGACGATCCGAAGTCGGCGGCGGTTATCATCGTCAATCAGGCCTTTGCGCGGCGATTCTTCGAGGGCCGGGATCCGGTAGGGCGCAAAGCGACCGTGAACGGCCAGCCGGCCATGATCGTCGGCAGATGCCGCTGAACGATCCCTCCGGCACCGTTGAAGCCCACATTTTCTACATGGCCTACACGCTGGATGGCGTCAAGGATGACGCCCGGCGTCCCCTGACATTTTGCTTCAACGGCGGGCCGGGGGCGGCTTCGGTGTGGGTGCACATGGGCGGGATGGGGCCGCGCAGCCCCAAACTGCTGCCCAATGGCAGCATGCCTCCGCCTCCCTTCGAGCTGAAGGACAATCCGGACACCTGGCTCGATCTGACCGATCTGGTATTTATCGACCCCGTGGGTACTGGCTACAGCCGGGCCAAAACCATCGAGGTGGCGCGCCGCATGAACAGTGTGCGCGGCGATATCCAATCGGTGGGCGAATTCATGCGCATGTACATCACGCGCAACGGGCGGGAGCTATCGCCCCTGTTCATCGCCGGGGAGAGCTACGGAACCTTCCGCGCGGCGGGCCTCGCGGGATACCTCATTGACCGGGGAATCGCGTTCAACGGGCTGGTTTTGATCGGCACCACGCTGAACCTCGAGACCATCTGGAGCCACAGCGACTACCTGGTCTACGAGCTCGAGCTGCCCACGTACGCGGCCGACGCCTGGTATCACAAGAAGGCCGCCACGGAGCTGCTGCGCAAAGACTTGCCCTCATTCCTCAAGGAAGTGGAGGATTTCGCGCTGGGAGAATACGCCGCGGCGTTGAACAAGGGCGACGCCCTGCCGCCGGCCGAGCGCAAGGCGGTGGTGGCCAAGCTGGCGCGCTACACGGGGATCGGGACGGGCTATATCGAAGAGAGCAACCTGCGCTGGGACGTGGCGCACTTTACGCGCGAATTGCTGCGCGACCGGCACGAGACCATCGGGCGCTACGACGGCCGGCTGACCGGGCCTTCCAGCATGGACGTGGGCGAGACCAGCGAATTCGACCCTTCGGGGACACTCGTTTCACCGCCATTCACCGCCGCGTTCACTAATTACATCCGCGGCGAGCTGGGGTATAAGACGGATCTCTACTACTACACGCTGGGCGGCGGCATACAGCCCTGGGATTGGAACGTCCAGAACGGCTACGGCGATACCACCAACCCGCTGCGCGAGGCCATGGTGAAGAATCCCTACATGAAAGTGCTGATCGCGGCGGCTTACTACGACCTGGCCACGCCGTACTTCGCCGTCGAGCACACCTTCAACCACATGGGTCTGAATCCGGAAATGCACAAGCGCATCGGCTGGGATCTGTACCAGTCGGGCCACATGCTGTACATCGACGCCGATTCGCACGCCAAATTGAAGCGCGATTTCTCCGATTTTCTGGCTGGCGCGCTGCCCCGGCGAGGCGAGCAGTAGAGGGCTGCCGCGAGCCAGTCCGCGGGCCGATCCTTGACTTTGCCAAGCGCCGTAATTTATTCTGTCGATTCGATTTGGCCTAGCCAACGGGCTGTTCTTATGTATGCGGGATGAACGACGCCAAGGACCGGAAAGCGTGGAACGATATCTGGATTCGACCCTGGACAGCGTGGATAGCGCCGAGGAACTGGCGTTGGGGGTGGCCAAACGGGCCGGTTTCCGCGAGGAAGATCTGATAAAGATCGGGATGGCTGTTCGGGAATCCGTGGTCAACGCGGTGGCCCACGGCAATCGGTACAATCAAAACAAAAAGGTCCAGTTCCGCGTGGAGCGCAACGGAGCTAAGCTGACGGTTCGGGTCGCCGATGAGGGCGAGGGCTTCGATTTCGAGTGCGTGCCGGACCCGGTGGCTCCGGAGAACCTGATGCGAGCCTCGGGCCGGGGGATTTTTTTGATTCGGTCCTTTATGGACGAGGTCCAGTTGCGGCGTTTGGATCCCGGTGGGACCGAAATTATACTCGTAAAGTACGTGACAGCACAATAAGGCGCCGTTAAATCAGGAGGATCGTACATGAGCGTAAGTTTAAGTACCAGGCAAGTAGGCGACGTGACCGTAGTTGACGTGGAAGGCCGCATCACTCTGGGCGAGGGTTCCAGCGCCTTACGCGACACCATTCGTCAGCTCGTGAGCAACGGGCAGAAGAAGATTTTGCTGAACCTCGGCAGCGTGTCTTATATCGACAGCTCGGGGATTGGCGAGCTGGTCTCGGGGTTCACCACCGTGACCAATAGCGGCGGGCAGTTGAAGTTGTTGAACCTGACCAAGCGAGTCAAAGACCTGCTGCAGATCACTAAGCTTTACACGGTGTTCGACATAGCCGAGAGCGAGGCCTCGGCGGTGAGAAGCTTCGAGTAAGTATGGCGCGGGCGGGCGGAAGCCTGCCCGCCTCGCGGCGCCCGTTAGCCTCCACCCACGAACTGTACGATTTCGAGCTCCGAGCCGGCCGTTAAAGTCGTGGTGGTCCAGTGGGCCTGCTTGACGATCCGGCGGTCGAGTTCCACGGCGACGCGGGCCGGATCGAGCCGCAACTGGTTGAGCAGCACGAGGATGGTGGCTCCTTCGGGGACCGCCTGTTCTTCGCCGTTCACGCGGATAGGGATTGGCATGTTGTTGACACCCCTGTTTTGAAACAATTATAGTCGAATTTAGGCCTTCTTTCCCCCGAACTCATGCCCAATTCGTATACGGAGCTGTACTTCCCGGTCCTGGCGCAGGCCATCCTGGCGATGGCGCTGGCGGCGGGGTTGCTGACGGTTTCTTTTCTGCTGGGTAAGCGCGTTCGCAACCGCGTGAAGGACATGCCGTACGAATCGGGGATCGTACCCACCGGCGACGCGCGCCAGCGTTTCAGCGTGAAATTCTACCTGGTGGGAATGCTATTTATCCTGTTCGATATCGAAGCCATTTTTCTATATCCCTGGGTGGTCGTGTTCCGCGACCTGAAGATGTTCGGTTTTGTCGAGATGCTGGTATTTGTGGTGCTGATTCTTTCCGGGTTCTTCTATATCTGGAAAAAGGGAGCGCTGGACTGGTCCGGGGCTGGCACTACCGGGCGCAAGCGATAATCGTTTTCGAGATGCTACCCGACAACCTGCGCGAATTTGCGGTAGCCGCGGCGGTGGAGACGTTTGACCCGGCGGCGGTGACTGGGGGAAAGCACGAACGCGGCGAACTGACGCTCGAAATAGCGTCGGGGGCCATTGCGGGCGTGTGCGGCTTCCTGAAGCGCGAATGCCGGTTCATACGGCTGAGCACGGTCACGGCGGTGGATCGCTATCCGGCGGAACCGCGCTTCGAGGTGGTCTATCATCTCCACTCGATTGAGCGCAAGGAGCGCCTGCGGCTGAAGTGCCGCCTGGGCGGTGGAAAGCCGGAGATCGAATCGGTGACCTCCGTGTGGCGCTCGGCGGGATGGTACGAGCGCGAAGTCTTCGACCTGTTCGGCATCGCCTTCCTCAACCATCCCGACCTGCGCCGCATCATGATGCCCGACGATTGGGAAGGCCACCCGCTGCGCAAGGATTA
>CAYRWE010000143.1:0-12888 GCA_964427655.1 uncultured Solibacteraceae bacterium | reverse complement strand
ACCGGCGTGCTCATGCAGGGCGGGCTGCACCCGGATCTGAAGATCGAATGGTATGAGGATCTCTTCCGCGGCATCAAGCGGCGCTTCAAAATCCACTTACACTGCCTGTCCGCGCCGGAGGTTACGAATATCGCCGAGGTGAGCGGATTGAGCCTGCGGGACACCATACGGCGTCTCATGGACGCGGGCCTCGATTCGATCCCCGGCGGCGGTGCGGAGATCCTGGACGACGATGTACGCCGGCGCATCAGCCGGCTCAAGTGCGGCACCGAGGAATGGATGGATGTGCACCGCACGGCTCACGAACTGGGAATGCGAACCACCGCCACCATGATGTTCGGCTGCGGCGAGACAATCGAGCAGCGCATGAACCACCTGGAGCTGGTCCGCAATCTGCAGGAAGAGACCGGCGGGTTCACGGCGTTCATTCCGTGGACTTACCAGCGGGAAAACACCTCGCTCGGCAAGTTCGTCAAAGAGGAAGCCACGGCCGTCGAGTACCTGCAGATGCTGGCCATCTCACGCATCTTCCTGGAGAATTTCGAGAACGTGCAATCCTCCTGGGTGACCCAGGGACTCAAGACCTGCCAGTTGGGGCTGCGGTTCGGCGGCAACGACGTGGGCAGCATCATGATCGAGGAAAACGTGGTGGCGGCCGCCGGAGCGCATCACCGCGCCAGCGAAGAAGAGTTGCGGCGCCTCATACGCGATGCGGGCTTCATCCCGCGGCAGCGCGATACGTTGTACCGCACCTATTTTCTGAATTAGGCGGAAATTTGCCTGATTCGGCCTGAGCCGCCTTACTTAGCTTTGATAGCGAAATCCCAGATCATCATGTTCAGATCGCCTTCGCTGTACTCGATGACGGCGTATTCACCGGGCTCGAGGGGGTCCTTGGCCCAGATCTTGTAAAGGCCGTCGGAAGTCAGCTCGCGGCGGAGGATCTCCACCGGCGTATTCTCCTGAGTGACTTCCTTCACCACGGGCGCGAAGGTGAGGTTCTCGACGATCCGCACGGTGCCTTTGGACGCGAGGCGCAGCATACCGAAGCGCTCGGTTTGGGCAAGCTGGATATAGAACTCCTGCTCGGAGTTGGTGAAGACGTTGAGCGAGTGCGCGCCGGCGATCTCCAGTGTGCCCTTGCCGGAAACCACGGGAAGCGGCGCCATGTGGGCCAGCACGGAGCGGCCCTTGTTGGTATGGACGGTGCTGTCGGCCCGCCTGATGATATTGGTTTTGCCGGCATCCACCCAATAGACACCGGGGTCCTGGGGGATCTTCATGGCTTCATCCTGGATGGCGCGCTCGGCCTTATCCTCTTCGGAGAGGACCTTGGCCTGCTTTTCGACTTCGGCCTGATGCTCGGCGGCCTCGGTACGAGTGCGCTCGAGGTTCACCAGATCGAGGGGGATCTCTTCCCAATCGCTGCGTTCGATGCTGTAGTAGCGGACGCGATCATCCTCGACCTGGTATTCGCGCACCAACTGGTAGGTGCCATCCTTCAGGTAAAGCTTGAGATTGGCGGCCCAGGCCAGCAGAGCCAGGGCGGCGAGTAGCGGGAGGAGCCTGCGCATATGCCTCTCTTTTACTGTAGCGCGGGCGGCGGCGAGCGCTCAGGACGTAGATGAGACTGCGGTATCGGACGGCGCTGCGATGACCACGCTCACAGGCTCGATGATTCCTACCGTCGCTGCGAAGCCCTGCAAGCGGGCGAGCGCCGATGCCTTGATTTCCTGCCCTTTCGCCAAAAGCAGGAGATGATTCTTTGTCCGTATATCGGAGTTGGCGATCATGCCCGTCCGAAGTTGCGAGACCTTGAGAACGCGAACCGGGTTTCGCCCTTCCCGCATTTGCACTTCCGCCAGGGCGCCCAGAAACGCGGGATTGTAGGCACCGCTCAGGAGCATTTCTTCGAGCACCGAGACAGGATCGCCGCTGGTGGCCTTTTCGTCGAAATCCAGCGCGGTCTTGAGCAACTGCACGCCGATACCGACCCGGTCCGACTCGCCGGCCGTCCCCGACCGCGACCCGTACTGTTGGGCCACAATCTTCGCAACATCCCCCATGCGCGGGATCTTGGCCAGCAAGTCGTGCCCCAGCCGCGCCTGATCTCCCAGTATTCTGCGTTCTTCCGGAGTGAGTGGCTGAGCCGCATAAGCCTTGTCGAGCACGTCCTGGGGAACCGTAATGCAGCCGATCTGCGAGAGCATGGCGGCGACCTCATATTCCCACTGGCCCGTCAATTTGAGTTTTGCGGCTATATGCCGGACGTATCGCCGAATCCGGCTGGCGCGGCCAAATGCTGTGGGATTCACCAGGCTGAGAAGATCGCTCAACACCTCCACGGCGCCTCGCAGGGTCTGCTCCAGCAGTTCCCGTTCGGCGGTGATCAGCCGGTGCTGCTCCAGAGCCGCTTCGAGGGCTCGGGACAGCATTTCGGACGGACACGGTTTGGTAAGAAACTGAAAAATCTGCCCTTCGTTGACCGCGGCGATAGCGTCGGTGAGATCCGCCTGGCCCGTCAGCATGACGCGTATAGTATCCGGCCGGCGCTCCCGGACGTGCGCCAGGAACTGAATGCCATCCATGCCCGGCATGCGCAGATCGGAAACCACCACCGCAAAAGGTCCCGCCTCGGAGATCGTTTGCAGGCCCTTTTCCGGCCCGACCGCGGTATGGAAGTCGAAGCGCTTACGGAGTTGTCGCTCCAGCGCCTGCAAGAGGTTCGGTTCGTCGTCGACGCAAAGGACGGATCGCAGCATAAGCTAGAGATCCCTCAGGGGGGACGAGGCGGGTTGCTCATCCGAGAGGCAGTTGGCGATGACCGCCTCCGCCCCCGGCGAGCGGAGCCCCTGGTCGATCAGAGAATGGGCCAACTGCACGGCCGCGACCGGTCCGCGATCCACCGGGTCCCCATGATGCGAAGCAACGATCTCGGCTACCCTGTCGGACAGGTTCCATAAACAGAGCAGGTACGCCCCGGCCTCCGCGTGGGTGGTACCGAACTCCTTAAGTTCAGCTTCATAGGCGGAGAGGCCCTCTTCGCGCATCAGGAGCATTACGGCTTCGTATCGGTCAGGGTAATTAGTAACCAGCACCAGCGTTCCAATCCCGTGAAGCAACCCACCCATGAAGACGTCCTCCACGGCAGCGGCGTCCAGTTTCCAATCCAAGGCGATCCGGCGCGCCAGCGACGCCACTTCCACGCTGTGATTGCGCAACTCCTCAACGGAAAAACTAGGCGCCCGGTGCTTCTCAAACTGCGAGAACACCGATACGCTGAAGGCCAGCGCCCGGACTGCGTCGGCCCCCAGATATACGACCGCTTCGGCGGGATCCGCGATCCGGCGGCTGACTCCGAAGAATGCCGAGTTCACCAATTGTAAAATCTTGGCCGTCATGGCCACATCCTGGGAGATGATGGAGCCGATCTCGCGGGTGCTGCTATCCGACGATCCGAGTGCGTTCATGAGCCGCACGTACACGCTCGGGATGCTCGGGAGGGAATGAATCCCGGAGACCAACTTCTTCAGGGCGGCATTGTTGAGCAGACCGCCGAGCCGGAAAGCCTGTTGAATCGCCGCGCGCAGAACCCCCGGATCGCAGGGCTTCATCAGGTACTGGTGAGCCACGGTGACCGTGCGGAGTGCGATCTCCTGGTCGGCGGTTCCGGACATGATGATGCGCAGTACCTGCGGATAGAGTTTGACCACCTCGGAAAGCAATTCGATACCGTTCATCCCCGGCATACGCAGGTCGGTGACCAAAACGTCGAATTCCGATTCCGCCAGAGCCGCCAGAGCCGCCGCCCCACTGCCGGCGAACCTCATTTCCCATTCGTGGCGGACAGGGTAGAGCATCCTTCTCACGCCTTCCAGTACCCGGGGCTCGTCATCTACGAAAAGAATCCGCTTGCCGCTCATGTCGCACGCTCCAGAGGAAGCCGCACGATGAACGTCGTTCCGATACCCGGCTTCGATTCAAACCGGATGGTCCCGCGATGTTTCTGGACGACCACCGAATGCGCGATGGCCAGCCCCTGTCCAGTGCCCTTACCCACCTCCTTAGTCGTGAAGAACGGATCGAAGACTCTGGACTGAATCGATTCCGGAATACCGGTTCCGGTATCGGCCACACGAATCTCGACCCACGGGCCATCCACGCGGGTCGTGATGCGAATGGATCCCTTGGAGCCGTTGCCCTTCACGGCATCGGCGATGGCGTGGGCCGCGTTGACGATCAGGTTGAGCATCACCTGGTTGAACTCGCTGGCGAGGCAGGGGACAGGCGGCAGCGCCGGATCGAGATCCGTGGTCAGTTCCGCGACGTACTTCCATTCGTTGCGGGACACAATGGCGGTGCTCTCGATGGTCCGGTTGAGGTCCACCGGCGTCATTTCCACCTGGCCGGGGTGCGAAAATTCTTTCATGGCGCGCACGATCCGCGCCACGTGCGCGACCCCTTCGAGTAACTGCGCGATGGCTCGCGGGATTTCGTCGTGCAGGTAATCCACATCCACATCCGCGATTGCCCGGTCCAGTTCGGCGAGAGAACCGGCCACGGTGGGATCTTGCAGCAAACCATCGAGCGCCCGGCGCCGCGCGTCGATTACCCGAAACAGGTCTTGAAATGCCTCCTCCAGAAACTTGCCGTTATCGCCGATGTACTGGATGGGTGTATTAATCTCGTGTGCGATGCCCGCCGCAAGCTGCCCGATGGACTCCAACTTCTGGGCCTGCACGAGTTGCCGCTGCATGAGCCTCAATTGCGTGATGTCCCAGGAGATGTTAGCCGCTCCGGTCACTTCTCCGGCGCGACTCCGAATGGGCCATATGGTCAGCAATATATCGACCCGCCCGCCCGTCTTATTGATACGTACCGTCTCCAGGTGGCTGGTGCCTTCGCCCCGGCGCACACGATCGACAATGAACTCCCTTTCTTTGAGCCGGTCGGGAGGGATGAGCGCAAGGACTTTGTGACCGGTCATTTCGCCGGCCGAAAATCCGTACAATCGCTCGGCCCCGGCATTCCAGTTGAGCACGTCACCGTTGAGATCCGTGCTGAAAATGGCGATGTCGGCGGATTCGAAAACGGCCGCGAGTTCGGCGTTCGCTCGGTCGGTAGCGCGTTCTTCCGTGACATCCCGTGCGACCCCGATGCGTTTTTGAGGCGCGCCCGTCGAATCCAGCAGCGCCCTCCATGTATCGGTCCAATACCGGATCTTCCCGCTTGGCAGAACTACCCGATATGCTTCCGAGAACCGCTCTCCGGAACTCCAGCGCTCCCGCATCGCGCGTTTCACGCCGTCGCGGTTGTCCCGGTGCATCCGATCGAGGAACTCCTCGGGATTCGGGATCTCGCCGGCCGCGGGATCCGGGTTACTGAAGAACTGCACGCCGCCGGATTGCAGGTCGGCTTCATAGATGATGCCGCCGGAGATCTCCGCGGCTATCCGGAACCGCTCTTGCGAGATCCGGAGATCCTCCGCGGCCTTCTTACGTGTGGTTATATCGGTAAAGAGCCCGAAGATGCACTCGAGCCCACCGGCGGAGTCCGGAATGGCTACCGCCGACACACTGACCCATAGCAGCTTCCCATCGATGCGCTCGATGCGGGTTTCGAAAATCGCCTTCCTGGTCGTCGCGAAGTCATGGCGAATTTTCTGCAGTTGCGCTGGGTCTTCCGGCCTCAGGAAATCGTGGATAATCCGCCCCGGCAAATCCTTGGAATCGGCGCCCAGCATCTCGGCCATGCGTCGGTTGACGAACGTAGTGACGTCGGCGGAATCCGTTATCCAGACCCCCTCGGCCGCCGCCTCGATCAAGGTCCGGTAACGCTCTTCGCTCTGTCGCAGCGCCTCCTCGGCGACCTTCCGCTCCGTGATATCGCGCGACGCACCGAAGGTACCCACGATTTCGCCGCTCGGGTCGCGCAAAGGCATTTTTGTGGTCAGGACCCATGTCTCGTGCCCGTCCGGCCATGTCTCCTTTTCTTCCTTGGATAGGATCGGGAGGCTCCCCAGGAGGAGCGCCCGTTCATCCTCGGAGGCGCGCTTGGCGTGTTCGGTAGTAAAGAAATCGAAGTCGCTCTTGCCGATCAACTGCGCGGGATCGGACATTCCGAACAGTTTCGCCTGAGATCTATTAACCCTGGTAAACCGGCCCTGGAGGTCCTTGAAATAGACGTGTTCCGGCGAATTCTCCATCAGCAGGTTGAAGAGATGGGTTTCGTTTTTCAGAGCCTCTTCCGTGGCGATGCGTTGGCTGATGTCCGTCCCGACCGCCAGGAAGTGCGTGGGCTTATTCGAGGAATCGCGGATCGGCAGGATCTTAGAATCCTCCCAGAAAAGCTCGCCGTTCTTCCGTTTATTGTGGAGGAACCCGTGCCATTCCCCGGTCTGAATGGTTTCCCAGAGCTTCTCGTAAGTTTGTCGCGGTGTCTCGCCCGATTTGAATATCCGGCGATTCTTTCCCTGAAGTTCCTCGGGGCTGTAGCCGGTCAGCTCGCTCGCTTTGGGATTCGAGTATTGAATAGCGCCATTCAGGTCAGTGATCATAATGCTGACCGGGCTCTGTTCGATTGCCGCGGACAGGAGCCGTAAGCGTTCCTCGGCGTGCCTCTGGCCGGTAAAGTCCAGGTCCACTCCGATCAACTGGTGTGCGCGCCCATCCTCGCCGCAGACTGCCCGCACGCGGCTGTGGACCCAGCGCACTAATCCATCGGGCCGGACGATGCGAAACTGGTGGTCTACGGAGATCCCGCTTTCGATAGCTTTCGCCAATCCCTGAAGCACGCGTGGCCGGTCCTCAGGATGGAGATAACTGGACCATAGATCGAGATTCGGCTCGAAAGCTTCAGGTATCCCGTATAGCCGGTGGGCTTCGCCAGACCAGTGGGCCACTCGAGTATCGATGTCGAATTCCCAGGTGCCCAGCGATAACTGAGACTGCGCCAGTTGCAGATGGCTCTCGGCTACCCTAAGGGCCTCTTCGGTCCGTTTGCGCTCCATCACGTCGCGGGCGACGAGGACGATTGCCGGCTCATCGGTGTAGTTGTCCCGAACGACGGTGACGGACAGGTCCGCCGTCACGCGGCCGCCGATCCCGGTCCGGTAGGTAATCTCGCCGCGCCAACTTCCGGACGCCAGGAGATCGGAGACGATCATCTGCCGTTCTATGCCGCTGAGGTCGGCCTGGAGAACGTCGTGGTACTTCCGGCCAATTACCTGTTCGGACGTGAACCCGAACATTCGTGCCGCGCCGGGGCTCCAGTACCGGATGGTGAAGTCCACATCACTGGCGACAATCGCCTCGGGCACCTGGTTGAGGAGATTGGCTTGAAACTCGATCTCGCGCTGGGCCCGGCGAGACGCCGTCAGGTCCAGCAGGGCCCCGCGAACGCCGGTCACCTCACCAGTCGAGCCTTCGATAAGGCTCAGATGCACCTGAAAAACCGCCGGCGTCCCGTCGCGGGTTTGAAACGTGCGCTCGAATGGACGCGGTGTTTTATGTTCGCGTATCAACCCCTCGAACGCCTGCCGGCTCACCTCCCGCTCGGTTGCGACGACCAGGTTCCATATCGGTTTGCCGAGGATCTCGTCCGGCCGCATACCCAGCGCCTTGCACACGGCACGATTCGCTCGGACAACCCTGCCATGCCGGTCCAACTCGTGATAGGGGAGGGGCGCCTCCTCAAAGAGGGCGCGAAACTCCCGCTCGGCGGCGCGGAGCCGCTCTTGGGTATCCGCCGCATCGGCTGCCGGGGGCGCATCGCGTGCCGGGTGGATTGTGCTGGCAGCTATTCCCATAAGGCTACTTCTACGCGATCGGAACAGTCTCGCGCGTCTCCTCACCTCAGGTGTTTACTGTACAGTAACGCCTGCACCAAAATAATCTTTCCTTTGGTATATTTCGGCTCCGCCTAGGTATGCGGCATCTGCTTCGCTTTTAGGCACCTGAGGCAAGTGGTGCGGCGTGCTAATCGCGGGCTTGCCGGCGCGTCCAGTGGAGTATGGACCTGTGTTCGGAGGCGCAAGCCGCGTCCCAGAAGCGGACACCGGGAGGAATTTGCGAACTCCGGACCCGCTTGCCACGTATCTCCGGAAGAAGGACTTACGGCCATGCCGGCGATGGCTACCGGTTTGCGGCCATAATAAACTCTTTGAGGTTTCATTCAAATATGTCGCGTGCCAAATCGGTCCTTGCGGTCTTGCTGTGCCTGGCGCTGGCCGCGCCTGGATTCGCGCAGACACCGGAGATCCCGGGCGTTGCACACCGCTCGTTCTTCTCCTGGTTCACCTGGAATTACGAGCCCCACCCCATTTCCCGGGTGAGTTTCGAGGATTCGCCGCGCCTCGACAGGCTCATGCGCGCCGGAATTATCTATCTCTCCTTGCGCGACGCCGTCGCGCTCTCTCTCGAGAACAACCTGGATATCGAGACGGCCCGCTTCAATCCCAAGCTCTCCGAAGCCAACCTGCTGCGCGCCAGCGCCGGCCAGTTGTTGCGCAATATCTCCAGCACGGTTTCGTCCGGTCCCAGCTCGGCTACCACGGGGGTGCTGGCCAGCACGCTGCTCGGTTCCGGCGGCAGCGGCGGAGCCAGCTCGGGCAGCGGCCAGGGCGGCGTGCTCAGCGGGCTGAATGTGCAGTTGCAGGGCACCAGCGTCCCCAACCTGGATCCCCAGTTCTTCATCAACGGGGTGATCAGTCACAGCACGCAGATCGAGACCGCCACCAACATCACCGGCACGAACTTCCTGGTTACGCAGTACGAGGGGTCCTCCTACGGCATCCAGCAGGGCCTGCTCACCGGTACCACCGCCACGCTCTACATGAGCGACCAGTTCAATCTCTCGCAGAACTCGCCGTACAACAATATCAACCCGTTCACGCAATCCAACCTGTCGCTGCAGATCCAGCAAAACCTCTTGCAGGGCTTCCGGCGGTCGGTAAACAACCGCTACATCCGGGTGGCCAAGAATCAGTTGAAGATCTCCGACCTCACCTTTCAAAACCAGGTCATGGCCACGGTGGCCAACGTGGTGACGCTCTACTGGGATCTGGTCTCGTTCGACGAGAGCCTCAAGGTACAGCAGCAGACCCTGGAGCTCGATACCAAGCTCTACAACGACGACAAGCGCCGCGCCGAGCTGGGGGCCATCGCGCCCATCGACATCATCGAGCAGGAGGCCGAGATGAAGGCCGCCCAGCAGAGCGTGACCACCGCCGAGTTGCAGGTCTTGCAGCAGGAGACCATCCTGAAGAGCGTGATCACGCGCAGCGGCCTCGACCGACTGGATGTGGTGAACGCGCGCATCGTGCCCACCGACCGGTTCGATATGCCGGAGCAGGAAGCCATCCGGCCGATCCAGGATCTGATCGCGGAAGCCGTCGCCAGCCGGCCCGACGTGCAGCAGAGCGCCATCTCGCTCGAGAACTCGCGCATCACCACCCTGGGTGTAAAGGACGCCATGCTGCCGCAGCTCACCGCCACAGCGGCGCTGAGCAACAGCGGCCTGGCCGGGCAGATCAATTCCATTCCCGTCCCGGTGACACTGGCCAACGGAAGCACGCAGCTTGTGACGCGCGGACCGGGCGACGTGACCGGGTACTTCGAGGGCGGAATCGGCACCGTGCTGAGCCAGTTGCTGGGACGCAATTTCCCCAACTACAGCCTGACCGTGGCGCTCACGGTTCCCATACGCAACCGCTCCGCGCAGGCGGATTACATCACCGACCAGTTGAATTACCGACAGCAGCAGATTCAGGACCACCAGCTTCTGAACAACATCAAGCAGAACGTGATCAACGCGCGGGTGGCTCTTTCGCAGGCGCGCGCGGCCTACGATACCAGCGTAGAGGCGCGGCGGCTGCAGGAGCAGACCTTCAACGGACAGCGGCGCAAGTACGAGCTGGGAACCACCACGATTCTGGACGTGGTGATCGGGCAGCGCGATCTGACCACGCGCGAACTGGCCGAGGTGAACGCCAAGAACCAGTACATCCACGCGCAGATCAACCTGCAAAACGTGATGGGCGAGGTCCTGAAGGCCTACAACGTGGATATCGGCCAGGCCAGGCAGGGGCAGGTGGGGCGCGAGCCGGACCTGATCCCGGCGGTTCCAACGGCACCGGCGGGGATGGGATCGAGCGTCGTGAAGCGCTAGACGGCGCCGGCTATTGGGCCGCCCGCAACTGTCGGACGCGCGCCAGACTGACGAGCGTGTCGCGGTCGTTGCGGTCCACCGCAAGGCTGCGGCGGTACTCGGTCTCGGCGGCGGTGAAGTTGTAGACCGATTCGTACCATAGCGCCAGGGCGCGGTGAGCCGGCGCGGAGGCGGGATCGAGAGCCACGGCCTGGCGCAGCGCGATGCCGGCATCGCCGGTCATTCTCAGCTCGCCGTAAAGCAGGCCGATCAGCTCGTATGCCTTGGAGGTAGGCCGAATAGTGGCGGCACGGCGCAGCCGTCGCATGGCGTCGCCGGGGCGGCCCATGCACTCGAGCGCCCGGCCCCAGTTCAGTTGAATCAGATAGTCGTCCGGAAAGAGCCGGTCGGCGCGCTCCAGGTACGGTATGGCGACCGCGCAGCGACCCTCCGCGATCAGGATATCCGTGAGGGTTGCATAAGGGCGCGGATTCCCGGTGGATTCCAGGGCCGCCGCCGCGAAGAGCCGCTCCGGCTGTCCCCATTGCTGGTTGCGGCTATAACAAAACGCCGTCAGCACGAGGAGCAGCGCGGCGATGGCGCTGGAACTCGCGTGGCGTGGGAGGCGCAGGCGGCCCGCCAGGTCCGCGGCGATCAGGATGAGACCGAGCAGGGCCAGGTACATGCGCCGCTCCACCAGGGCGTCGTTGATCGGTACGACCGAGGAAGTGGGCGCCAGCCAGATCAGAAACATCAGCAGGCCGAAGCACGCCAGCGGAAAGCGTCGGTGCGCGCGAACCGCGAGCGCAACCAACGCCGCCAGCAGCAGCATGAAGAAGAGCGCCCCATGTTCGGCGACGGTGCGCGAAATCGGAAAATCGTGATCGACCGATTGGCCCATCGGCAGGACGGCCAGCCATATGTAGGCGAAGATGGCGCGCGCTTCGGTGAACGCGTATTGATACCAGGTGAAGGTGCGCAGCGAGAAGCCCGCCGAGGGTGCCGCGGCCAGCATTCGGAAGACCGCCACGGCGGCGGCGATGGCGCCAGGCACCATCAGCGCGTACAGCCGCCAGTTCCCGCGCAACCCCTGGAGGGTGAACGGCGCCGGCCAGAACAAGTCGGTGAGCACGAGTATGCCGGCCAGGCTGATGGCATTTTCCTTGGTCGCGATGGCGAGCCCGAAAAGGAGCATCACGGCGAGGGCTTCTTTCCAGGCGATCGATTCGTGGCGGCGATAGAGAAAACAGGCGTAGGCCAGCAGGAGGAACAGCGCCGCCAGGCTCTCCGAGCGGCCCGCCACATAACTCACCGATTCGGTTTCGAGCGGATGGACCAGAAACACCGCGGCGCCGATCACGGCGGCGATTCTGGCACGCCGATCGGCCCATCCGGCCATACCCATGAGCCGCAGCAGTATCAGAAAAATCAGGCCCGCGTTGGCCGCGTGAATCAGAACATTGACGACGTGATAGCTGAACGCGCCGTCGCCCCAGATTCGGTTGTTGAGCCAATAGCTGAACATCAGAACCGGGCGCACGCCGGAGACCCAGGAAGACAGTGGTTCCACGCGCGCCGTGAGCTTGAAAGGCAGACCGAAATCGTCGAACAGAAACGGGCCGTGAAGGGCCGGCCAGTAAAGCCACAGACCCACCGCCAGTGCGGCCAGCGAAACGCACGCCCACAACTTCCACGTGGACACAGCGCTGCCGGCGGGAGGTCTTCTGGGGAAACCGGTCTTTCGGCCGGAGCGTTTCATGGTGGACTCGGAAACAGCGGCTGCCCAAGCGTACCAACCCGGACGCGCAGAGCGCCACGCGCGAGTGTCACGTTCGGGACATGGCCGATGATCGATTTGTCGCCGAATACACAGGGCCGGATTTTCACTCCGGTATGTGCCCCCAGCTTCGGAAACGGTGCGATAACTTGCTATCTTGAAATTTGGCTCGAATCCACCCTTTTCAACCGCTGCGATACACTTCCAAGGCCGGGCCGCTGGGCGACGTGGTCACTCAGCCTTACGACAAGATTTCGCCGGCCATGCAGAGCCGCTACCTGGCGCTCAGCCCTTACAACCTGGTGCGCGTGATTCTCGGGGAACGCCGCGCGGACGATTCCGCGAACGACAATCCCTACACGCGCGCGGCCGCGTACCTCGACGATTGGATCGCCCGAGGCATCCTGGCGCGCGACAGCCAACCGGGCGTCTTCCCTTACTTCCAGGAATTCACTCTGCCCGATACCGGCGAGCGTCTGGTGCGTAAAGGCTTCATCGCGCTGGGAGCCGTGGAGGATTACTCCGCCGGCGTGGTGCATCGCCACGAACATACGCTGGCCGGTCCCAAGAAGGATCGCCTGGAACTGCTGCGCCACACGCACGCGCACTTCGGACAGATCTTCATGCTGTATCCGGACCGCGCAGGCTCCATCGACAAACTGCTCGATGAAGCCGCGCAAGCGGCGCCGCTAGCCGAAGTCGAAGACGAGTACGGCGCGGTGCATCGCTTGTGGAAGATCGCCCAGAGCGCGCGCATCCAGGAGCTGATGGCGGACAAGAAGCTGCTGATCGCGGACGGCCATCATCGCTATGAAACCGCGCTGGCGTTTCGCGCGGAGAACCCCGATCTCCCCGGCGCGCACCGCGTGATGATGACGTTCGTAAACATGTACTCGCCGGGTCTGAAAATACTGGCCACACACCGCCTGGTCGGCGGCCTTCCGGCGGATACACTTCCGGATGGA
>CAYRWE010000142.1:0-12909 GCA_964427655.1 uncultured Solibacteraceae bacterium | reverse complement strand
CGAACTTTCTCTTCCCTTTCGCGACTCTGGGCTTCATCAAACTGGGACTGAGCCTGAACTGGGGAAGCATGCTGTTAATGGCATTGGGATCGCAATGGTATTTGTTGTTCAACGTAATCGGGGGTGCGCAGGGCATCCCCAACGACTTGCGCGAAATGGCGGCCAACGTCGGTCTGCGGAGGGGCCGCGAATGGCGATCCCTCATCGGCCCCGGGATTTTCGGATCGTGGGTGACCGGCGCGATCACGGCCTCGGGCGGCGCATGGAACGCCAGCATCGTTTCCGAGCTGGTGTCCTGGGGCCACACCACTTTGAAAGCCGCCGGACTCGGCGCCTACATTTCCGAGGCGACCGCCAAGGGCGACTGGCCGCGGATCGTTTTGGGAGTCGGACTCATGAGCGTTTTCGTGGTGGGATTGAACCGCCTGGTATGGAGACCGCTGTACGGCATAGCCGGCACTAAGTACCGGCTGGAGTAACTATCGCTATGAACGGAAAATCGACGTTACTCGCCGCGGAATGCATCGCCAAGACTTTTCCTTTGCCGGCGGGCGGCGAGCAGACCGTGCTCGAAGAGGTCACTTTCAGCATCGCGCCGGGAGAAGTGGTGGCGCTGCTCGGGCGCAGTGGCTCCGGGAAAAGCACTCTGCTGCGTATTCTGGCGGGACTGATACAGCCGAGCGGCGGGCAGGTATTGGTGAAAGGAACCCCGATCGAGGGGCCGAATTCGTCCGTGGCGATGGTGTTTCAGAGTTTTGCCCTGCTTCCCTGGCTGACCGTTCAGGAGAATGCCGAGCTGGGCCTCTATGCGCGGGGAGTCCCGAAAGAGGTTCGCGAACACGAGGCCACCGTCGTTCTCAGCATGGTGGGGCTGGAAGGCTTCGCGGGCGCGTACCCGAAGGAGCTGTCCGGCGGCATGCGCCAGCGCGTCGGTTTCGCGCGCGCCTTCGTGATGAAGCCCGACGTGCTGATGATGGACGAGCCGTTCAGCGCGCTCGATGTGCTCACGGCCGAGAATCTCCGCGGCGAAATCAGCGATCTCTGGGAGCGCGGTGTATTTCCAGCGCGGAGCATTCTATTAGTCACGCATAACATCGAGGAGGCTGTGCTGCTGGCCGATCGAATTGTAGTCTTGGGCGCGAATCCGGGCTCCATCCGCGGCGAGGTGAGGGTGGATATGGCCAGGCCGCGCGGCAAGAAGGAGCCCCGGTTCATCGCTCTGGTGGACTACATTTACACGGTGATGACGAATCCGCAAGCTCCCGTGGGAGAGCTTCCCTCGGCGGCGCGCTCGGACCGTTTTCCCATGCTGCCTCACGCGCGCGTCGGCGGGATCAGCGGTCTTCTCGAAATCGTGAACGATCGGGGAGGGCGCGAAGACTTGCCGGAGCTAGCTGAAAGCCTGCGCCTGGAGGTGGACGATTTACTGCCCGCCGTCGATGCCGCGGTGCTGCTGGGCTTTGCGCAAGTCGCGCAAGGCGACGTGACCATCACCGACGCCGGCCGGGAGTTCGCTACCGCCGGCGTTCACCGCAGTCACCAGATCTTCAAAGAGCAGCTTCTCAAGAATGTTCCGTTCGTCTCGACGGTGATCGAAGCGCTGGCGCAGAAGAAGGATGGGCGCATCGGAAAGGATTTCCTGCTGGACATCCTGGACGAGCACTTCTCGGCTTCGGAGGCGGAGCGGCAGTTCGAAACTCTGGTGGATTGGGGCCGCTATGCGCAGCTATTCGAGTACGATCGTGACGAAGAGCGGCTCTACGCGGCCGAAGAAGAGATCCCCTCGTAGCGGGGCGTCAGGACTTCACTTCTGCGAGGAAGGCCTTAATCCGGCTGTGGAGCCGGTCTCTTACCTTGCGGAAGGCCGCCTTGCGCTGGTCTTCCGATCCTTCGACCGCCGCCGGATCTTCAAACGGCCAGTGTAGCCTGAGCGTCTTACCAGGAAAGACCGGGCACGACTGGTTGGCGTTATCGCAGACGGTAATCACGCAGTCGAACTCGCGGCCGATGAACTCATCGATGGATTTCGACCGGTGGCCCGAAATGTCGATGCCGATCTCGTTCATGACGGCAATGGCTTCCGGTCTGACGGCGCTTGGCCGGGTGCCGGCGGAGTTAACCTCGTACCGGTCGCCGGCCTCGTGCCGGAAGAGACCTTCCGCCATCTGGCTCCGGGCCGAGTTGCCCGTACACAGGAGCAGGACCTTTTCCTTGCTCACAATCTGCTCCTTACGAGCAGCAGGACGGGCCGCAGCAGGACTTCGCCGCCGGCTTCCGCGCGCGGATGAAACCGCTCATGATTTTGCCGTCGATCTGCGGCGCGATCGTCTCGGCGTCGATCCCCTGATCTTTCAGGAACGCGTGTGCGTCTTCGGCACGGTAGATGCGAGTCGGCTCGATCTCGATGTTCTCGAATCCGGCCGCCGCCAGCTTTCCTTTGTACTCGTTCTCTTCGAGCGCCCCGGCCACGCAGCCGACCCAGAGCAGGACGTTCCGCCGGATCTCCGGCGGTATCTCGCCCCTGGTGACCACGTCCGAGACGGCGAAGCGGCCGCCCGGCTTGAGAACTCGAAAGGCCTCCTTGAGAACCCGATCCTTGTTGCCGCTCAGATTGATGACACAGTTCGAAATGACGACATCGACGGTGTTATCGGGCAGCGGAATGTTCTCGATTTCGCCCTTCAGGAATTCGACGTTCTCGGCCCCGGCCTTGCGCTTGTTCTCGTTCGCCAGCGCCAGCATTTCATCGGTCATGTCCAGGCCGTACGCCTTTCCCGTGGGGCCGACCCGTCGGGCGGAGAGCAGAACGTCGATTCCGCCGCCCGAGCCGAGATCCAGCACGGTCTCACCCGCCTTCAGCTCCGCCAGCGCCGTCGGGTTGCCGCAGCCGAGAGAAGCCAGAACCGCCGATTCGGGAAGCTCTACGGTCTGCTCGGAGCTATACAGATTGCCGGTGATCGGATCGGCGCAATGCGCATCCGCCGGGGCCGCGCCGCAGCAGCAGCTACCGCCCGTCGAGACCCGCAGAGCGGCCTGGCCGTATTTTTCCTTGACGACTTCTTTAATGTCCGTGCTCATGTTCCACTCCCGTCTATTTGCAAAGCTGGATGATCTTATCGGGCCTGACGGCCTTCGTCCTGGCGCAACATTCCGAGAAGAGGAAGGTCAGCAGGTCCTGGAGCGCGCCGGTATCGGCGGTGTACCGGAGGAAGCTGCCCTCACGCTTCACGGAAATGACGCCCTCGTTCTTCAGCTTGTCCAGGTGGTGCGACAGGTTCGATGCGCCGATCCCGAGTTCAGCCTGGATCTCGCCGGCCACCATGCCTTCCGGGTGAGCGGTCAGGAGAAGCTGCGTAATGCGCAGCCGTGGTTCGGCTCCGATGGCGGCCAGCATGTCGGCGAACCGGGTGATCTCTTCGGACGTCGCCTTCCGCATAACGATTCAACATTTCAATAATAGTTGAAATGTTTGCGGACGTCAAGGGATCACGCAGTCTCCGCCGCCAGCGGCTCGAAAATGAGCTCGGTGGTCATCTCGATGGCCGCCTTCAGACTGCGGTAGGCGGGGCACCTGTCCGCGAAGAAGGAATGCACGCGAGTGGCGGTCCCGCGATGCGCCTCCTCGGCTCGCAGCCGGAACCGCACGTGGATACGGCGGATCACGAGCACCTGGTTCTCCAGCTCAATCTCCCCCACCGCCTCGGATACGAGGCGTCCCGCGGATGCATCGATTTGACGCGCCTCCAGCGCGCCTCCAAAGGTTCCCGTCAGTCAACCGGCGGCTGCGGCGACGATATAATCGAGCGTCGTGGCGCGGGGCTCGGCAACCTCTTTGGGAACTTTGTAATGCTCGGCGATGGCGCCGTGGACGCCGAAGATCACCGGCTCCGTTTCGGCGGGCAGATAGGCCTTCCGCACCGGGCCCTTTACGCGCTCGATGCGGACCTCGGAACGGTAGACGACGTCGGACATGATGCCTCCCGGTTGCGCCGCGAATGACGGGCAAGCCGATAAAGCATGCCCCACCCAAGCAACGAATATACCTTATCGGAGTAGGCCGCGGGGCTACCGCCGGGCGGCGCGGATCATGGCCTTCAGATTCTCCGGGGGCGTGCCGGCGGGAATCGCGCAACCGGCGTTCAAAATGAAGCGCGGCGTGCCGGAAAACGTCTCCCTCAGCTCGCGCGTCTTGCGCTCCACCAGCTCCGGCGTTCCCATGGCCAGGACGCCGCTCGGATCGATGTTTCCAATAAACGTCGTCCGTTCGTGAAAAGCCTCGCGCGCCAGGCGGGCATCGGTTTTGAAATCCAGCTCCAGCGCGTCGGCGCCCGTCTGCGCCAGGTCCCGCAAAATGAGGTTCGTATTTCCGCAGACGTGGAGAGCCCAGGGCAGTCCCAGCGCGCGGGCGTGCTCCGCGATGCGCTTCTGATAGGGATATGCCAGCTCCCGGTAGAGGCGCGGCGAGATGATGCTGGTGCCCGCGGAACTATCGCCGTTGGAGATCATATCCACGCCGGTCGTGGCCATCAGCGAAAGAAACTGGCAGGCGATATCGGCGCAGCGGTCCAGCAGCTTCAGCACAAGTTCGCGCCGGCCGGGGTCCATGATCTCCATCAGAAACTCCTGCATGCCGCGCACCATCGAGGCCAGCGAAAAGGCCGCCTGATCGCAATTGCCGCGAATCCAGATTTCGTCGCGGAAACGGCGCTTCAGCAGGCGCGCCGCTTCGAGCCAGACCTGAACGCCACGATATTTGCCCACGTCCACGGCTTCCAGCCTGCCCGAGTCTTCGAGAGAGTCCAGCAGGGCACCGTGGCACAATGCCGGCTCATCCTCCGGAAAGGCGACGGGGACTCCGACCGCGCCCGCCAGCGTGGCAGTGTCGATGTCGAGCAGGATGCCATCGTAGCCGTACCGCTCGACCGCCTCGATGTGGGCTCTCGCCGCGCACACCGGATCGCCGCGGTACCGCCGCATGGTCATGCCGGCTTCGCGCGCGGCCATCATGAAGTTGTGAAGCATCACCGGCGTAGTGTCGGGCGGGCGTCCGGTCAGTGCCGCGGCGATTCTGTCGTGACCGTTCATCGGCTTCCTATGATACGCCGCATCGCGGAGCCTTGCGCATCGCGAGCCAAAGCGGCTCGAAGCAGACAAATCCATCCGAAATCTGCTATGAATAAATCGATGAACGGTCGAGCATCGGTTCTGCGCTCCGCGTTAGAGCGAAGAAACGCCCTGGTGGTGCCGGGGTGTCATGACGCGCTGAGCGCCAAGATCGTCGAGAGCGCCGGGTTCACGGCGACACAAATCAGCGGCTTCGGGGTTGCCGGGAGCCTTCTCGGTAAGCCGGATGTCGGGCTGGTGGATATGAAAGATGTCCTTGATATCACGGGGCACATCGCGCGCGCGGTGTCGATTCCCGTGATGGCGGACATCGACACGGGCGGCGGGAATGCCATCAACGCGGCGGCCATCGTGGAGCGGCTGATCGAGATGGATGTCGCCGGCGTGAACATTGAGGATCAGGTCTTCCCCAAGCGCTGCGGCCACATGGAAGGCAAGCAGGTGATCCCGGCCGTCGAGATGGCGGGCAAGGTCCGGGCCATGGTGGATGCGCGCGCGCGAACGGGCGCCGATATCGTCATCAACGCGCGCACGGACGCCTTCGCGGTGCACGGGCTCGGCGAAGCCATCGCGCGCGCCAACCTGTACTTGAAGGCGGGCGCCGACCTGGTGTTCCTGGATGGCATCGGAACGCGGACCGATATCGAGCGTGCGGTGCGCGAGATTCACGGCCTGCTTTCGGTGAACCTGATGGACGCGGTCACGGGCGTGAAGACGGAGCTGATTCCGATTCCCGAACTGGCGGCCATGGGCGTCGCGCGGGTGAGCGTTCCGGTGGCATCCATCATGGTGATGCACAAGGCGCTGATGGATTTCTTCACGGCGCTGAAGGCCTCGCCCACCGGCATCCTGGCCGGCGAGACCGAGCGGCTCTCGAGCTTTGCGGAGTACACCAAGTTCGTGGGGCTGCCGGAATATCGCAAGCTGGAGCGGGAGTATCTGCCGGCGGCCGCGGCCGCGGTGGCCAAATAGGGGGCTTCTCATGGGCATGACACTGGCTGAAAAGATTCTGGCGCGCGCCTCGGGACGCGCCAGCGTGGCGGCGGACGAGATCGTGGTGGCGCACGTGGACCTGGCCATGAGCCACGAAAACGGCGACCTGGTGCGCAAGAGTTTCATCGAGATCGGCGCGCCGAAGGTCTGGGACGCGTCCAAGATCGTCATCATCTTCGATCATCGCGTGCCCGCCGAATCGGAGAAAACCGCGACCACGCACAAGGCTGTGCGTGAGTTCGCGGCCGCGCAGGGCATCCGGAATTTCTACGATGTGGGCCGCGGCGGGATCTGCCACCAGGTGCTGCCCGAGAACGGGCACGTGCGGCCGGGCATGGTCCTGGTGGGAACGGACTCGCATACCACCACGCACGGCGCTTTCGGAGCTTTCGCCACCGGCATTGGCGCCACCGAGATGGCGGGCGTGTGGACGGAAGGCACGCTGTGGTTCAAGGTGCCGGCCACGCTGCGCATCCTGGTGGAAGGCGAGTTCCGGCCTTGGATCTCGGCCAAGGACCTGATTCTGTATACCATCGGCAGGCTGGGAGCGGCCGGAGCGGATTACCGCGCGGTAGAGTTCGACGGAGCGGCCATACGGCGCATGACGGTGGCGTCGCGCATGGTGCTGGCCAACCTGGCCATGGAAATGGGCGCCAAGGTGGCGTTCACGCCGGTGGATGAGACGCTGCTCGAGTGGCTGCGCCGGCGAACATCGGAGCCGCTGGAAAAGATCGCGCCGGATGCGGATGCGCACTACGAGCGCGTGCTGAATATCGACGCGGGCGAAGACGTCTGGGAGCCGCAGATCGCCTGCCCGCACGCGGTGGATAATGTGAAGCCGCTCTCGGCGCTGGGCGAAGTCCCGGTGCATCAGGCGGTGCTGGGCTCGTGCACCAACGGGCGCCTCGAAGACCTGGAAATCGCGGCGCGCCTTCTGGCGGGGCGAACGGTGCACCCGCGCACGCGCCTGGTGGTAATCCCGGCTTCGCAGCATATTTACCGCGAAGCCATGCGACTGGGCTACCTGGAGACCCTGGTGGCGGCCGGTGGGATGATTGCGCCGCCGGGCTGCGGCCCCTGCGTGGGCGTGCACCAGGGAATTCTGGCGGCCGGCGAAGCGTGTGTCTCATCGACCAACCGGAACTTCATAGGGCGGATGGGCAGTAAGGATTCGAAGGTGTACCTGGCCAGCCCGGCGGTGGTGGCCGCCTCGGCGATAGCGGGCCGCCTGGAGCATCCGGGATCGATTCTGAAGGAGAGCGAACCATGTCTGGTGGAAGCCTGAAGTTGCGCGGAGTCGTGCGCGCGGTCCTCGGCGAAAACATCGATACCGATATCATCTATCCGGGCCGCTATTTGAATATCACGGACCGGGAGCTGACCGCGGAGCATCTGTTCGAGCTGGCCTATCCGCAGATCCGCCCGGCCATCCGGCCCGGCGAGTTCATCGTGGCGGGTAAGAACTTCGGATGCGGATCGAGCCGCGAACAAGCCGCCGCGGCCCTGAAATTCGCGGGAATAGGGGCGGTCATCGCGGGCTCGTTTGCCCGCATCTTCTACCGCAACTCCATCAACCTGGGGCTGCCGGCGGTCATCTCGCCGGATGCTGTGCTAGAGAGCGCGCAGGGCGACGAACTCGAACTGGACCTGACCGCGGGCGAGATTCGCAACCTGACGCGGGGCCGCGCGATTGCGGCCGCCAAGCTCGATCCACGGGCCGTCGAACTGATCACCGCGGGTGGATTGATCCCCTATTTGAAACGAAAAATGGTGGCCGCCTGAGGCCGCCGGGAGAATAGGAATGCGCAAATACCGGATTGCCTGGCTTCCAGGCGATGGAATCGGCCCGGAAGTGTGCGAAGCCGCGCGGGTGGTGCTGGATGCGGTGGGGTTCGAGGCGGAATATCTGCCCGGCGACATCGGGTGGGAGTTCTGGTGCAAGGAAGGCGACGCCCTTCCGCCACGCACGGTCAAGCTGCTCGCCGAGACGGATTGCGCCTTTTTCGGTGCCATCACGTCCAAGCCGGCCAAAGATGCCGTGCGCGAGCTGGCGCCCGAACTGCGCGACCGCGGCCTTACGTATCGCAGCCCGATCGTGCGCATGCGGCAGATGCTGGACCTGTACATCTGCCTGCGGCCGTGCCGTGCTTTCCCCGGGAACCCGCTCAATTATCGCGAGAATATCGATCTGGTGGTGTTCCGCGAGAATACCGAGGGCATGTACATTGGCGTGGAATTCCCCAAGGTTCCGGAGGAGTTCCGCGTCGTGCCGGCCATGGCTAAGCTTCCCGCCGATGCGGCCATTTCGATCCGCAGCGTCACCTACAACTCTTCGCGCCGCATCGTCGAGGCGGCTTTCGAGTACGCCGTCAAGCACGGGCGGCGCAAGGTCACGGCGGTACACAAAGCCAATGTTCTGCGCGCCACCTGCGGGGTCTTTCTGGAGGCGGCCAAGGAAGTGGCCGCGCGCTATCCTCAAATCCAGTTCGACACCGCCAACGTGGACGCCATGTGCATGTGGCTGCTCAAGAACCCGCTGAGCTACGAAGTGATCGCCACCACCAACCTGTTTGGCGACATCCTCTCGGACCTGTGCGCCCAAATGGTGGGCGGCATGGGCTTCGCCTATAGCGGGAACATCGGCGAGAAGTACGCGGTTTTCGAGCCGACCCACGGATCGGCGCCGAAATACGCGGGCCAGTACCGCGTCAACCCGCTGGCCTCGATTCTGGCCGCCGGGATGATGCTCGAATGGCTCGGGGAAACGGAGAAGGCCGGCGAGATCGAGCGCGCTGTTTCCGAGATCGTCGCCAAAGGCATGCCGCGAACCTACGACATGGGCGGCCAGGCGGGCACCATGGATATCGCCCACGCCGTGGCCGGGTGCCTCCAGCACGCGCATTCCGTGAAGTAAGCGGCGCGCCGAGTCCCGCGGCTGCCACAGCTTGAAACAGTCCGGCGGCGCTACCCGCCGTACACCCGGAACGCATCCACGACCACCGGCGAGGCGGTCTTGCTCACGATGCGAATGCTGTGCGCGCCATTCCGCAGCTCCTTCGAGCGGAACACGGTGACACCGCGCAGCGTGGGAAGATTCTCGATCGCCAGTTTGGCCGTGCGGGCGAGAGCGCCATCCAGCAAGATATCGATGCTGCCGGCTCCGCCGCTCTTGTCCGCGATGACCTCGATCGCGCGGCCGCGGAAAGGAAACTCGGCGGAAGCGTTCGCCGATGCCGTCCCGCGGCCGGCGCCCGATGGCGTCCAGCTTCCCTTATAGACGATGCGCGCATCGCCGCTGGGAACGATGGTCGACGCGATCACCGGCGCGGTGCTCACGGTAATGGGGATGGCCCAGGCTTTATACAGTCCCGTGGGGATATCGTCGAACGGGCAGCCCGCGGTGAAGAGCGTCATGTGCACGTCGGTTCCCTCTGCGCGCTGGAACTTGGCGCACAGGCTGGGTCCGTACATATGCCCGGCCGAGAGGAAACGGTCGCTGTAGGAGCGTATGGCGGTCCAGGGTCCCCAGGGATGCGGCGCCTGGTAAAAGTCGTAGCGCATTTCGTTCGGCTCGAACCACTTGGTCATCTTCTCGGTGTTGTACCAGACGACCATGAGATACAAACCCAGGGCGGGAATATAGCACGGCCCGCTTTGCCCGCAATGCACGCGCTGTTCGAGGAGCGGCCTGGCGCCGCGGATCGCGGCCGACCAGCTTTTCGCGTCGTTGCCATCTCCGCCGGTGAAGTAAGTCCAATCCGCGGCATTCAGGTTCGGCAATTTCCGGCGGGACACGCGGCCCAGAATGTAGCTGTCACCATCGTTCCAGAAGCCGTTGTTCGAAACGGCGTAGACCCATCGGTCCGCGCCGTCCGCAGTCACGCTGCCGCCATTCTTGCCGTAGTGAATAAAGAACGGTGAGCCGAAGGAAGGACCCGGCCACATGGGACGGCGGTAATTCTCGGCGGCGGAGCGGGTCCAGGTCAGGCCTCGGTCGCTGGATTTGATGAGGCTGCTGTTGACGGCGGTTTGCCGCAGCCAGTAATCGCCGCTATCGCTGCCATACGCGTTGCGGGAAACGAAGGCGTAGAGAACGTTATCGATGGATTCCTGCCCGCAGGCTTTCCAGGTGGCCTTGTCGGCCTCCTTCTGGCCGCTCTTGCCGTAGTCGTCCATGGTATTGATCATGGTGCCGGTGAGCGCCAGCGGGCTTGCGCCGTTGAGCCGGTTGAAAGCCAGGTTGCGGGGCGCTTTGCCGAAACCGCGGCCGTCGCAGTTAAAAGCGTAGAGGTTATCGTCGTCCGCCCAAAACGGGTCCCACGTGTCGCCGTTCGAGTTATCCCACTTGTGAAGGTTGTCCAGATCCAGAAAGACGTCCGTGATTTTGGGGGCCGTGGCGGAAGCCGCGGGCACCTCGAAGGAAGCCGCCGAGAGCGCGGGGACCAGAGTCGCGGCTCCTTTGAGCCAGCCGCGGCGCGTTTGAGTGGACATACGACGGCATGATAGCTCACATTAAGGTAGGAGCGCGCGCAGGCAACTCTATGACGTCACGCATTTCGCGCCTACTCGCCGGCCTCGCGGCCCTGGTGTTGGCAGTCGTCTGCCTGGGTCTCTTTTTTCAGCGGCCGCTGGGGCTGGCGCTGGCGCGGCGCATGGCCGGCCGCGCTTTTCAGAGACAGGCATCCATGGCCGCACTGCCCGAGGGTCTGTACGCCGGACTATGCGGCTCCGGCTCGCCTTTGCCCGATCCCACGCGCGCCGGCCCCTGCGTTTTCGTGATCGCGGGTAAGCACCTCTACATCGTCGATGCGGGCGAAGGATCGCCGCGCAAACTGGCCTTGATGGGCCTCGCGCCCGCGCGCATCGAGGCCATTCTGCTCACCCACTTTCACTCCGATCACATTGCCGGGTTGGGCGAAATGATGCTCCAGCGCTGGGTCGGCGACGGCCACCAGGACCCCACGCCGGTTTTCGGTCCGCCGGGCGTCGAGCGTGTCGTCGCGGGTTTCAACGACGCGTACGCGCTCGATAAGGGCTACCGCGTTGCACATCACGGCGCGCACGCGGTGCCGCCCTCGGGGGCCGGCGGCGTGGCCCGGCCGTTCGCCATCGACGAAGGATCGGATGCGGGCCGGGTGGTGCTCGATCGGGATGGTCTCACGGTCACGGCCTTCCCGGTGATCCATGGGCCCGTCCGTCCGGCGGTGGGCTACCGCTTCGATTATCGCGGGCGCTCGCTCGTCGTCAGCGGCGATACCGCCCCGTGTCCGGCGCTCGAGAAACACGCTCGCGGTGTGGACGTGCTGTTCCACGAAGGGCTGCAAACGGAGATGGTCGCGATTTTGCGCGACGCCGCGGCGCGTCACGGCCAGCCGGGCATGGCCAAGATCCTGGGCGACATTCCCTCATACCACACCCGGCCCGAGGACGCCGGCCCGGATTGCGCAAGAGGCCGGCGTCAGGCGCCTGATCTTTTACCACACCATTCCGGCGCTGCCGGTGAGTTTTCTGAACGCCGCCTTCCTGGGCGACGCGCCGAAGATCTACACCGGTCCGATCACGGTGGCAAAAGACGGGACCATGGTCAGTATGCCGGCGGGCAGCCGGATCATTCGGCTCGAAGAGCTGCTATGAAGCCTGGGCCGGGCCGGCGCGATTGATCAGAGCGTCGCCAGGCCGATCAGCGTGAGCCCCAGGGCGTAGCCTCCGAACATGAGATAGATGTACCGAGCGGTGCCGGGCGGAGCCGAGCGGAACTCTTTCCAGATCAGCACGCCCCAGATGGCCGCCACCAGCGTGGCGCCCTGTCCCAGCGCGTAGGATACCGCCGGCCCCGCCACTCCCGAGGCGATCACGTTCAGGCTTAGCGCGAGCATCCAGATCGCCCCGCCCAGCAGCCCGAGCCCATGCAGTTTGGGAGCGCCGCCGAAGTACGAGCGATACGTCCACCCGCCGGCCCGCATGAAGATCGTGTTCACTACGAGATTGCTGAGCAGCATTCCCACGGCGAAAAAGAAGAGCGCGGTATAGGGCGTCAGGAACCCCGGCGCAATGTTGCCGGAGTTGAAATTGGGGGAGATGTTGCGCACGAGCTGCGGGTAGAAGAATCCCATCAAAGCCCCGGCGATCACGGCGAACACCACGCCCCGCATCCAGCTTCGCCCCGGTATCCGCGGCAGCCGGCTATGGGCGACGCCGGACATGAGCATGGCCAGGATGACCAACCCGACCCCTCCGAACAGCAAGACGGCGTTGCCTTTGGGGGCTTCGAGAAAACTCGCCACCGTGCCGATCACCAGCGCCAGCCCCACTCCCAGCGGGAAAGCCACGGACAGGCCGGCGGCATCGATCGCCACAACCAGCAGGATGTTCGACACGTTGAAGATCACGCCCGCGAGAATCGCGCCCACGATGTAACCCCCGGAGGCCGCGCGCAGGTTATCGAGCGCCGCCATGCCCGGCCCGCCGGTGCTGCCGAGCGTGAACATGAACAGGATCGAGAAGAGAAACACGCCGATGGCATAGTCCCAGTAATACAGCTCAAACGACCACTTGGTCTTTCCCGCGAGTTTCTGGGTATTTGCCCAGGAGCCCCAACCGGCCATCGTGATCACGCAGAACAGAATGGCCACGCCAAGCGAACTCACCGTGAACATGGAGCGGTCCCCCCATCGTCGAATTCAGAAGAATTGACGCTAACACCGAAGTGAACGGAAGTCAAAGGATGCCGTGGGTCGGTGTCGCTAGTATGTGAGTTGTCCGGTCGAGTTCACACGTGAGCTGTCCGCTTTG
>CAYRWE010000141.1:0-12991 GCA_964427655.1 uncultured Solibacteraceae bacterium | reverse complement strand
TTCCCGGCAACAGTAGTGATTACGCCTGTTGCGGCATCCACTTTCCGTATTCGGTTGTTGTTTGCGTCCAGAACATAAAGATTTCCATCCGCATCGAGAGCCAGCCCGGTTGGGTACAACTGCGCATTCAGGGCCGGCCCATTATCCCCGCTGAACCCTTGCGTGCCATTGCCCGCGATTCGCACAACTTGGCCGGCGGTTACCCGCACCACGATGAGCTCGTTGCTCAAAGAGACGTAGAGGTTGCCTTGGGTGTCGACCACCGGATGACTGGGTAATCCGAAGTCGGCGGTGAGAGCACTTTCGTCAAACGGGGCCCCACCGCCGGCGAATTTCTGGATGCTATAGAACTGGGCACACGCGGGAATCGCCAGAATGGGGATGATGAACAAGCACTTGGGAAGCGGCATTCTCCTGCTGCCGTTTTTCATATTAGCAGATCTTAATATCGGTTCACACGCCGACCCGCCGACCGACCGTCCCCTCACGCCGAAAGCCGCCGCTAGGTCCGCCCTCACGCGAAGCCGTAACCCGAACGCCGAATCTTCGTGCCGACGCTCCATGCTATCCTTCGGCTGTGAAGCTCACGATCGAGCTCGACCGCGAAGTCGACGGCCGCTGGATTGCCGAGGTGCCGGAGTTGAACGTTCTCCTGTACGGCGACTCAAAGCAGGACGCGATTTGCCGAGCTCAGTCGGCCGCACGGGAGATTGTTCTTGACCGGATCGCCCACGGCGAGCTGCCTCCAGATTCTGCGGATGCCGTGTTCGACATCGCCGCGTGAGCCTTTGGCCTGCGACAAAGGCTCGGTGTGTCTTCGCCGCGCTGCAACGGATCGGCTGGCGTCATGACCGCACGGTAGGGTCTCAGAGAATCTTGAAAAGGAACGGATGGGCGGACCAGCCCTTCTCGTTTCACGATTCCGAAGAACTTGGCCCCGCAGTCTTGGCAAAAATCTCGAAAAGAACGGGTCTTCAACCGTCAGATCTGTGACCGACTTCGTCACCCACGTCGTCCGGACGTCTGCCAGGTCCGTCCCCTCACGCCGGGGCCGTTGCCAATTCGGAAACCGGCAGCGGTATGATCTCGCCTTCCACGCCGCCGATCACGCGCGCGGTGTGCGCGAAGGCCACCGGGTCGCCGGTCACGAAGTGCACCACGCGGCCGGTGGCGAAGCATCCCGGCGTGGCCCCGAAAGCCGCGCGCACACATTCGGCGGTGACCTCGGCGCTATCCACCAGCTTGACCTCCGGTCCGGCCACCCGCTGGATCACCGGGCGCAGCAGTGGATAGTGCGTGCAACCCAGAATCAGCGCGTCGATCTCCGGCCGCCCCTCCAGATAGTGGCGCACCAGGATTTCCGCCTCGGGCGACTCGGCCAGCCCTTCCTCGACCACATGCACCAGCATGGGGCAGGCCCGCGCCCAGGCATGCATCCCGCGCGCTTCGATGCGGCGTTGGTAGGCTCCGCTGGCGATCGTAGCCTTAGTCCCGATCACCCCCACGCGCCCCGAGCTGGCGACTCGCGCGGCGGCTTCCACGCCCGGGTCGATCACCCCCCACACCGGGACCGGGCACCTCTCAACCAGCGCCGGGAGCGCCACCGCCGAGGCCGTGTTGCAAGCTACCACCAACCCCTCGATCCCCATTCCGCACAGGAAATCCGCGATGCCTGTGGCAAAATCCACCACCATCTCGGGCGGCTTGCGCCCGTAAGGGACGCGCGCGGTATCGCCCAGGTAGACGAAATCGCTCTGCGGCATTTGACGCCGTAGAGCCTGCAGGACGGTTAAGCCGCCGACACCGGAATCGAACACGCCGATGCCGTGGCGGAGGGGTTGGCTGAGTGTCATTTTCGTTAAGAATTGCACGCCACGGGCCGTTTTCCGGTCCGCCATGCGATAATCTAGTTTCCCATGAAGGCACGCGTTTTCGTTTCCATGAAGTCCACGGTGCTGGATCCACAAGGCCAGACCGTGCGCTCGGCCCTCAACGGGCTGGGCTACCAAGCCATCGCCGGAGTGCGCCAGGGCAAGTTTTTCGACATCGATCTGGCGGACGGATTAGCCCCCGAGCAGGCCCGCCGCGACATTGAAACCATCGCGCACGACGTGCTGGCCAACCCGGTGATCGAAGAATACCGCGTCGAAATCCTGGATTAAAGCGTAAGAACGCGCACTCCGGGGAGCGGTTGAAACCTCACTAACCCCTATAATATTCCTATGTGCGGAATCGTGGGTTATATCGGTACACATAAGGCCGTTCCGATTATTCTGGAAGGCCTGAAGCGTCTGGAGTACCGTGGTTACGACTCGGCCGGCCTGGCCGTCTACTGCGACGACGGTACCTTGGCCGTACGCCGCGCCAAGGGCAAGCTGCGCAATCTCGAGGATGCCATTCGGATGAACCCGGTGGATGGCTCCTTCGGCATCGGACACACCCGCTGGGCCACGCACGGCCGGCCCACCGAGGAAAACGCCCATCCCCATCGCGATTGCAAAGGCGATGTGGTCGTGGTGCACAACGGCATTGTCGAGAATTACCTGGGCCTCAAGCACCAACTGGAATCCGAAGGCCACGTTTTCAAGACCGAAACCGACACCGAGGTCATCGCCCACCTGGTCGAGAAGTATTTCAAAGGCAACCTGGAAGAAGCCGTGCGCCAGGCGATCCGGGACCTCACGGGAGTTTTTGCTTTGGCCGTGATCTCGCGGTCGGACCCCAATAAGATTGTGGCCGCGCGCAACGGCCCGCCGGTAGTCATCGGCATCGGCGATAACGAGTATTTCGTGGCTTCCGATGTGCCCGCCATTCTCAGCCACACTCGAGACATGTTTTTCCTGGCGGATGGCGACATGGCGGTCCTCACGCACGAAGGCGTGCGCCTGAGCGATTTGAGCGGCCGGCCGGTCAATCGCCAGTTAACGCACGTGCTCTGGGACCCCATCATGGCCGAAAAGGGCGGCTACAAGCATTTCATGCTCAAAGAGATCTTTGAGCAGCCGCGCTCCATACGCGATACTACGCTGGGCCGCGTAGGGCAGGAGACCGGGCGCATTTTCCTGGACGAAATGGATATCGCCCCCGCCGAGTTCGAACGCTTCAAGCAGGTCAAAATCATCGCCTGCGGCACGAGTTGGCACGCCGCGCTGGCCGGCAAATTCATGATCGAGAAGCTGGCCCGCCTGCCCGTGGAGGTGGATTACGGCAGCGAGTTCCGCTATCGCGATCCGATCGTCAGCCCGGACACCCTCACCGTGGTGATTTCGCAATCCGGAGAGACGGCCGATACGCTGGCCGCGCAGCGCGAAGCCAAACACAAGGGATCGAAAACGCTCGCGATCTGCAACGTGGTCGGCTCCATGGTCACTCGGGAGGCCGCCGGCACCATCTACACGCACGCCGGCCCGGAGATCGGCGTGGCATCCACCAAGGCCTTTACCGGCCAGTTGACGGCCTTGTTCATCCTGGCCATGTACCTGGGACAATCCAAGGGCAGCCTGGATGAGACCGCTTCGCGCTGCCTGGTCCAGGAGTTGCTGCGCATTCCCGGCAAGCTGGAGACGGTACTCTCGAACGACCCGTTGTACGAGGCTTTGGGCCGCGAGCTGTACCACTCCACCGATTTCCTCTTCCTGGGCCGCGGCGTACATTTCCCCATCGCGCTCGAAGGCGCGCTGAAGCTCAAGGAGATCTCCTATATCCACGCCGAGGGCTATCCGGCCGGCGAGATGAAGCACGGCCCCAACGCCCTGATCGACGAGAAACTGCCGGTGGTGGTGCTGGCCACCCACGATCCTTCGAGCGAAGAGAGCCGCGTGCTCTACGAGAAGACGCTCTCGAATATCCAGGAGGTCAAGGCGCGCGAAGGCATCGTGGTCGCGGTGGCTACGGAGGGCGATGATGCCGTGCGCAAGGTAGCCAATCACGTCATCGAAGTGCCGCACACCTCCGACCTGCTGGGGCCGATCCTGGAGATCGTGCCCTTGCAGCTTCTGGCCTACCATATCGCCGTCCGCCGGGGCTGCGATGTGGACCAGCCGCGCAACCTGGCGAAGAGCGTCACGGTGGAGTAGCGGCGGTGCCGCTCGAGCAGGCCTCGCACTGCCTGCATGTGCCCACCCAAGGCAAGGGACTGTACGAGATCACCGGCGAGATCGCGCGCTGGCTGGCGGGCCAGCCTTTGAAACGCGGTCTCGTGACGGTGTTCGTGCAGCACACTTCCGCCTCGCTGACCATTCAGGAGAACGCCGATCCGGACGTGATTCACGATCTGGACGCGTTCTTCACGCGCCTGGTGCCGGAGGACAACCGCCTTTACCGTCACACCGTGGAGGGGCCGGACGATATGCCCGCGCACATTCGGGCGGCCCTCACCACGGCGCAGCTCTCGATCCCCGTCGAGGGCGGACGCCTGGCGCTGGGGACGTGGCAAGGCGTCTACCTGTTCGAGCACCGCGCCACGGCCCACCGGCGCAGCGTGCTGCTGCATCTCATCGGCGAATAGAGCGGGGCATGCTTTAGCGTGCCGGAAATTCCCGCAACGCCGCCTGGCGCTGGGGCTACCGCCGGAACGAGTAGCCGAAATAGATCACGTTGTTATCGACTCCGGGGTTGAAGCTCGTGGTGCCGGCGTTGGAAATGTGAAGAAATTTATAACCCAGCGCCACGGCCCTCCGCGGTCCCAGATCCCAATGGACGCCGCCTCCGAAATCGAACAGGAAATTCAGGCCGCTGGCGTCCGGCTGGTTCTCCGGGATGGGCTCGGTGGAAGCGATGACGCCTCCGAGAGTCTCGAGAAACGGATGGACGCGGCGCCGCCCGAATTCGAATGTGAAACCGATCGGCGCCACGGCAAAACCGTAGACCGAGTGCGCATCGACCAGGTGCTCCGACGGCGGGTCGAAGCGATAGATCGTCTGCGTGGGGACGCGCAGAATGGCCGCCGGCATGGCCGCAACTGTGTAGTAGATCGAGACGGACCCGGGTGTCCAGCATCGATAGCCATAGCCCAATCCGGCGAGCGCGAGCTGGCGGTTCGGCTCGGAGCCGATCAGGGTGGGCGAACCCGGCGAATAGCCCGCGAAGATCTGGACATCGCTGCGCGGTCCGCTTACGCCTTCAGTGCAGATGCCGCTGCGCGCGGCCGCGGGGATCAGAAGCGCCAGGCTGAGGGCTACCAAACTGCGGCCGAGAGTCATCGCTTGCATTATAGGCCGGGGCTTGCCAACTGCTACAATCCGATTTCGTCTTCGCCGTGCTTCGCAGGATCTTCAAGGCTTTTCAATACCGCGACTTCCGCCTGATGTGGACGGGCGCCTGCACGTCCACCATCGGCACCTTCATGCAGGTCTTCGCGCAGGGGTGGCTGATTTACAATCTCAGCCATTCGGCCTTCCTGCTGGCTCTCGACCAGGTGCTCCAGGCCACCCCGATTTTTCTGTTTTCGCTGATCGGCGGCGTGATCGCGGACCGCTTCGAGCGGCGCCACCTGCTGATGGGGTCGCAGTGGGTGCAGATGGGCTGCGCGCTGCTGCTGACGCTCCTGGTGGGGTTCCATGCCATACGCGTCTGGCACATGCTGGCCTGTTCGTTCGTGACGGGCTTCGCGCAGTCGTTCGGCGGTCCGGCCTACCAGGCGCTCATCCCCAACCTGGTGAATAAAGAAGACGTGCCCAACGCCATCTCGCTCATGTCGATCCAGTTCAACGCGGCCGTGCTGGTCGGTCCCGCGCTGGGTGGTCTGGCCTTTGCCCGGTTGGGCGGGACGTGGTGCTTCGGGCTGAACGCCCTCTCGTTCGTGGCGCCCATCATCGCGCTGGCCCTGCTCAAGGTGCGTTTCCTGCCGGTCAAGACCAGCGAGAGCATTCTGACCAGCCTCAAGCAGGGCGTGCATTTTATGCGCGTTCGCGAGGGCATGGCGGGGCTCATGGTGCTGGCCTTCTGCATGGCGGCGCTGGCGGTGCCCAGCCGGACGTTCCTGCCGGTCTTCGCCAAGGATATCTTCCACCGGGGCGCCAACACCTACGCGCTGTTCCTCTCCTGCTCGGGGGCAGGCTCGATCGTGGGCGCTCTCACCGTGGCGGGGCTGGGCAACCTGCGCAACAAGGGCCGCGTGGCGCTCACGATGATGATCTGCCTGGGAGCCTCCATCGCGGGCTTCGCGATCTCACCCTCCGTGCCGCTGAGCTGCGTCATGCTGTTCCTCTCGGGGGCGTCCATGATTGCGGTTTTCACCACGGTGAACTCGCTCGTGCAGCTCATCGTGACCAACGAGATGCGCGGGCGCGTGATGAGCGTGTACAATTTCTCGTTCCGCAGCGGCATGCCTTTGGGGAACCTGGTGTGCGGCTGGCTGGTGCCGGCCTTCACGGCGCCGGTGGTGATTGCGGTGAATGGCGTTCTATTGGTCGGCCTGGCGCTGTATTTCCTGATGGTGCAGCGGCGTGTAGCTGCGCTGTAATAGAGAGAGCATGATTCCGCTTCTAGTCTTGACGGCTTTCTTCGCCGCCCCCACTTCTCCTTTGGAAATCGCACGCGACCATCAGGATCGCCCGGTGCTCGCCAAGATGGACGCCGAATACTCGGCCGCCGCCGACCGTGCCCCCGGCAATGCCGAGGCGCAGTATCGCGCCGCGCTGGCGGCCTCGTTTTTGGCCGGGGTGGATATCGAGCTGCACGACCGCAAGGCGGCCCACGAGACGGCCGAGCGCGGAATCCGGCTCGGCGAAAAAGCCGTGGCCCTCAAACCGGACGACGCCGAATATCTGCGCGTGCTGGGCACTCTCTACGGCCAGGCGATCACCGACCTGATGAGTGGCCTCCGGTACGGCGCCAAGGCCAAGGACGCCATCGACAGGGCCGTGCAGAAGGCTCCGAATTCGTCCGCTGTTTACCTGGCGCGGGGCGTGGGCAATCTGTATGTGCCGGCGCAGCTCGGGGGCGGTCCCACGGCAGCCATCCCGGATTTCCGCAAGGCCATCGAACTCGATCCGAGCAATGCCGAGGCCTACCTGTTCCTGGGGCTGAGCTTGCGCGACGAAGGCCAGAACGCCGAGGCGCGCAAGGCCATCGCCAAATCGCTGGAGCTCGATCCCAATCGTCTGTGGGCTCGCCAGCAGCTTGAGAAGACGCCCGCGAAATGAAAAGCCGCGTCGCCGCCGCCGCCCTCTCGCTCGCGCTGGCGCTGGTGACGTTCTACCAGTTTCCCGGCCATACCTGGCTGGCGCAGGACAGCCAGATCTACGTGCCCATCCTGGAGCACCTGAGGGATCCAGCGGTCTTGCGCAACGACATGTTGGCCCAGCAGCCGCACGTGGCCTACACGCTCTACGACGAAACCGCGCGCTTCATGCGCGCCACTACGGGCCTGGGTTTTCGCGAGGTGCTGGAGCTCCAGCAGGTTGCCGCGCGAGCGCTGGGCATCTGGGGCCTCTACCTGATGGCCACGGCGCTGGGGCTGCCGTTCGGCGCGGCCTGGCTGGTGGCCGCGATCTGCGCCCTGGGCGCCTCGATCGCGGGGCCGCAGGTGCTGTCCTTCGAGTACGAGCCGGTGCCCAGGGGCTTTGCCGTTCTGCTGCTGATGTGCGCCGCGGGGCTGGCGGGGCATCGCCGGCTGCTGGGCGCGGGGATCGCCGCGGGCGCTGCGTTCCTCTATCACCCGCCGACCGCATTGCCATTTTGGGCGCTCCTGGTGGCGCTGGTTTGGTGGCCCGGGCGTGCGACCCCGGCGCGTGAGCGATGGAGGAATCTGGCGCCGCTGGCCGCCGCCGCGCTGGTGCTGCTGGCGGCATCGCGGCTCCAGGCCGGCGCGGGCCAGGTGCTGTGGGGCCATCTCGGCGAGGCGCAGGAGCGGTTGCAGCGTTTTCGGGCGCCCTACGTGTGGATCTCGACGTGGCCGTGGCCGCTGATCGCGCATCACCTGGCGGTGTGGGCCGTCTCGCTGGCGGCCTATACGCGTATCCGCCGCGACATTCCGCGCGAGCTGCGCGTGCTTCTGCTGGGGCTGCCGGCGATGGGCGTGCTCTCGATGCCGCTTTCCCGGCTGTTGCTGGAACACGCCAAGTGGACGCTCGTGCCGCAGTGGCAGCCGCTGCGCAACCTGCTCTTCGCGGCCCTGGCGATGCAGTTCCTGACGGCCGCGGCGGGTGCGTGGGCGGCGCTCGGCCGGCGCTTGATCGAAGCCGCCGGATGGTTCGCGCTGGCCTACCTGCTGCCGCTTCAGCCCACCCTGACCGCTCCCTTTTCCTGGCGCCGCGTGGCCGTGGCCGTGGGCCTGGCGCTGGTGGCGGCCGGAGTCGTGGCAATCTCCAAACAGCCACGCTGGCGCTGGGCACCGCTGGCCGCCCTGGCGGCATTCTGGGCCATCCCGGCGATCGGCGGCGTGGTGAACTATCCGCGGCTCGATACGCCCGAGCTCGATCAACTCTCGCAATGGGCCCGCGCCGCCACCCCGCCAGACGCAGTCTTCCTCTTTCCCGATGCCGCCCGGTCGCTGTCTCCCGGCATCTTCCGCTCCGAAGCTTTGCGCGCCGTCTACGTGGATTGGAAAGCCGGAGGGCAGGTAAATTACCTGGCGGATTTCGGGGACCAGTGGTGGTTCCGCTGGCAGCAGACCATGGCGGGCCGGTTCAAGGCGCCCCAGTTCGCCAAATACGATGGCCTAGGGATTCAGTACATCGTGCTGAAGCCGGAACATCGCCTGGCGCGGGCGGCGATGTTCGAGAACGGGCAATATGTCGTCTACCGGACGCGCTGAGGCAGTCTGATCAGGTAATTCGCACCCGTTACTGCGGTCCCCAAAAAATACTCTAGAAAATCGAAGTTGCCAGCCGATAAGGTTCCCAAATGAAAAGAGGTTTGTGGGCCGTAGCCGCTCTGGGGCTTCTGACCCTGTTCGCGCCCGATTGCCCGATTTTCGCGCAAACGTCTCCAAATCAAGCGGATATGGCCCGGGAATTGCTCCGGACCCGGCCGGTTTCGCGGGTTCCGCGGGTCATCGACGACACCGTCACCGTGACTCTCTCCGGCAACCGGCACCCGCTGGCCCGCCCGGAGTACGATGCCGGCGCCGTCGCGCCCGATACGCCCATGGATCGCATGATTCTAGTGCTCCAGCCGGATGCCACACAGCAAGCTGCCCTGGATGCCCTGGCGAATGCGCAGCAGGACCCGGAGTCTTCGCTCTATCACCAGTGGCTCACGCCGGAGCAATTCGGCGCCAGCTTCGGGATCGCGCAGAGCGACCTGGTCCGCATCTCGAGTTGGCTCGGGCGGCATGGCTTCGCCGTGGAAGAGGTCGCCGCCGGAGGGCGCCAGATCGTCTTCAGCGGCACGGCCGCGCAGGTGGCGGCGGCGTTCCACACCGAGATCCACGGCTACATGGTCGGGGGCGAGCTGAAGTATGCCAATGCCGGCGATCCGCAGATTCCGGAGGCGCTGGCGGGGGTGGTGGGGGGCGTGGTCTCGCTGCACAATTTCGCGATTGCGCCGTCGCATCGGAGCGCGCGGCCCTTGAGCCGCTTCGATCCGCTCTTCACGTCGGGATCCAGCCACTACCTGGCGCCGGCCGATTTCGCGGCTATTTACGATGTCGCGGCGCTCTATTCCAAGTCCATCGATGGGACGGGGCAGAGCATCGCGGTGGCCGGCCGTACCAATATCAAGCTCTCCGACGTGCAGACCTTCCGCAGCCAGCTCGGCCTGGGGGCCAGTAATGCGACGGTGGTCCTGAACGGGAGCGATCCCGGCGTGGTTTCCCAGGACGAGGAGGTGGAGGCCGACCTGGACGTCCAGTGGTCCGGGGCGGTGGCCAAGAACGCCTCCGTGAAGCTGGTGGTTTCGGCTTCGACCAATTCGAGCGACGGGATCGCGCTCTCTTCGCAGTACATTGTGAGCCACGACGTGGCGCCCGTAGTGAGCCTCAGTTTTGGCTCGTGCGAGGTGGCCATAGGAAACTCGGGCAACCTGTTCTGGAATGGTCTCTGGCAGCAGGCGGCGGTGCAGGGTATGACCGTCGCGGTCTCCTCTGGGGATGCGGGCGCGGCGGGCTGTGACGATCCTTCCGAAACGACCGCGGCCCAGAAAGCGGGGGTCAACGGGCTGTGCTCCAGCCCCTACAGCACTTGCGTGGGGGGAACCGAGTTCGCGGATACTTCGAATCCGGGCACTTACTGGTCCTCTACCAACGCCTCCGGCACGGATGCTTCGGCGAAGGGATATATTCCCGAGACATCCTGGAATGAGAGCGCGTCGGTCGCCGGGGGTTCGGATCTGTGGGCGAGCGGCGGCGGGCAGAGCACGGTTTATCCCAAGCCCGGCTGGCAGAGCGGACCGGGGGTGCCCTCCACCGGGTTGCGCGCCGTCCCGGACGTATCGCTGAGCGCTGCGAGTCACGATGCCTATATGGTCATGGTGGAAGGCCAATTCTACGCTGTGGGTGGCACCTCCGCGGCAGCCCCCAGCTTCGCCGGAATGATGAGCTTGAACGTGCAGAATACGCGGGCTCCACAAGGCAATGCCAACCCCATCCTGTATTCGCTGGCGACGCTGCAATCCAAGGGCGGCGCGGCTGTGTTTCACGACATCACGACCGGAACCAACACGGTGCCGGGGGTAAACGGCTTCAACGCGGGGGTGGGGTACGACGAGGTGACCGGCCTGGGCTCGGTGGATGCCGGCACGCTGGTGAGCCATTGGGGCGATGCCACCACGGTCACGCCGGGCTTCCAGTTAGTTCCGAGCTCCGCGCCGGTCGCGGTGACCGTGGGCGCCAGCAACAGCACCAGTATCGGGGTGACGGTAAGCGGCGGATTCAATGCGCCGGTTACCCTCACGCTGGGCACGCTGCCGCAAGGATTGACGGCCACTCTCTCGGCGGCGACGCTGGCCGCGCCGGGGAGCGGCACCGTTACGCTGAAGATCAATGCGAGTGCCAGCCTGGCGGCCGGTTCTTACAAAATCGCGGTCGGCGCCACGGGCGGCAATCTCTCTCAATCCACGTCCATAGCGGTTAGCGTGGCTCCCAACTGCACCTATGCCATCAACCCGTCGAGCGCGGCCCCTGTGGCGGCGGCCGGGAGCTATAGCGTCGCGGTGACCGCGCCAACCGGCTGCGCCTGGACGGCCGCAACAGGCACGAGCTGGATCGCGGTGCTCAGCAACGCCTCCGGCTCCGGCAACGGCACGGTGGGCTATTCGGTGGCGGCCAATAGCGCCACGGCTGCCCGAGCCGGCACGCTGACCGTGGCGGGCCTCACGCTGACGGTGACGCAGGCCGCCGCGCCATTCGCGGTGAATAGCACGTCCGCGAGCTACGCGGCTTCCGGCGGCAGTGGCACGATCGCGGTCTCCGCTGCGAGCGCCACCGCTACGTGGACGGCGACCAGCGGAGCCAGTTGGATCGCTATCACTCAGGGCGGCTCCGGCAAAGGCGGCGGCACGGTGAGCTACTCGGTGGCGGCCAACACGACGACCGCCGCGCGCAGCGGGACGATCGCCCTCGCGGGCCTTACCTTTACCGTGACGCAGGCCGCCAGCGCGCCGGTCTATAGCCTCACTCCGGCTTCGGCGAGTTACCCGGCCACCGGCGGTAGCGGCTCGATCGGGGTCACGGTAACCCCATCGAGCACGTCCTGGACGGCCGCCAGCAGTGTCGCCTGGATCGCCATTACGAGCAACGCGACCGCGAGCGGAGCCAAGACAGTTGGCTACTCGGTGGCGGCCAACACCGGGGCGCCGCGCACCGGGAATATTACCATCGGCGGCGTGACTTTTGCGGTCAGCCAGGCCGGGACCGCACCGTGCACCTACAGCCTCGCCCTAGGGACAACCGCGCCGATATCGGGTGGGGTTAGCGACTCGGTCACCATTACCACCGCCCCCGGATGCTCTTGGACGGCTGTAAGCAACGCTTCGTGGCTGACCGTCACCTCCGGCGCCAGCGGCACGGGGAGCGGGAAAGTGACGTTCAACATCGCCAGTAATACGACCAAGAGCGCCCGGAGCGGCTCGATCGCGGTGGCCGGCTATACGATTACGGTCCAGGAAGCCGCGGCCTCGACGGCGAATCTCGGGCCCGTGATCAAGCTTCCATGATCCAGGGAGGGGTCGCGCGCACAAGACCGCTTGCTAACGCGCGCGGCTCGGACCGAGCCACAACCGTGAAGGAGCGGAGTGATCCGGTTTAGACGGCCACCCCGGCCCGCCACAGCACGTAGCCGATGGCCTGTTTGACGTAGTTCCAGCGCTCGTGTAGCGAATCCGGGTTGGGGTCCCGGCGCGGCGAGCCGTAAACCTTGAGGCCGTTGTGCTGGAGAATCTTCTTGACGCGGAAAATGTGGTAGCCGTCGCTCACCACGATGACCGAATGAAGTCCCATGCGGTCGATGATTTCGGCCGCCAGGGCGGTGGAGTGCACGGTGCTTTCACCTTCGGTTTCGACGACAATTGCCTCCGAAGGCACGCCGTGGCCGATCAGGTAAGCGCGGCCCACCCCGCCCTCGGTGAAGACGGGATCTCCACCCGCGCCGCCCGTGGTCAGGATGCGCGAGGCCAGTTTGCGCCGGTAGAGATCCAGGGCGTGATCCAGGCGCGCGCGCAGCACCGGGGACGGCCGCCCGCGGTATTCGGCCGCGCCCAGCACCAGGATCAGGTCGGCCGGCTGGGCTTCGTCGCGGTTCGATTGCCACTCGATACGCGTGGTCACATAAGCGATATAAATTGCCAGTGCGGCCGCCGCTAGCACCAACCCGTTCCATAGGGCGCGTCTCATCTGCGGTATTCTGATCGTTCGGATCTATTCGTATTGTAATCAGATGGCCAGGGCTGAAACGATCGCCAGCGCGGCCAATCCGCTGGTAAAAGACGTGCGTCGGGCCATGGCGCGGGGCGCGCTCACCAGCCAGGGTTGGTGTGTGGCGGAGACTTTTCATTTGCTCGAAGAGGCTCTGCGCGGCGATTGCGAAGTGAAAGTCGTGCTGGCCGCCGAATC
>CAYRWE010000140.1:0-12999 GCA_964427655.1 uncultured Solibacteraceae bacterium | reverse complement strand
TGGCGCATCGTGCGCCGCCGCGAAACCTACGAGGACCTGGTGCGCGGCGAAGAAGCCTGACGCGCGGAGCGCGGCTGCCAATTTCGACGCAGAGACACGCAAGAGCGGAGTTCGCGAAGTCATAAACCGTGTCCGCAGATGCCCTGCACCTCCGAAAGCGCCAGCCGCAAGGACCTCCGCTTCCTTTGCGCTCTCAGGTTTTGACTTTGTTTTTCCTCCGCGTCCCCGCGTCTCCGCGGTGAGTTCCCAGCCACGCTCGCCCGCAGCGCAATAACCTCCAGCTACAGCCCCAACCTCGCAGGCAGCACCAAGCTCTTCCCATCCTGGCCCTTGACGATCAGCCGGCCGTTCTCCAGGAGCACATCCGCTACATGAGCGAAATCCGCCGGAGCCTTGGCGTAGAAGAACAGGTAGCGCGAGTGGAGCTTCGATTTCCCCGGCAGCCAGCGGTACGTGGGCGTGCCGAACATATCGTGCGCGTCGACCGTCTCGCGGTGCGAGATATCGAAGGGCTGCGTCGAGAACTCTACGCCGCGCGCGGCATGCGGGTCGTTCGTGTAATTCATCCAGCTCATCAACCAGGGATACTCGTCGCGGTGAAACAGGTAGCCGAAGATCAGCCCCTTCTCGCGGTGGAAGGCCACGACGTAGCCGTAGGCCCGCGCGGGGTCCACCTGGCAACTGGCAAGGTCCAGGACCGATTCATCGACGGGAACTTCGCGCAGATCGACGGTCCCCCCCTTGATCAGCGGAGCCATGGGCCAATCGAAATCCGCCCCATAGGGCAGGCGCGGACCCGGGCTGCCCGGTTTATAAGGGCGCACGCGGCAACGTTTGGCGGGTATGTCGATGACCACCTTGCCCGGATAGAGGAACGGCGGCCCCATGGTGGCGTGCTCGGCCCATGAAACCGGCCGGTCGAAAGCCACCTGGCTCTCGACTTCCGTCTCCACGTAGACCACGTTTTCGCCGTCGGCCATCTGCAGAGTGCGCGTGACGGCCTCCTGCGCCAGCGGTAGCTTGGCCGCCATCTTCAGCGAGGAGACCCCGCCGGCTTTGGACGACGCCAGAACTTCGAACGGCTGATGGTTGGCTTCGCCGTGAAAAGGCCATCCGGTGGCGCTCTCTTCGGCGGTCGGCGCGCCGAAACCATCCAGGCACAGGAAATGGCCCATCGATGACTGGAGCGGGCTGAGACGAGTGGCATCGTCCAGCATCACCAGCCGGCTGAAAGACGCCCCGGTGAGCACGACGGTGAGCTCGAGCTTGTCGTTAGAGAGCGTGACCGGGGCCCGGGGCGATCGCGGCGCCTGCGCCAGGGCCGCCCCGATCGCGAGAATGCTGCACAGCATTACGGACTTCCGCATATGAAGTCAGTAACACGGTTGACCGTTGGGTGTCCAGCCGGTATTTCGGGAACGCGCTTAAGCCGGCAGGCCCGCATCGAGAAAACTGCGCAAGTCGTGCTCGGCGATCTCGGGCAGGCCGGGCGCCACGTTGTTCAGTTTGCCCGCGCGCATCCAGCGCTCGAGCCGATCCACCAGGTCGAAGAGATGGCCGAAGGAATCCACCACGAACAGAAGCGGCTGATAATGGTCGATTTCCGCGCCCTGGTTGATCACCCATTCGATCTGCATGGGGTAGCGGCCCACTTCCTCCGATTCGATGGCGTGCCGCAACTCGCCGTAGGAGCTAAGCAGCCCGCTGCCATACGCGCAGGTCCCGCGCGGGCCGCGCATCAGCCCGAACTCGACCGTGAACCAGAAGAATCGCGACATGGCCCGCAGGATGCTCGTGAGCCGCCGTGCGCGCTCCTTCTGGTCGCGTATGCCGGCGGTGATTTCGATCGCGGTGTAGGCGCAATCGCCGAAGCGCACCAGGGTATCGGCGAATTCCTTCTCCGTGTGCATGGGGACGTGGCCGGCGACGTCGTGGAAGATATCCGGCTCGGGCAGATAGTCCAGTTGATCGGCCGAGCGAATCGTGATCGTGGTGGGAAATTCGCGACGCCGCAGGCAATCGAAGAAGAGGAAGGCCGGCACGTAGCCGCTCACGGCTCGGGCGTGAAATCCGGTCATGGGCTGGAGGATCCGGTTGATCTCGTCGAGGCGCGGAATGCGGTCCGAAGGCAGGCGAAGAGCCTCGATTCCGCGCAAAAAGTGGTCGTTGGCGTAGCGCTCCCAACGCGGGCGTATGCGCTCGCATAGGCGGCGCCACGATTCTTGGTTGGCCTCTGAGTACAGCTCGTAAGCCTGCTCGATATACATGTCGCCCCGCGAGCGGGCTTCCTCGATGAACGGGGCGCTCCCGGTGGTCAGCCCGCAATGCGGACGCTCGCCTATTTGAGCGGTTTCCAGCATATCCCCTCCCTCCGATCCATCCCTGTATCTTTACTACCAGAGGCCGTTTCAAATTACAACCACCTGTAGGAGGTGCTATGGTAGGATCGATACCAGCGAGGGGAGTGTGCCGCTCGTGTCAAACTCACAAAACTGTTTGAGCCGAACTGCGGGTGCACTGCCGCGGGCAACGGCGGCGGCTGCCCTGGCATCGAAGCGCTTAGGAGGGGCTGTGTCCGAAACAGCGGATCGCATACCGGCCGAGGGTGATTTCCTGCCCCTCAACGGCACGGATTATGTGGAATTTTATGTAGGCAACGCGCGGCAGTCGGCGCATTATTACCGCTCGGCGTTCGGGTTCCGCCTGGCTGCCTATCGCGGCCCGGAGACGGGCACGCGCGACCGTGCGTCTTACCTGCTGGCGCAGAATAAGATTCGCCTGGTGCTGACCACGCCGCTGGCGCCGGACCATCCGATTTCCGAGCACATCCGGCTGCACGGCGATGGCGTGCGCGACATCGCTCTCTGGGTGGACGATGCCGAAGCGGCCTGGCGCGAGACCACCCTGCGCGGCGCCCGCAGCGTCCGCGAGCCGGAAACCCTGTGCGACGAAAGCGGCGCGGTGCGGCTGGCGGCCATTGCCACCTACGGCGACACCATCCATACCTTCGTCGAGCGCACGAATTATCACGGCGCGTTTCTGCCGGGCTTCCGGGCGGTGGAGGGCGAGGATTCGGTCGCGCGACCGGCCGGGCTCGAGCATATCGACCACATGGTGGGCAACGTCGGCTGGGGCGAAATGAACCGCTGGGTGGATTTCTACCGCGACACCATGGGATTCCGCCTCTTCAAGCATTTCGACGACAAGGACATCAGCACGGAGTTTTCGGCGCTCATGTCGAAGGTTATGTCGAATGGCAACGGACGCGTGAAGTTCCCCATCAACGAGCCGGCCGAAGGCAAGCGGAAATCGCAGATTGAGGAATACCTGGATTTCTACGGCGGACCGGGCGTGCAGCATATCGCGCTCGCCACCAACGACATCATCGGCACCGTTTCCAAGCTGCGGCGGCAGGGCGTGGAATTTCTGCGCGTGCCGGGCACCTATTATGACGACCTGGCGGCGCGCATCGGCCCGATCGACGAGCCCGTGGCGGCGCTCGCGGAACTGGGCATTCTGGTGGACCGGGACGACGAAGGCTACATGCTGCAGATCTTCACACGCCCCGTGGAGGACCGGCCCACGCTGTTCTACGAAGTGATCCAGCGCAAGGGCAGCCGCAGTTTCGGCAAGGGGAATTTCAAGGCGCTGTTCGAGGCCATCGAGCGCGAACAGGCCCTGCGCGGAAATCTGTAGGAGGCGAGAATGTATCCGCTCAAGAAGGGAAGCATCGCACGCCAGGCGCACGTGGGCCTGCCCGCGGGCACGTACGAAGAAGAGCACGGGCGCAAGGGCTTTTACGGCAAGAGCGCGCATCTCTATCACGCGCATCCGCCCACCGGTTGGGTGCGCTTCGAAGGCCCGCTCCGGCCGCACTGCCTCGATCTCAACCGCGTGGAGCCTTCCGATCTCGGCGACCGCGAGGGAATGCCCGTGGCGGTGCTGGGAAACCGCGATATCGAGATTTATGTCTCGCGCCGTTCCGAGCCGATGCCGTTCTACTACCGCAACGCGGATGGCGACGAGCTGATCTTCGTGCATCGGGGCGCGGGCGTTATTGAAACCGATTTCGGCCCGCTCCATTTCGAAAAGGGCGACTACATCGTGATGCCGCGCGCCGTGACTTACCGCGTGGTGCCCGAGAGCAGCGACAATTTCTTCCTGATCGTTCAATCGCGCACCGAATTCGGCCCTCCGGAGAAAGGTCTCCTCGGACAGCACGCCCTCTACGATCCGGCGGTGATCACGACGCCCGAGCCGGACGCGCACCTCGACGATCGCCGCGAGTGGGAGATCCGCATCAAGGCGGAAAACCAGATTTCGAAAGTGGTATACCCGTTCAATCCGCTCGACGTGGTGGGCTGGAAGGGCGATCTCACGGTTTGGAAGATCAACATGCGCGACATACGGCCCATCATGAGTCCTCGCGTGCATCTGCCGCCCAGCGCGCACAGCACCTTCGTTACCGAGGGCGCCGTGGTGTGCACCTTTCTGCCCCGGCCGCTCGAGCAGGACGAAGACGCCATGCGCGTGCCGTTCTTCCATCGCAACACCGATTACGACGAGTTCATCTTCTACCACGACGGCGATTTCTTCAGCCGCGACAACATCAAGGCGGGGATGGCCACTCTGCACCCGCGCGGCATCCATCACGGGCCGCATCCCAAGGCGCTGCTCAATCAGAAGAAGAAGACCCACACCGACGAATACGCGGTTATGCTGGATGGATTGAACCCCATCCACGTGCTGCCGGCGGGAGAACAGGTGGAGTGGAAGGAGTATTGGTCGAGCTGGGTGGAGAAGAAATAGCTTGAACGCGGTCTGGAAGCCCTCGCGGGAATGGATTGAGCGGACCAACGTCTGGCGCTTCATGCGGCGCCTGGGGTTCGACGATCGCGAGGCCTTCCTGCGCTTCTCGCGCGATGAGCCGGAGCGCTTCTGGGACGAACTGATGCGCGAGATGAATGTCGCGTGGTTTGCTCCGTACCGCCAGGTGTTGGATGCCAGCCGCGGTCCGGAGTGGGCCGAATGGTTCGTGGGCGGGCGCCTCAACATCGCGCATAATTGCCTGGACCGCTGGGCGGATTCGGGCCGCGTGGCCTGCATTTGGGAAAACGAAAGCGGCGAAACCCGCGAGATCGCGTTCGCCGAATTGCGCGAGGAAGCCAGCCGGGTAGCCAACGGCCTCGTTTCGCTGGGCCTCGAGCCGGGCGACCGCGTGGCCTTGTGCATGCCGATGGTCCCCGAGATCCTCTCGATTCTCTACGGCTGCTTCAAGGCCGGGCTGACGGTAGTGCCGATTTTCGCCGGATTCGGCGCGGGAGCCATCGCCGGGCGCATCGAGGATTCCGGCGCGCGCGTTCTCTTCACGGCCGAATCTCTGACGCGGCGCGGGAAGCAGCTGCCCCTGGCTGAGAAGGTGGGGCATGCTTTAGCTTGCCCGGTCGAAATCATCCTGGTCGGCGGCCCCGAGTGGCGCAACTTTCTGGCTGCGCAGCCCGCCTGCTTTGAAACCGCCTCGCTCGATTCCGAGCATCGCGCGCTGATGCTCTACACCTCCGGCACCACCGGCAAGCCCAAGGGCGTAATCCACACGCACGCCGGCTGTCTGGCGCAAACCGGCAAAGAGATCTGGCTGGCTTTCGACCACCAGCCCGAGGACCGTTTCTTCTGGCTTTCCGATATCGGATGGATGATGGGTCCCTGGGGCATCCTGGGCAATCATCTCTTCGGCGGCACCATCTTCATGTATGACGGCGCGCCCGATTACCCCACGCCGCAGCGGCTCTGGGAGACGGTCGCGCGCCACCGCATCACCACGCTGGGCGTTTCGCCGACCGCCATCCGTATGCTAATGGAGTCCGGCGAGCCGCCGCCCATGCCGTCGCTGCGCCTTCTGGGCTCGACGGGCGAACCGTGGGACGAGAAATCTTGGCGCTGGTTTTTCGAGCGCGTGGGCGGTGGGCGGCTGCCCATCATCAACATTTCCGGCGGCACCGAGATCATCGGCTGCTTCCTTTTGCCGCTGCCCATTCAGGATCTCAAGCCTTGCACCCTGGGATCGGCCGCGCCCGGAATGGCCGTCGAGGTGGTGGATGACAGCGGCCTTCCCGTGCGCGGTCGCAAGGGCTATTTGGTGTGCACTAAGCCCGCGCCCTCGATGACGCGCGGCATTTGGAACGACCCGCAGCGCTACATCGAGACTTATTGGTCGCGCTTCCCCGGCATGTGGGACCACGGCGATTGGGCCAGCGTGGATGAGGACGGCTGCTGGTTCCTCCACGGCCGCGCCGACGAATCGATGAACGTGGCGGGGCGCAAAGTGGGGCCGGCGGAGGTCGAAGCGGCCATGATGCGACATCCCGGTGTGGCGGAAGCCGCCGCCATCGGGGTGCCCGACGAGATGAAGGGCGAAGCCATCGTGGGTTACGCGGTGCCGGAGGCGGGCGTCGAACTGGACGCGGCCTCGGTCTGCGCCACGGTGGTTAACGAGATGGGGCCGGCCTTCCGGCCGCGCGAGATCCTGATTTCGAGCGAGCTGCCCAAGACGCAAAGCGGCAAAATTGTGCGGCGTCTGCTGCGCCGGAAATACATGGGCGAACCGTTGGGCGATCTTTCCACGGTGGCCAATCCGAAGGCGCTGGGATCGATGCCATGATCGACCGCACGCACGCACCGGAATTGACGAGCTGGGTACCATCGGCCAACGCGCCGGAGGCCGATTTTCCGATACAGAACCTGCCCTTCGCCACTTTCCGGCTGCTCGGCGACGAACAGGCCCGCCTCGGAACTGCCATCGGCGACCAGGTGCTGGATGTGACCGAGGCCTTCGGCATCGGCTCTATGGCCGACGCGATGGCCATGCCGTCCGCGAGCCGCGTGGCGTTGCGGCAACGCATCAGCGACCTGCTTTCGAAGCCCGCGCCCGGTTCCGAAAAGCTTCTCACCCCAATGTCCGGCGTGGAGCTGCTGCTGCCCTGTGCGATCGGCGATTACACCGATTTCTACGCCTCCATACACCACGCGACCAATGTGGGCCGCATGTTCCGCCCGGAGAACCCGCTGCTGCCGAATTACAAATGGATGCCGATTGCGTATCACGGTCGCAGCTCGTCGATCGTGGTGAGCGGGACCGCAGTGCGCCGGCCCTGCGGTCAGATCGCGGAGAGTGCCGCGGGGCCGCCGGTCTACCGGCCGAGCCAGCGCCTGGATTACGAGCTGGAAGTCGGCGCATTCCTCGGCCCCGCCAGCACGATGGGCGAGACCGTCCCCATCGCCGAGGCGGAAGAGCACCTCTTCGGTGTTTGCCTGCTGAACGATTGGTCCGCGCGCGACATCCAAGCCTGGGAGTATCAGCCGCTGGGGCCGTTTCTGGCCAAGAATTTCGCCACTTCGATCTCGCCGTGGATCGTGACGCGCGAGGCGCTGGAGCCGTTCCGCCGCGCCGTGCCCCCGCGGCCGGAGGGCGACCCTGAGCCGCTGCCGCACCTGCGCACGGCCGGCGGGGCCTACCGCATCGCCTTAGAAGTGTGGCTCCGTTCGACGAAGATGCGGGGAGCCATGCGGGTGAGCCGGAGCGATTTCTCCAGGCTCTACTGGACGCTGGGGCAGATGATCGCGCACCACACCTCGAACGGCTGCCCCATACGCGCAGGCGATTTGATCGGCAGCGGGACCGTCTCCGGGCCGGACAAGCGCAGCCAGGGCTGCCTGCTGGAAATCACGGCGCACGGCGAACCCCTGCAATTGCCGACCGGCGAGACGCGCGGTTTTCTGGAAGATGGCGACGAAGTGATCCTGCGCGGCTGGTGCGAGGCGCCCGGCTATCGGACCATCGGCCTGGGCGAGTGCCGCGGCACGATCCGGCCCGCCGCCTGAAGGGCGCCACGCTACTTGAAGGGCAGCAGCGAGAGAATCCGCTTCACGTATTCCTGGGTCTCGGGAATTTGCGGAACGGCACCTTCCGAATCCACCTTGGCGGGGCCGGCATTATAGGCGCCCAGCGCCAGCGGCAGGTTGCCGTTGTAGCGCGTCAACAGCTCCTTCAGCAGCTTGGCGCCGGCTTCGACGTTGGCCGCCGGGTCGAAGGGGTTCGCGACGCCCGCGTCGCTGGCGGTGGCGGGCATCAGTTGCATTAGCCCCATGGCGCCCTTCGGGGAGACGGCGCACGGGCGGAAAGCCGATTCCTGCTGCATCACGGTGCGGAGCACGGCCTCGTCCATCTCCTGCCGCTTGGCGGCGTTTGAAACCAGGGTGTCCACCTGGGCGGCCGGGAGCGGGTCGCAATCCGTGGCGGCCGGGGCGGGCGCGGCCACGGCCGCTCCCATCGAAGCGGGCGGCGGCAGAAGGAAGAAGCCGCTTCGGCCGGCTTGCCCGGTCTGCTGCTCGACGGAAGCACGCTGGCGGGCCAGGGACTCCTGCATGGCCGAAGCCGCCGCGCGCTGCTTGGCTAGGGCGGCGTCCATGGCCGCTTTCGCGTCCACCGCACGCTGCCTGGCTGAGGCCGCCTCCATCGCCGCTTTCGGGTCGGTGGCGGTCTGGGCCGCCAGCGAAGAGGCGGCGAATAGCAGAGCCATGGCCATCCGCCATTTCCTGATTTTCATAAGATTCTTTCTCGAATCGGCCGCCCCTGGCGCCGATGTGATGTGTGAGGATCGCAAGACCAGCCGGCCATGTCGATAGGACCGTTAGCTCGTGTGACGATGAACGCCCCGGTAGCGGGCGGCGATCCCACGCTAGAGAGCTTTACTCTTATGCGGGAGCTGGTGGCCGCGGTTTGTGCCCTGAATCGGCCGGAGTTGCTCGACCAGGGGCGCGAATTGAAAATGCGCCGGAACGCGCGGGGCAGGATGCCCATGGTTGACCTGGTGGACCGGGAAAGCGGCGAGATACTGGATGAGCTGCCGCCCGAAGAAGTCTTGCGGATGATGGCCGAGCTGGAAAAAGAGCGCGAAGGGGAACGATAAGGAACATGCCGAAGAACGTATATCTGGAGAGCCGTGTGATGGCGGCGGACCCCGTGGAACTGATTCACCTGCTGTACGAGCACGGGCTGCTGCAATTGAAAGCCGCCCAGGCCGCGGTGGCCGCCGGCGATGTCACAGGCCGCACCCGCGCCATCTTCAAGATGCTCGCCATCCTCAGCGAACTGGAGGGTTCGCTCGATCGCAACGCGGGCGGTTCGATCGGCCACAACCTGGCCCGGCTGTATCAATATATGCGTAAACGGTTGGTGGAAGGAAATACGAAACGGGACGCCCAGGCGTTCTCCGAAGTGGAATCGTTGCTGCGGACGCTGGACGAAGGCTGGACCGCGATGCAGCATTCCGCCTCGAGCCCGGCCGCTCCGCTGTATTCTCCCGCTGTGACCGAAACCATGGCGCATAACTGGAACGCCTGACGTTGGATCCCACGGCCGTAGGCGCGCGAAACTCGGCGGCGTCAACTCCCGGACGGTTTCTGCAGACCCTTGGCGACCAGGTCGGCCAGCCCCAGGCCTCCGCTCTGAGCCATGGATTGCGCGAAGATTTCCTGCCCGTACTCCATGGCCGAAGAGGACGAATCGTCGTCGCCGGTGCCCAGCCAGCCGCCTTCGGAATCGTGCATCGATTTCATCATCTGGCCGATCAGCAGCGCTTCGAACTGTTTGGCCGCGCTCTTCACCTTGGCGGGGTCGTCCGCGGGACGCGCCGTAGTGGCGAGTCCCGCCCCGGCGGTATGGATCGGGTTAAGCATACTTGCCTCCTGGTGCGGTGGGGCACGCCTTAGCCTGCCCAGCCGAAGAATTTCGCGCACACTCCACTAAATCACCCTCAGGTCGGCATCCAGCGCGCCGGCGGCTTTGAGGTTTTGCAGAATCGAAATAATGTCGCGGGGGCTCGAGCCGATGGCATTCAGCGCGCGCACCAACTCTTCGACCGTGGCGCCCTGCTTCAGCATCAGGCTGCGCGCCTGCTCCTGGGTAGCCGCGACGTTGGTCTGCTGGACCGCCTGCGTGGTGCCCGAGCTGAGCGCGTTGGGTTGCGACACGCTCGTGACGGTCTCGATTTCCACGTTCAAATTGCCCTGCATAATCGCAACCGGCGCAATGTGCACGTCTTTCCCCATGACGATGGTTCCGGTGCGCTCGTTGACCACGATGGCGGCTTCGGTATCGGTCTCCACCGTGAGACGTTCCAGCTCCGCCACGAACTCGGTGGTCTTATCCTGGAACTCGGCGGGCAGCGAAACGGTAATCAGCGCGGAGTTATCCGCGTGGGCGACGGAGCCAAACCGCTTGTTCAGGGCCTCGGTGACGCGCGCGGCGGTGGCGAAATCGGCGCGTTGTAGTTGCAGGTGCATGTGCGCCGTCAGATTCACGCTGGGCGCACCGCGCTCCACGATCGCCCCGTTCGGAATGCGGCCTACGGTAGGATGATTCGACGTGCGGGTATTGGCGCCGCTCCCGGCCACGAAGCCGCCCAGCACCATGGGACCCTGCGCCACCGCGTAGACCTGTCCATCGGGGCCCTTGAGGCCGGTCATGAGTAGCACGCCGCCTTGCAGGCTCGGGGAGTCGCCCATCGCCGACACGGTGACATCGATGCGCGAACCCGCCTGCGAATACGGCGGAAGCGTGGCGGTGACCATCACCGCCGCGGTGTTCTTCACCTGGATGGCCGTCGGCGATACCGTCAGCCCCATGCGCTCCAGCAGGTTGGTCAGGCTCTGGGCGGAGAATACGGTCTGCACACGGTCGCCCGTGCCGGCCAGGCCCACCACCAGCCCATAACCCATCAACTGGTTGTCGCGCACTCCCTCGATCGAAACCAGCTCCTTCAAACGCGTAGCGCATTGCGCGCCGGGGATGGCGGTCGAAAGCAGTGCGATCAACGCTGGAAGTATGTGTTTCATGGGAAATTCTCAGAACGGCAGGATCCCCAGCAAAATCCGATAGAGAATATTCGGCCGGCGGATGGCGTCGTTCACCACGCCCTTACCGTCGATCTTGATTTCCATCTGGGCGATCTGATTCGAAGAGATGATGTTTCCGCCCGTCAGGTCCACCGGGCGGATCACGCCGCGCACGGTCACGAGCTGGTGCTCGGAATTAACCTGAACGTCTTTGGTTCCTTCCACGACCAGGTAGCCATTGGGCAGCACGTGAGTGACGCGGGCGCTCAAGGTGGTGCTGAGGGTCGCGGTACGCGATGTCGTGCCGGAGCCATCGAGAGACTGGCTCGAATTCAGGTTCAACAGATTTTGCGCGGCTCCATTGGGGCTCTTCGCTCCAGCCAGCGCCGAGATCTGGCTCTGCGCGGCCGTAGCTCGCGCGGTCTTGGTCGCTCCGGTGGCGACCGCGGAAGCCGATTCGGCCACCACGATGGTCACCAGGTCGTCCGGTTGCGCCGCGCGCACGTCGCTGCCGACATCGGTCAGGCGGGATGCCGGCGACCACAGGGATCCCGCCGACGGCTGTACGGGAACGGTCGACTGCTTGAGCGCCTCTTGCAGGTACTTGTCCAGCGCGCTCGGCTGGGCCGCCTTCTTGTGTTTCTCGGTGCCCTGGCCCGCGGCGGCGAAGAGCGCCAGAAGCGCTACGAAGTATGTTTTCGAAAACATTTGGGTAACCCAATTACCGGAAGCTCGCGGCGCCTTCGGCTTCCACCAGCGCTCTATCTTTGCCTTCCACGCGCGCCTCGAAGACCTTGTTACTGGACGGATTTCGCAGCGCCACGAAATCGCCGTGCCGCCCTCCCGTTTCGGCTTTGGCGGCAAACGCGACGCGCGCCGCGCCGCAGCGCACCTCGACCTGCACGACATCGCCGCGGTTCACGTCGTTCGGCGGAACCACGAGATCGGGGCGGATTTCAGTTCCCGCCGCGATGGGCCGTGCGGCGACCATGCCCTGAATCGAAAGGGGCGCTTTTCCCGCGTCCGCGTCCGCGGGGAAACACGCGGCACGTTCGATGCGCACCTGCCGGGGATCGATAGGCTGTCCCGTCTTCAACGCCTGATTGGCGAACGCGCGCTCGCAGGGCACCGTCACGCGGACCCGCGCCCACACCGGATATCTCCGATCGCCGCTGTAGACCGCCGCGCCGCGCCACAGCACGGGATCTTTTTGCGCCTGGGACGCCGGCTTCCCCAGCGCCTCGCGCGGAAATTCCAATCGGCCTCGCGGGATCGGGTTCAGGCTGGTTTCGGCGATCTCGATGACCGCGTCGGATGCGCCCAACGACGCGCGCATGGCTTCGAGCATGCGATTGCGATCCAGCGGTTCCATGGGCCATTCGAAGCACACGTCGCCCGGCGACTGGAGCCGGATCGAATACCGCTCGGCCAGCGCCGCCAGCTCGGCCGCATGGAAGGTGCGCTTCGATCCCGGCGGCGGCGTATTGCCCAGCGAGGTTTCGGGCGGCATGGCGCGAAACTCGGAGAGGGCGGCCGCAAGGTGCTTACCTAAGATGCGGTCGCCCTCCACTGGTTCGCACTGGAGCGCCTGCGCGGGAGCGAGTCGCGCGACGCACCACAACGCAGCTACGATGCGCAGAGTCATTGTTTGAGGTTGTTGACCTGCTGATACATGTCGTCGGCGGCCTTCACGACTTTCGAGTTTGCCTCGTAAGCGCGCTGCGCCACGATCAGGTTGATAAACTCCTCGACGATGCTGACATTGGATTGCTCGGTGTAACCCTGCAGCAGCGTGCCGAGGCCTTCCTGCCCGCCGGGAGACGCCACGGTGGGTTCGCCCGAGCCATCGGTGGGCTGATACAGGTTCTGGCCGATGCTGTTCAGGCCGGCCGGGTTCTGAAAGAGAGCGAGCTGAATCTGTCCGGCCTTCTGCGAAGCGGTCTGGCCGGGCAGAAGATAGCTTACGGTTCCGTCCGTCGCAATGGTTACCGATTGCGCGTTGGGTGGAATGACGATCTGCGGTTCCAACTGGGCGCCGTTGGAGGTGACGATGTTGCCGTTCTTATCGAGTTGAAATTCCCCATCGCGCGTGTAGGCCAGGTCGCC
>CAYRWE010000139.1:0-13037 GCA_964427655.1 uncultured Solibacteraceae bacterium | reverse complement strand
CCGATGGCCATCATCTTAAAGAGGCCACTCTCGATGCCGCCCTCGAAATCGGTGTGCCACTTGACGCGGCCCAGCATCATGACGCCATCCGCCTCGTAAGCCTTTTTGTCCATGAAGGCTTCGATGCCGTCGGCGGTCTTGCCCAGCGACACTACTTCGAGCTGGCTGATAACCGGGCAGCCCACGCCGGCTTCGTGGATTCCGTAATGCGCCAGCACGTCCGCCTGGCCCTGGGCCGTGGCGGCGCCGTGGCTTCCCATGGCGGGGAAGATGAAGGGGCGCATGCCCTGGTCTTTCCAATACTGGACGGTCGAGCGCGCGATGATATCGATGTTGCGGATGCCGCGGCTCCCGGCCCCGATGGCCACGCTCGCTCCGGGCTTCAGCTTGGAGGCAAAGCCGCTGGCGGCGAGCTGCTTGCGAACCTCGGCGGCCACATCCGGGATCCGGCGGTCCGGAAAGTTCTGGCGAACCATCAACAGGCGGGGAAATCGCATGTTTTCATTCTATCCACTGGCAGGGCGCGCGGCTAGGGCACCTGCGGGTTTTCCCATTCCGATTCCAGCAGGCGGGCATATTCGCCGGAAGCGTAGAGCGCGAAGCGGAAATTTGCGGGGCTGATGGCCCGGTACGGCTCCAGTTCCAGATAGCACCGGAAGAGGGCGTCCGCAAAGATGTGGTAGCGCTCCAGAAACTCCTCGCCGAGCTGCCGCAGCAGAGGCGGTTCCGTGAAAACCGAATGCAGCCCCAGGGATCGCGAGAAGATGGATGTATAGTCCAACACCCCCCAGGAGACCAGTTTCTCCTTGGCCGGCTCGGGAGGGTTGGAGGCCAGCATGGAGGCGAAGCTCTGGCTGCGAATGCCGGCGTCTTCGAGCTCCGGAATGCGCGAGATAAACTCCAGACATTGCCCAATCCAGCGAGAGACGTCTTTGCCCAAATAGAAGAGCATGCGGATTTCGCTGTAACGGCCGGCCAGCAGCCGTTGCCGCAGCTCATCCTGCTCCGAGCCGTCGCCGGCAATCAGCCCCGAGAGCATCAGCGCGGCACGGGAGCTTTCGAGCAGTGCAGCCGGCGAAATTCCATCGCTAAACGGGTGCAGGATGAGTGGAGGAAGATCCCACACGGCGTCGCCAAAGGGCGTCTCGGGCAGTGACATTAGTTCCTTATCGGCTCTTTGCGAGCCCAACTTCAGTCTGTTACGGCACACTGCACGCGGCGTGCTAACCGAAGACAATATAGTTCCAGTACTCCTACAAGTACTAACCTAAAGCTTGAGCCTTAAGGCGATGAACGATTTCCTGCTCCGCGACGACAGGGGACAGGATCTATCCGAATATTGCTTGTTAATGGCCTTGATTTCGCTAATCGCTCTGGGAATCTTTATCCACTTTTCGGGCGGTGTCCAGAGCATCTGGTCGAATTCGGGCGCGGCGCTTTCGACGGCGGGCGCGGTTGTATCCGAATCTACAACCACGGCGCAAACCCCGGGGAATTGATCCGGTTTCAGGACCAAAGAGATGAATAAACGGTCCTATAATCGGATATGTCTGAAGCTCTGGTACCCCGCCGAACCTTTCTACGAAGCGTTTCGGCGGCCACGGCCCTTTCCTATTCGCGCGTATATGGGGCCAACAACCGCATCCAGTTGGGGGTGATCGGCTGCGGCGAACGGGGCCGGTCGGACATGTCCAAGTTTCTCAAGGCGGGGAATGTGGACGTGGTGGCGCTGTGCGATATATGGGCCTCGCAGATCGAGCAGGCCCGCAAGTCGGCGCCTTCGGCCAAGAGCTTCAGCGATCACCGCAAGCTGCTCGAGATGAAGGAGGTGGATGCCGCCCTCATCGCCGTCCCGGATCACTGGCACGCCGCTATCGCCATCGATGCCTTGCAAGCCGGCAAGGATGTCTACGTGGAGAAGCCGCTGACACTCAAGATCGAAGAGGGGCCCCCGATCGTGAATGCCGCGCGCGCCGGGAAGCGCATCTGCCAGGTGGGCATGCAGCAGCGCTCCGGAAAGCACTACCTGGAGGCCCGGGACCAATTCATGCGCACCGGCAAGCTGGGCAAGGTCACGCTGGTGCGCACCTGGTGGTACGGCAATACGTACCATCTTCGGAAGGCGCCCTCTTTCCTGCAGCCGAAGCCGGCGGACCTCGATTGGACCCACTTCCTGGGACCGCTGAAGTGGCGCGCCTGGGACCCGCAGCAGTATTGGAACTGGCGCGCTTACCTGGATTTCGGCGGCGGCCAGGTGACCGACCTGTTCACCCACTGGATCGACGTGGTGCACATGTTTATGGAACACGACGTTCCCAGCGCGGCTTCGGCGAGCGGCGGCGTCTATAACTACAAAGACGGCCGCACCGCGCCCGATACCATCAATGTGCTGCTCGAATACCCCGCCGAGTTCACGGCTACGTTCGACGGCACGCTGGTGCCCGGCATCACCGGGGCGGCGGTGGATTTCTGCGGCACCGAGGGGCGGCTGTACATCGACCGCGAGCACTATGAATTTCATCCCCTGGGCCGCTTTTCATCGCCCACGATCGTGAAGGCCACGACGGACCTCGACCAGGACCACGTTGACAACTTTCTGGCGTGCGTCCGCTCGCGCAACCTGCCCAACGGAGACGTACTCGTGGGGCATCGTTCGGCGCAGGCTTCGCACCTGGGCAACCTCTCTTACACGCAGAAGCGGCGCATCGATTTCGACCCGGTGCGCGAGAAGATTCTATCGTTATAGGCGGCTGCGGGGGGTCTGCCCCTTCGCATTTTGGGCGGGCTAAGAAGATGCCCCATATTCCGCCCGCACCAGGAACAGCCCCTTGGCCGGCGCCGTGGGACCGGATTTAGCTGGTAACACGGTCAAATCCGCGATGTTGCCTTTTCCGGCTTCGATGAGCGTCCCTACAATGTTGCGCACCATGTGTTTCAAAAATCCGCTGCCGCTGATGCGGTAGATCATGCGCTCGCCGGAGCATTCCAGAACGGATGCGAAGACCGTACGCACCTTCGAGCCGCCCTCGGCGTCCCGGTCGTCGGACGCGGCAAAGGCGGTGAAGTCGTGCTCGCCCTCGAAAGCGCACGCTAACCGCTCCATGCGGGCCGTGTCCAGAGGGTAAGGATAGTGATGCACGTAGGGATATTCGAACGGGCTCGAAACCTCCCCGCGGAAGATGCGGTACTCGTAGGTTTTCCGCACGCAATCGAAACGCGGGTGGAAAGCGGCGGGCGCCTCCTCGACCGTTAAAACGCGGATGGCGGGCGGCAGCAGCCGGTTGATCGCGCGGCGCAAGTTGGGAAGCGGGATAGGATTGGCGATGGTGAAGGCCGCCACCTGCTCGAGCGCGTGCACGCCCGCGTCCGTGCGCCCCGAGCCGGCCACCGGAACGGGACCGCCGTCGATTCCCGCCAGTACCTCCTCGATCGCCCCCTGAATCGTCGCCAGGCCGGGCTGCACCTGCCAACCGTGAAAGGGACCGCCGTCGTATGCCAGGGTGATCTTGATGCGCCGCATCAGGTTGCGCGCGAGCCGGGCTTTACCACGGGAATTCCGCGGCGGCACAGCGGACATTCCCGGGCATCCCAGGCGGCGGCTTCGAGGGTGGCCAGCGCCGCGCGCGGCACGCCCACCTCCGCGCGGCCGCCGCTACGGTCGATGATCGACCCGGCCGCTAAAACATTGGCGCCGGCTGCGACCAGCACTTCCACCACGTCGCGCGTGCTGCCGCCCGTGGTGACCACGTCCTCCACCACCACGGCCTTCTCGCCGGGAGCGACCGCGAAGCCGCGCCGCAGCGTCATCTTTTGCGTGGCTGCATCCCGCTCGGTGAAGATGAAGCGCGCCCCCAGCGCCCGGGCCACCTCGTGGCCGATGATCAGGCCGCCTAAAGCGGGCGAGGCGACCAGATCGACAGAGCCGCCGATCAGCGGACGCAGAAGGTCCGCCAGCATACTGCCCAATTGCACGGCGGCTTCGGGATGTTGCAACACCAGCGCGCATTGCAGGTACTCGGAGCTGTGCAGCCCGCTGGTGAGGCGAAAATGACCTTGGAGGTATGCGCCTTTGGATCGGAATAGCTCCAGGATGGAGTCGGATTGGGGTGTCACAAAGGCCTACTATAGCATTGAACTTTTCAAATCATTCCCATGTAGGTTTGTCGATCTCGCAGGCAAGCCGGCATGTAATTCCGCCGGCGGTCGAGCAAATCCGCCGTTGCGGGCGAGCGCGTGGGGCTCTCGGAACAAAGTTTTGCCACCTTCATGCCAATTTTTCATACGCAAGGCTACGGATTGGCCCCTACTTATCTCATTTCGCGCAGGTTGCGATTTGGTGAGGCGATTGCTCAAGTGGAGTACGTGAACAGCAAAGCGCAGGCCCGAAGAGAGACGATTGAGCCTCTGTACCTTCGCCCGCCTCGGAAGTCACCACGCAACGAACTCCGCTAGCATTCCCCAAATTTCCTCACAATCGTCGCTCTCTCGGGCCTGTGGAATTCTCACAGGCCCTCCCGGTCTTACTCTCGGTCACGGATCGTCTCGGTTAGGATAGATCTATGTCCGACGGCATGTTTGATGTGGAATGCCCCTGTTGTCAGGCCATCCTCAAGATCGATCCGGAAACACGGGCCGTGATCGCCCATACCGTGCCCGAGAAGCCCCCCATCATCGAAGATCTGGCCGCCGAAGTGGCCAAGCTCAAGGGCGAAGGCGCGCGTCGCGAGGAGCTGTTTCAGAAACAGTTCGCGGCGGAGAAATCGCACGGCAAAGTCTTGGAGCGGAAATTCGACGAATTGTTCAAGCGGGCGAAAGAGAACCCGGACCTGGAACCCCCCAAGCGGGATATCGATCTCGATTGAGGCTGCGGTGGGGCATGCTTTAGCTTGCCGAGCTCGAAAAACGCCGGCTATCGGAAACCGGACCTTCGCAGCCGCGCCGGACGCCCTCCGCTAGCCCAGCAGGCTCAGAATGGTCCCGCTGGCCTGTCCCGCGCTTGAGCCATACGCCGTGCCGCTCGCATTGGAACTGGCATTTTCCTGCCGCTCCGCCGAGGCTTCCATCATGGCCGCCTGAGCAGCTATGGCGCGATCCTGCGCGGAGGGATCGGCCGGGGCGTTGGCGGCAGCTTCGATCACCTGCGCTTTCTGAATGGTCGCTTGGGGATTGCCGCTCACAGGCGAAACATCCAGTGCCACATCGCCGCCCACGGCATACTGGCGGCCATCCGGCCCGGTAGTGTACGTGTACGACGGACCGCCTACGGCATACGGACCCGCCGCGGCCAGGTGAGCCTGCTCATGGGCGCGCACGTGGCGGTCGGTAGCCGACAGCCGGGTAATCTCAATTAATTGAACGCTGCTGAGCTGAGCGCCGCCAAGCGCGACTGCCACCAATAAGCCCTCGAATCTCTTATCGGCCGGTCCGCTCGTTGGCCTATACCGCGCACTCGCCGCGGCCGAGCTGCCGCGAGTAAGCCACGTCATCGCCCCAATCCTGATAGATCTCGGGGAAGAGATCGGCCGGTTTGGCCAGGTCGTTGGTCAGCTCGCGGAAGGTCTCGGCCTTCGAGCGCATGACGTACTGGCGGAAGCTTTCCCCCTCCTGCCGGTGCACGATGAAATGGTCCAGAACCCGCTCTACCGCCTGGGGCGCCAGGCGCGCGGGAATCGATTGCACGGCCAAGCCGAAGCGCATCACGCCCTCTTCGTCGTAGCCGCCGCCCAGCAGCATCTGGTAGTAAGGCACGTCGCGGCCTTCGATCTTGCGCGCATTGCCGTAGAAACCGAGATCGCCCACCCAATGGTGGCCGCAGGCATTCGGGCAGCCGCTGACTTTGATGGCCAGACGGCGCACGCGCTCATCGGGGTAACGGCCAACCACCTCCTGGAGCGCGGCGCCCAAGTCCATCGTCTTGGTGAGCGCCAGGTTGCAGGAATAGGCCCCCGGGCAGGTGACCACGTCCTCTATGGTGCGCGCGCCCGCTTCGGCAAGGCCGACCTCGGCCAGCGCGGCGTAAACCCGCGGCAAGCTGCCGAGCGGCAGGAAGGCTAGAACCAGGTTCTGCTCGATGGTGACCCGCAGCAGTCCGTCCCCCGCTTCGCGCGCGATGCGCGCCAGCCCGCGGAGCTGCTCGCCGGTTAGGTTGCCCTGGTCCACGCGCACCGTCGCAGCCGCGAAACCAGCCTGCCGCTGCTCGACCACGTTGCCTGCCAGCCATGCGTCGTACGCGGGATCGGCGCCGGGGCCTGCGTTCAACACCGGCAGGCGCGCGCCGTTTCCCAGCGGCTGCGGCTGGGATTCATATCCCCCGAATCCCTCCGGGACCTGGGCCGGCCAGACGATTCCGCCATTTGCCAGGATGCCGGCGTACTGTTTCTCGATCTGCTCCCTGACCCAGGCGAAGCCGCGCTCGCGCAGGACAAACTTCATACGCGCCTTATTCTTGTTCGTGCGGCAGCCGTACTCGTTGAAGACGCGGATGATGGCCTCGATCTTGTTCAGAAGCCGCTCCTCGGGAACGAAATCGTCGAGCAACTGCGCTTCGAGGGGCAGCGGGCCCAGGCCGCCGCCGATCGCCATGCGGAAGCCGCGGCGCCCCTCGCGGATCGCGGCGCGCAGCCCGATATCGTTGATTGCGCCGGAGATGCAGTCCTTTTCCCGGCAGCCATCGAAGGCGATCTTGAACTTGCGGGGCAGATTGCCGGTGAGATCCTGGCGCAGAAGGGCATAGGCCACCTTCTGGGCATACGGGCGCACGTCGAAGACCTCGTCGCGGGCGATCCCCGCCCACGGGCATGTGGTCACGTTACGGACGGTGTTGTAGCAGGCCTCGCGATTGGTCAGCCCCACGTCGGCCAGCCGGTGCATGAGGTCCGCCACGCGGGCCAGCGGCACGAAATGGTACTGGATGTTCTGCCGCGTGGTGAGATGGCCCCTGCCGCCGCCGAACTCGTTGGCAATGAGCGCCAATCGCCCGGCTTGCGCGGCGGTCAGCATGCCGCCGGGAATCTTGCAGCGCACCATTTGGACGCCGGGCTGGCGCTGGCCGTAAATTCCATGCTTCAGCCGGAACGGACGAAACTGATCTTCCGGGATCGCTCCGGCCAGGAATTCCGAGGCTTTGGCGCGGAAAACCTCAATCTCCTCCCGCACGACGCGTTGGTGGGCGGCTTCGAACTCCTCTCGTGAGAGAGACCCTCCGGCGACATTGTAGGCAGGCATACTCTCCTATTCTATCGAGATGGGGAGCTACAATCTGTGTGCTGGGATTGCGATGCGTCCGATCATTCTGGCTCTCATTTCGTCCGTGACCGCGTACGGGCAAACCTATACCATAACGACCGTCGCCGGCGGCGGATTGCCGGTGCGTGTTCCGGGAACTTCGGCCCGGCTGGCTCCCCAAGCGGTTGCGCTGGATCGGGCGGGGAACGTTTTTTTCACGAATGAAGACACCGTCCTGAGATTGGATGCCACTACAGGTACCCTCACTCTAGTTGCGGGAAATGGGACGTACGGCTTCAGTGGCGACAACGGCTTGGCCACCAGCGCCCAACTGCGCTCTCCCCAGGGACTCGCCGTGGATTCCGCCGGCAACCTGTACATCGCCGACACCGGTAACCAGTGCATCCGCAAAGTCACCAACGGGGTAATCACGACCGTGGCGGGGAACGGAACCTACGGCTTCAGCGGTGACAACGGCCCGGCCGCCAGCGCCGAGTTGGGGACTCCGTATGGCGTCGCCGTGGATTCCGCCGGCAGCCTGTATATCGCCGACACCAATAACAACCGCATCCGCAAAGTTGCCAACGGGGCGATCGCCACGGTGGCGGGGAACGGGACATATGGCTTCGGTGGCGATAACGGCGCGGCCACCGGCGCCCAATTGCGCTCTCCCCAGGGACTCGCTGTGGATTCGGCCGGCAACCTGTACATTGCCGACGCGGGAAACCAGCGCATCCGCAAGGTCTCCGGCGGCACGATTACCACCGTGGCCGGGAACGGGAGCGTCAGCGGAGGCACTTCAAATTTCAGCGGCGATGGCGGTCCAGCCACCGGCGCACAGTTGTGGAATCCCCTCGCCATGGCTGTGGACCCCGCCGGCAGCCTGTACATCGCCGACACGGGCAACCAGCGCGTCCGTAAGGTCTCTGGCGGCGTGATCACGACGGTGGCGGGGAACGGGACCTACGGCTTCACCGGCGACAACGGCCCTGCCACCAGCGCCGAATTGTGGACTCCCGACGGCTTGGCTGTCGACTCTGCCGGGAACCTGTACATCGCGGACACCGGTAACGACCGCATCCGCAAGGTCTCCGCCGGGGTGATCGCTACCGTGGCGGGAGGTGGCGCGGCGATCGCCCCCGCGGGGCCTGCCGTCGGCGCCCAGTTGGGCAATGTGCTGGGCTTGGCCACGGGATCGCCCGACAGCCTTTACCTTGCCAGCGGCTACGTTCTCAAGCTCACGAACGGGGCGATCGGCACGGTAGCGGGCGGCCCGGCCCCCAGCTCCCAAGTGAACGCCGCTGGCGTGGCCGTGGACTCCGCCGGCAATCTCTTCATCGCCGACTATACGAATGAGGTCATCCGCAAGGTCTCTGGCGGCGTTATCACCACCGTGGCGGGGAATGGGACGGCGGCTCAAGGTGCCTCACTCTCCTATGGCGATGGCGGCCCGGCCACCAGCGCTCATCTATGGGGGCCAACCGGCGTGGCCGTTGACTCCGCCGGCGACCTGTACATCGCCGACGCCGGCAGCGACCGCATCCGCAAGGTCTCGAATGGGGTGATTACCACGATAGCGGGCGGTGGCCCGGGACTGGGCGACAACGTTCCAGCCACCAGCGTGCAGTTGAACTTCCCCGCGGGCGTGGCCGTGGACCAGGCCGGCACGGTGTACATTGCCGATACCGATGACAACCGCGTCCGCAAGGTTTCCAACGGGATCATCGCCGCCGTGGCGGGGAACGGGACGACCGGCTACAGCGGCGAAAGCGGCGCCGCCACCGACGCCCAGTTGAATTCGCCCTACGCCATAGCCGTTGACGCCGCCGGTGACCTCTTCATCGCGGACTACGGCAACCACTCGATCCGCAAGGTTACCAACGGAATAATCAGCACCGTGGCCGGAGACGGCACGCAAGGCTTCAGCGGCGATGGCGGTCCGGCCACCAGCGCCGAAATGAGTTATCCCCGAAGTATAGCCGTGGACTCCGCAGGCAACCTGTACGTCGCAGACTCTGGCAACAACCGCATTCGTCTTTTGACACCGGGCACACCGCCGGTCATCGCTACTGTCGCTCCCGTCTATAGTTCGGCTTCCGTGATTCAACCCGGCTCATGGGTCTCGATCTACGGAAGCAACCTGGCGAGCGGGACCGCCCTTTGGAACGGCGATTTTCCAATGTCTTTGGGGGGAACCAGCGTATCGATCGACGGCAAACTCGCCTACCTGTGGTTTGTCAGTCCCACGCAGATTAACCTCCAGGTACCTGACGATTCGACGACAGGCCCGGTGAGCGTGGCTGTCACCACGGGCTCCGGGACGGCTGCGTCCACCGTGACGCTGGCGCCGTACGGTCCATCGTTCAGCCTGCTCGGGGATGGGAAGCACGTAGCCGCCGAAATCGCGACGCCCAACGGGACTGGCGCCTACGGAGGCGGAACATACGACCTGGTGGGCCCGGCCAACACCTTCTCCTTCAATACGCGTCCGGTTCGCGCGGGAGAGACCATGACCCTTTACGGCGTCGGCTTCGGGCCGACGAATCCTCACGTGCCGGCGGGGCGGCTTTTTGCCGGCGTCGCGCCGACCGATAGCCCGGTCATGATTACAATCGGTGGCGTGCCGGTTCTTGCCGGATTTGCCGCCATTACAGAGGCGGGGCTCTACCAGATCAACGTAACCGTGCCCGTTACGGGAGCCGGGGACCAGCCGATACAGGCCTCGGTCAACGGAGTCCAGACGCCGGCCGGCCCGGTTGTCAGCGTCCAGTAGAGGCCGAGCCTACTTCGATTTGCTCAACTTACGGAAGTACTCCGCGACCGAGTCGGCATACCCCTGCGGCACCGGCTCGCTGCCCGGGCTGCGCACACTGCTCCCTCCGGTTTCATCCACCTTCCGTCGAAGTTCCATTTCCACTTGCTCTACGCCAGTAGTAAGAGCTGCCTGAATGCGCTCTGAAAGCAGCGGATCGTTGGCGTAGGCGTAGGGATCAAGCTGGCGCAACTGCTGGATGAGCGTCTGGATATCGCGGGCCGTACCGGGATCGGCGCTCATCTGCTGTTCGAGAGCGGAGAGGCTCCGGAGGGTGTCGCGATAAGTATCCTGGAAGTCCTGCGGCCGCACGGGACCGTCGGTCCAGGGACCGCCCGAGCCTTCCCAGGCGCCACCCGGATTCCAGCCGCCGTTCCGAATGCCGCCATACGACCCGCCGTTCCAGTTGCTGCCGCCTCCCGGACCGCCTCCGCCGTTGGGGCTGCCACCCGGTTGGCCGCCCTGAGCCTGCTGGCCTTGCTGGCCGCCTTGGCCTTGACCCTGCTGACCGCCTTGGCCCGATTGGCCCCCCTGCTGTCCGGATTGGCCCTGCTGCTGGCCCTGCTGGCCGCCTTGCCCCTGTTGGCCGGCCTGGCCCTGTTGCCGGCCTCTGGCGCCGGCCTGCAACTGTTCCATCTGGCGTCTCAGGCGCTCGACCTGGTTGAGGGCTTGCTGGGCGGCCTGGCCATCCTGTTGGCCCGGGCCCTCTTTTCCGGATGCCAGGGCCTGCTCGACCGTGTGCAGCCGGTCGCGCAGGTTGTTCAAACCCTGCGTCATGTTGAACTCCGACATGAGCGCATATTCGCCCATTCCACGGCGGATCCAATCGGCATTGCGCTGCATGTCGCGCGGCATTTCGGCCTGCTGCATTTCGCCGAGCGCATCGCGTAGCCGGGCGGAGGCCTGGCGTTCGGTAGCGGTCAGATCGCGCACGGCGTTCTGCATATCCTGTTCGAGCTGCTTGATGTCCTTGACCTCGGCTTCCTTCTGTTCGGCGAGCTGCCCGGCCTGCTGGCCTGCGACGCCGCGCTGCTGTCCGGCACGGCCGAGCTGGCTCAACCCAGGCTGGCCTAACAGAGTGGGCTGGCCGGCCCCGTAGGCGCGGCGGAGCTGGTTTTCGAACTCCTGCTGGCGGCGGGCCAGGTCGTCGGCCTGGCGCGCCAGGTCCCCTACCTGGTTCTTGGACTGAGCGCCGCGCAAAGTCCCGAGCATCTGTTCGGCTTCCTTAAGCCGGTCGGCCGCGCGGCGGGCATCGGCTTCGCCCTGCGGCGTCCCGGCCTGCTGCGAGGATGCCGCCTGGCGCATATCTTGGAGCGCCTGCTGGAGGTGGTCGAGAGTCTGCTGGAGTTGCCGGGGATCGGCGCCGCGCAACCCGGCCATCTGGCCCATCGCTCCGGTCTGGCCCGGTTGGTTCGAGCGCCCCTGCTGCATCTGGCCGGATTGTCCGGACTGGCCCTGTTGTCCCTGTTGTCCCTGTTGCCCCTGTTGTCCTTGCTGCCCCTGCTGTCCCTGCTGTCCCTGCTGGCCGTTGCGGCTCAACTGGCCGGAATCGCCGCGCATCATCTGCTGCATCTGCCGATTGAGCTGCTCGGCTTCGCGGCGCAGCATTTCCTGCTCCCAACGCTGCTGGGAGTTCTGCTGGCCGCGGCGCTGCTGGTCAGCCAGTTCCTGCTGGCGGCGGGCCAGTTGCTGGAGTTTTTGCAAGGCTTCGTCGATATCGCGCTGGCGCTGGTCGGCGGACTGCATCGCGTGGTTGCTCTCGTACTGGTTCTTCTCGGTATCGAGCTCGAGATCGAACAGCCCCTGGAGATCGCGCGTGGCGCCGTTTCCACCGCCGCCGCCTCCTCCGCCGCCGCCGCGGCTGCCGAAAGCCACCTGGATATCGCGGAAGGTGGATTCGGCGCGCAGCAGGTATTGCAGGGCCTTCTGTTCGGGGGCCAGGGCATCCTGCCACTTGGCGGCTTTTAGCTTGTCGGCCGCCGGGCCCATGGATGCCGAGGCCTTTTGCATGTCCTCGACGAAGCTCTTGAAGGAATCGCCCGCGTCGGTGAGCTGGCGGCTCTTCATGCGGTCGGCCAGCGAAGTGGCCTGGTCCCGCAACTTGGATTGGACCGAGGCCAGGAACGCGGCGTTCTGATCGGCGGCCTTCTGGCCGGAACCCTTGAGCTGGTTCCAGGTGGCCGTAATAATCTCTTTCTGGCGCTCGGAAATCTCGTTCTGCTGGTCGCCGCCTCCGCCACCGCCCCCGCCGCCCATCTGCTGGGATTGCGTGTAATTGCGCTCGAAGGGCTCCGCCTGAATGAAGAACATGTCGGTATTGGCCGTGGCGCGCGCGCCCTGCGCGGTGGCATAGAAGCTCACCACGTCGCCGGGCTGCACCTGGAAATCCTCGAGCGCGATCACCGTGCTCCCCGAGGCGGCTTTCGCGCCCTTAGCCTGGAGCAGCGGGACGGCCTTCTCGGCGCCGCCATTCACGGAGTAGTGCAGCTCGACATCCTTCAATCCGAAAGAGTCCTTGGCATCCACCGCCACGGTGACCTCTTCGATGGGGTTGGCGCGGAAATCCCGGCCCGGCCGCGAGATGCTCACCTCGGGCGGCTGGTACTTCTGCGCCTCTATGAAGTAGTCTTCGCTGAGCCGCACGTCCTCGCCGCTCTCGACGGCCGCGAAATGATACATCCCATCCTTCTGAATGGGGACGGCGGCTATCATCGCGCCATCCGGGCCCGAGCGCAGCGGCAGCTTCGAGCCGTCATCGAGCAAGATGGCGCCGCTCGAGAGCGGCCGGTCGGTTTGAATGGCCACATCGGCGGTGGTCCCCTCGATGGCGCGCAGATCGCCGCCGGGGTTCTCGACGAAATCCTTCAGCCCGGTCCAGGAGGGGTAATGATAGGTGACGCGGATGCCCTTGATGGCGGCGAGATCCATGACGTTCAGCTTGTACGAAGGCGAACGCACGCCGCCGGCGTCCACGTAATATTCCATCGATTCCGGCACGCCG
>CAYRWE010000138.1:0-13218 GCA_964427655.1 uncultured Solibacteraceae bacterium | reverse complement strand
ACCGGCATTCGCGTGCGCGAGACCATTCCGGATTGGGTGGTGGAGCAGGCCGACGAAGTGGTGATGGTGGATCTGCCCCCGCGCGCGCTGCTGAACCGCCTGGACCGCGGCGTGGTGTACGGGCGCGAGAAGGCCCAGCGCGCCCTCGAGAATTTCTTCCGCGAATCCACGCTGGTGGCGCTGCGCGAGCTGGCGCTCCGGCAGACCGCGCACGAGGTGGAGCACCGCGCGGTTACCGAGGACGCCGGCGCGCGCAAAGATGGCGGCTCGGCCGGCCCGGCCCAGGCGCGCGACAAGATTCTGGTGCTGATCACGCCCGATCCCGAAACCGCCATGCTGATCCGCCGCGCGCGGCGCGTCTGCGATTTCGTGGGCGCCGAGTCGCTGGCCATCGCGGTGCGGGCTCCGGGCGATCGGAACGGATCGCCCGAGGAGCGCGAAGCCATCGAGCGGCACCTGAACTTCGCGCGCAATCTGCGCATCGAGACGCGCATCATCGAAGGCGATTCGGTGGCGGAAACCGTGGTGGATTTCGCGCACCGCAACAAGGTGACCCAGATTTTTCTGGCGCGCCCGTCGGAGCGGCGCTGGCACATCCCGCTCACCCGCGACGCGGTGCAGAACATCGTGGCGCTGGCGCGGGATATCCAGATCGTGATCGTTTCGCCGCGCAACCCGGCCGCGGCACGCTGAAGGCTACTTTCCGGCGCCCTGGCGAGCCCGCGCCATATCAAGACCCCTGCGCGCGCCTTCCAGGCCCGGATCGATGCGCAGGGCCTCGGAGAATTGCGCGATGGCTTCATCGAACCGGCCCGCGCTGGCCAGCAGCGTGCCCACGGTGTAATGGACCCGCGCGTCGCCGGGCATCAGGCGCGCTTCGGCGCGGAACTGGTCGAGCGCTTCATCGAGCCTTCCCCGGCTCAGCAGGATCATCCCCAGGCTATGGCGCGAATCGGCGTCGTCGGGCCGCAGGCGGACCGCTTCGCGCAATTGCGCCATGGCTTCGTCCGGCCGTCCCAGGGCGGCCAGCACACGTCCCAGGTTATAGTGCGCGTCGGGGTACTCGGGCCCCAGCTCGACGGCCGTCGAAAACTGGCGCAGGGCGTCCAGGTTGCGGCTCCGCGCGATCAGCAGCGCGCCGTAGCCGATGTGCGCTTCCACGCTCGATGGCCGCAGATCGAGAGCCGCCCGGTATTCGCGCTCGGATGGCTCGAACTCGCCCATCCGCATGAGAGCCGTGGCCAGATTGGTATGCCCATCCGCATAAGACGGCCGCAGGCGCAGCGCCTCGTAACTTTGATCGGCGGCTTCCCGGTTGCGCTTATGCGTCAGATAGTAATTGGCCAGGTTATTATGCGCGACGTAGTTCTCCCGAGTGACTTCGGCCGCGTGCTCGAATAAGGTTTCGCCATTGGCCCAGTATTGCAGTTGAAACCAGGTAAGTGTCATGCACACCGCGCAGGCCGCGGCCGCCGAAATGGCGATCGTTATCCGTGCATCAGGGTGCCGCGCGAATAATTCCGCGGCGCCCCAGGCCAGCATGATCGCCAGGCCGGTCATGGGCACATAAGTGTAGCGATCCGCCGAGGACTGCGATCCCACCTGGATCAATCCGATCACCGGAACGAGGGTTACCAGATACCAGAACCATCCGGTAGCAAGGTAGGGATGCGAGCGCGCCTGCGCGACAACGAGCGCCGTGATTCCCGCCAGCAATACGGCCGCTGCCGCGACCTGCCCGAGCGGCAGATCGTGCCGGTAGGGATAAAAAACGGCCAGATTCGCGGGCCAGAACGTCCTGAAGATGTAAGTCGCATAGGTGACCAGGGCGTTCTCGAGGCGCAATCCGGCGGGCATGGCCGCGAGCGGTTGGACCGCGCGGCCCTGCGCGATGAACGTCACTACGGAAGATCCCGCCGCGAGCGCCACGAACGGCAGCTTCTCCCAGAGAGCCGCGAGGGATTTGGCGCGGCCGAGCGGCCAGAAGTCCAGCAGGAGCAGCACCGCCGGCAGCGTCACGATCATCGGCTTGACCAGCAGGCCGAGGCAGAATGCGAGCAGCACCAGTAGGTAGCGGCCAAAGCCGGGCCGTTCCGCATAGCGCGCGTAGCACCACAGCGCCAGGAACCAGAACAGCGCGCACAGCACGTCCTTCCGCTCCGATATCCAGGCCACCGATTCGACGTGCAGCGGATGCAGCGCGAAAACAAACGCCACAAATGCGCTGGGCCAGCGGGCTCCGGTCATTCTCTTCAATGCCGCGAAGAGCAGCAGTGCGGCCAGGGCGTGCAGCAGAACGCTGGTCAAATGATGCCAGCCGGCGTGCAGCCCGAACAACTGGCAATCCGCCATGTGCGAGATCCACGTCAGGGGCGACCAGTTGGCGGCATGAAAAGAAGTGAAGGCCCAGACGAAGCCCTCCCACGTCAATCCCGAGCGAACATGGAAGTTGGCGGTGACGTATTCGGGATCGTCGAAATTGACGAAATCGAAAGTCGTCACGCGGCTGTAGATTGCCAAGGTCACGGCGAACAGCACCAGGCAGATATACAGATCGAGCCGGTTCTCGCGCGGTGCCGTTCGGATTTCGCCGCCCAAGGGCAGGGGACGGGCCGTTATCGAGGGACTTTTTCCCTTCGACTTGATTATGCGTTTGTTCGGTTTCCCCACGGTGCCGGAATCCGCCGATCCAAGTAGCGAGGCGGACTCCCGGTTTCAGGCTACCACGGCAAAGTGCGGCTTCCGGCGCCGCGCCGCGCGTGCCTGGCGGGCGCCGCCGCGTGTAACCTTCCGCGCCGGGTGAACGCCCCATTTAGAGATTAGAGGAATTCAAGGCCGTAATTATGAAGTTCTTCGGGGTCATTGTCTTAGCGGCTCTAGCCGTCTGTTCGAGCGGGGTTTGGGCACAGGCACAGCCGGCGCCGGGCGGAACCGTGCCGCGCAGCCAGGTGGCCGGCCTGGTGGCGGCCGTCGAAGCGCCCGACAACCGCATCTCCCTCAAGACCGACAAGGGCGACATGGTCACCATTACGACCACCCCGCGGACCCTCATTCTGCACATGCCCCCGGGAGAAACCGACGTGCACAAGGCCGTCAAGATGACCGTCGCGGATCTGAGCGTGGGCGACCGCGTGGTGGCTCTGTTTCGCGGGGATCCTGGTCTGAAGACGGTCGAGGCCACCTCGCTCGTGGTACGCACCAAGTCCGATCTCGACAAGATTGCGAAGGCCGAGCAGGAGGATTGGCAGAGGCGCGGCACCACGGGCCAAGTGGTGGCGCTGGACCCCGCGGCCAAGACCATCACGCTAAAGGCCGGTCAGAGAAGCATAACCGTGCAGGCATCCGACCAGACGGACTACCATCGCTACGCGCCGGATTCGGCCCGCTTCAGCGACGCCAAGCCGAGTGCCTTCGCCGAAATTCAGGTGGGCGACCAGGTTCGCGTGCTGGGGGATCGCAGCGCCGACCGCACGTCCGTGAAAGCCGAGAGAATCGTGGCCGGCATCTTCCCCCAGATCGCGGCCACCGTTATTTCCATCGATCCCACGGCGGGCGAGATGCGCGTCACCGATCTGGCTACCAAGAAGCCGCTCATCATCCGGGTGAATTCCGATTCGATCCTGCGCAAGCTGGACCCCGCCATGGCGGCGATACTGGCCCGGCGCTATGGACCGGGCGGGCGCGGCCCAGCCGAGAGCGGCCCCGACAGCTCGGAGGGGCGCGGAGCGCAACGCGGAGGTGGAATGGGCGGCATGAACCGTGGCGGCGGCCGCGGACCCGGCGATATCGGGCAGATGCTGGACCGCCTGCCGCCCCTGCAGCTTTCCGAGCTCAAGCGCGGCGACGCCATCATGGTGTGTACCACCTTGGGTACCGCGGGACGCGTCACCGCCATCACGCTCCTGGCGGGAGTGGAACCACTCCTGACGGCATCTCCCTCGTCCACGCGCGACATCATGAGCGGCTGGAACCTGGGCGGTGGGGGCGGCGGCGAAGCGAATCAGTAGAGTCTCGTTCCGCAGAGCTGAAAAAAAGACGCGGAGAAGTAGGGTAAAAGATGCGACGGGTTCTTTTTGTTCTCCTGGCGGTTGTACTCGGCGTGCTGGCGCAACAAACCGGAACGCTGCGCGGCATTCTGACCGATAACTCGGGTGCCGTCATCCCCGGCGGGTCGATATCCATTTCGGGCAGCGGTGTGGAACGGACCGTAAAGACGCAAAACGACGGCACCTATTCCGCCGGCGGTCTAGCGTTGGGGACCTACACCGTCAAGGTCAGCTTCCCTGGGTTCCAGGACTACGTGAAAACCGTGACGCTGGCCGGCCGGACCACGCAGTTGCCGATTCAACTGGCGGTTAGCGGCGCTGAAAAGCAGGTAATCACGGTGCAGGGAGAAGTCGGACCGACCGTCAACGTGGAGGCCGATAACAACGCCACCGCGCTGGTAATTAAGGGCGAAGATCTGGAGGCGCTGCCCGACGATCCGGACGATCTCTCGGACGCTCTCGAAGCGCTGGCCGGTCCCGGCGCCGGCCCCAACGGCGGCCAGATCTACATCGATGGATTCACCGGCGGCCAACTGCCTCCCAAGGAATCCATCCGCGAAATCCGTATCAACCAGAATCCTTTTTCGGCGGAGTACGACCGGCTGGGTTTCGGCCGCATCGAAATTCTCACCAAGCCGGGCACCGACCAGTTCCACGGAATGCTGAGCTTCAACGACAGCGACGCGGTGTTCAACTCGCGCAATCCGTTCGCGGGTAATAAGCCGCCGTTCTCGAACCGCCAGATCAACGCCAGCTTCGGCGGTCCCCTGAACCACCGGTCGTCCTTCTTTCTCGATTTCTACCGGCGCGACATCCAGGATAATGCAATCACGCACGCCAACTACCTGAATTCAACCACTTTGGCAACGGAGAATATCACCACGGCCCTGGTCACGCCGAACTACATGACCTCCATTTCGCCGCGTGTGGATTACCAGTTGACCAGCAACAATACGCTGACCGCGAGGTTTGAGGAGCGGTTCACCGAACGCGACAATGCCGGTTTGGGCGGGGTCAATCTGCCGCCGCCCTATTCGCAAATCCCCTATAACGTCGCCGGCGACGCCCAGAACCTGATGTTGACCGAAACCGCGGTTCTGAACAGCAGGACGATCAATGAGACACGCTTCCAATGGACGCGCAACTGGACCGATTCGGCGGGTAACCTAATCCCCTCGGTCAATGTGGCCGGCGCCTTCACCACTGGCGGCAACGGCCTGGGGAACAACTACGATCTCACCCGCCATTTCGAACTGACCAACAGTACCTCGATCGTCCACGGGCTCCACAACGTTCGTTTCGGCGCGCGCGTCCGCCGCGATAGCGACCAAAACAACAACCCGCAGGGCTTCAACGGTCAATTCACCTTCCTGGGCGGACCCGCGCCGGTGCTCGATTCTTCGAACAATCCCATCCCCGAGGAGACCGTAGATCTCACTTCGATCGCGCAGTACGCGCGTAACCTGCAGTTGCAGCAGGCGGGGTTCAGCGAAGCCGCGATCCAGCAGTTGGGCGGCGGGCCATCGCGGTTCGCGATTCAGGCCGGCCAGTCGTATATCGGCATGGTGCGCTGGGATGCCAGCCCGTTCGTGCAGGACGACTGGCGGCTGCGTCCGAACCTTACCGTGAGCCTGGGCTTCCGCTACGAAGTTCAGAACCTCATGAGCGACCATCGAGATTTCGCCCCGCGCATCGGTCTGGCATGGGCGCCGGGTAGCGCCAAGAACGGCCGGCAAAAGACCGTGCTACGGGGCGGCTTCGGCATCTTCTACGACCGCGTCAGCTTCAGCCCCTTCGAAAACGCCATTCTGAACAACGGGGTAAACCAGGTGGAGTACACCGCTTACAACCCCACGTTCTATCCGAATATTCCACCGCTCTCGGTTTTATCGCCGGGGGAGAATACCCTCAACCTGGTGGATCCCAAGCTGCGAGCCGACTATAGCATCCAGTCCGCAATCGGCGTGGAACGTCAGTTGCCCCGCAGCACGACCTTGGCGGTTACATATACGAATAACCGTTCAGACCATTTGTCACAGACGGTGCCGATCAACACTCCGCTTCCGGGGACGTTCAATCCGCTGTTGCCGTACGGTCCCACCAATGGTGTTTTCCCGTACGGCTACAACGCCGGATTCCTGGAGGAGTACGAATCCGGCGGTTTGCTGCACCAGAACATCGTGATGGTCAACTTCAACACGCGTTTCAGTAGCCGGGTTTCACTGTTCGGGAACTACTCGCTGAACTATGCCAAAGGCTTGCAGGGGACACCGTCGGATCCCTTCGATTTCGCGCTGGATTATGGCCGCTCTAACTTGGACCGGCGGAATAATTTCATGCTTACGGGATCGGTAATCGGCCCCAAAGGCATCCGCGTGGCTCCGTTTGTCACCATGCGGTCCGGCGCGCCCTATGACGTGACGCTGGGTTACGATCTGTTCGGAGACAATGGCACAGCCCGCGCGGACCTATTCTCCGCCGCGGGCGCGCCCTGCACACCCTCGGGAGCCGTGGTTTGCACCAAGTACGGTGGATTTTCCACCGTTGCCAACGCGGCTTCGCTGGGCAGCGTGGTTCCCAAGAACTACCTGACCATGGCCGGATTGGTTTCGATCAATATGCGCGTGTACCGCGTATTTGGCTTCGGGCCTGCCCGCCACACCAATGCGGCGCAGAGTGGCGCTTCCGGTGGCGGCGGGCGAGGTCCTGGCGGGGGTCGCGGCGGCTTCGGCGGTCCGGGCGGTGGCGGCGGACGCGGAGGTGCCGGAGGGATGCGCATGGGCGGCGGCGGTCGCGGCGGTATGATGGGTGGCGATCTCACCGAACACCGCTTCAATCTTACGGTGGGCGTGAACTTCACCAATATTCTGAACCACTTCAATCCGGGCGGGTATGTCGGAACGATGACTTCGCCCTTCTTCGGACAGGCCACTAGCGTGAATACGGGATTCGGAGGTGGCGGATTCGGCGGCGGCGCCGGCGGCGGATCGGTGGCCAATAACCGGCGGGTGGACATGTCCATGCGGCTTACGTTCTAATTGAGATGTGAGGGGCGGGGCAGGAGATTGGGTTATTGCGGCCATCCCGCGCCCTCGCCTGCTGACCGCGATCGCCGCTCTGGCGATGGTCCTCAGCGCCGGCAATCCGCCCGGCCCGCCTTCTATCGCCATCGACTATCCGGAAGACGGATCTATCTTCCCGCCCGAGATCGGGCCGCCGGCATTTCTTTGGCGAGACCGCGCGCCGGGCGTCGCGTCGTGGCGCATCGATATCTCGTTCGCCGATGGAGCGCCGGCCATACACACCACGTCCAAGGGCGAGCGCCCGCGCATCGGCCCGATCGACCCGGCCTGCGTCGCCGATACCAATGAGCCGCCCAAGCTGAACCCGCGCATGGCCGCTTCCCACAGTTGGACTCCCGACCGCGCCACGTGGGCCGCGATTAAGAAGCACTCCGTGGCGGGCGCCGCCATCGTGACCATCGCCGGCTTTCGCGGGGCCGACCCGGGCGTCGCGGTTTCGCGCGGCAGCGCCCGGATTCGCACGTCCAAGGATCCCGTGGGCGCGCCGATCTTCTATCGCGACGTCCCCTTGATGCCCTCGGAACTGGAGCGCGGCGTCATCAAGCCGCTGGCCGCCGCCGCCATCCCACTGGTCGCCTGGCGGCTGCGCAACATCGCGGAACCGTCCAGCCGGGTCGTCCTACATGACATGCCGGTGTGCGCCAACTGCCACTCGTTCTCCGCCGATGGAAAGACGATGGGGATGGATCTCGATGGCCTGCGCAACAATCGCGGCCTGTATATCTTCACGCGCGTCGCTCCGGAAATGGCGCTCAAAAAACCGGACGTGGTCCAGTGGAGCACGTCGCACGGCCCGCTGAAGGGCAGCGTGCGCGCGGGTTTCATGTCGCAGGTATCGCCGGACGGGCGGTTTGTGGTGACCACCATCAACCCACTCCAGGCATCCGGCTTGCGCGATGCGCCCAGCAACTATTATGTCGAGAACTTCAAGGATTACCGCTTCCTGCAAGTCTTTTACCCCACGCGCGGAATTCTGAGCTGGTACAGCCAGGCTAGCGGCCTCCTGCAGCCGCTCGCCGGCGCCGACGACCCGCGCTTTGTGCAGATGGGCGCGGTGTGGAGTCCCGACGGCCGCTACCTGGTTTTCGCGCGCGCCGATGCCCGCGATCCCAGCCCGCCCGGCGTGCCGCGGGCGCAGTATTCCGGAGATCCCAACGAGCTGCCGGTCCGGTTCAGCCTCTACCGGATTCCGTTCCACGAGGGCCAGGGCGGCCGCGCGGAACCCATCGCGGGCGCGTCCGAAAACGGCATGAGCAACTCCTTTCCGAAGATCTCGCCGGACGGCCGCTGGATCGTGTTTGTGAAATCGCGCAACGGCTTGCTGATGCGCCCGGACAGCCAGTTGTATATCGTGCCGGCCGCGGGAGGCGAGGCGCGCCGCATGCGATGCAACCTGTCGCCGATGAATTCGTGGCACAGCTTCTCGCCCAATAGCCGCTGGCTGGTGTTTTCGTCCAAGAGCCGTTCGCCCTATACGCAGATGTATCTCACGCACATCGACGAGAACGGCATCGACAGCCCGGCCATCCTGGTTGAGAATTCGACGGCGTCCAATCGCGCGGTGAACCTGCCCGAGTTCGTGAACATTCCGCCGGATGGCTTGCGAGAGATTGGCGGGCCGGCTTTGGACTACTACAAGCTGGTCGATCGCGCGACCTACTACCAGAAGAACGGCCGCCCGGCCGAATCCGCCTCCACATGGAGCGAGGTGCTCGAAATCAACCCGGACGATGCCGATGCGCACGAGAGCCTGGGCCGCGCGCTGCTCATGTCCGGCCGCCGCGACGAAGCCGGCGCGCACCTGCGCAAGGCCGCCGAACTCAAGCTCCGGGCGGCGGTCGAAGAGAACCCCGCCGATGCCTCCGCCTATTACAAGCTGGGCAGGATGCTGCTGGATTCCGGGCGTGCGGATGAAGCCGCGACGAATCTCTCGCGTGCCACGGCGATCGATCCGGCATCCGCGAAGGCGCATGGCGACCTGGGAATCGCGCTCCTACGCCTGGGCAAGCTGGACGAATCGCTGGCCGAGCTGCACGCGGCGCTCGACCACGATCCGCGCTACGCTGCGGCCTACTATAATCTCGGCCTGGTGCTGGATCGGAAGGGCGATGCCGATCAAGCCATCGGGCAGTGGCATAAGGCCCTCGATATCGACCCGCACTACGCACCGGCGCATGACAGCCTGGGCGACGCGCTCTATGCGCGCGGCGATGTCGCCGGGGCGCTGGCCCACTGGAACGTGGGCACCAACGATGCGGCGGTGCTGCGGCGGGCCGCGTGGACGCTGGCGACTTACCCCGATGCCTCCATACGCGATGGCCACCAGGCGGTTGCTCTGGCCGTGCGCGCCCTCGAGATTTCGGGTGGCAAGGATGCGAAGGTTTGGGATACCCTGGCGGCGGCCTACGCTGAAGCTGGGCGGTTTGGGGATGCCACGCCCGCGGCCAAGAGAGCTTTGGCTCTAGCTGAAAAGGACCATCTGGCGGAGCTGGCCGAAGCCATCCGCAACAGGATTCAACTGTACGAATCCGAGACCCCGTTCCGCGACCCGATCATTCCGCCGGGAGTGGGAATCGGCGCTAAATTCTGAGGCAGACCGCGCGCCGGCGTGCCGATGTGTTCTGGGCAACCGAGGCAGTGCCTCGATCCAATAGAAACTCACAAACCATCCGTGTCGTCTTCCTGAAATGGAGAGGAAATCTCCAGATTCGCTTGAAGATCGATTGTTATATTTGAATTTTTTGGAGGATGTTGATGGCAAGTTCTACTCAGCCAACTTTTCGCATCGACGTTGCAATCAATGATCTGCTCCTGCACTCAGCCCCTCAGAAACCTACGCCGCTGAAGCCCAAAGGAGCGGTTTTGCCAGAGCCCGTGTTTCCCCAGCACCCGGAGCTGCTCGACGATCCGGGGCCGGAAACGCCGCCCGAAAAGCGCCACTGGAGTCGCGGCGAGCTCCTGCGCAAGGCGCGCGGCTGGCTGGTTCCTTACCTTCGCTCCCGCGTGTTGCCCGGCAGTTTCCATCCCATCACCGCGTACCTGTTCTCCGAATACAAGTGCAACCTGGATTGCTGGTATTGCTGGTCCTTCGACAACCGTGTGAAGGGCATGAGCGAAGACGTCGCGCGCCGCTCCATCGATTGGCTGCACGCCAACGGCTGCCGCGTTCTGGCTCTCATGGGCGGTGAACCGCTGCTGCGTCCCGATTTCATTCACAAGGTGGTCTACTACGCAGCCAAGAAGGGATTCTGGATTTACATCGCCACCAACGGCCGGCTGTTGCGGCCGGATGTCGCCGACCGGCTCGGCGATGCCGGTGTTTCCATTTTCAATCTGGCGCTGGATTCCTGGGACGAGAAGCCCAGCCTGCCCAAGGCGCTGGTTCCCGTTGAAAAGAGCCTCGAGCACATCGCGCGCAAGCAGTATGTCTACGGCTACATGGTCTTCTTCAACATGAACATCTGCCGCAATAACCTCGAGGATATCCGGCGGCTGACCGAGTATGCGCGCCAGCACCGCCTGGCCACCGATTATCACCTCAACGAGTCGCCCATGATCGAGCAGGACAGCCATTTCAAGCACCTGGACGACAACCCGACCTATATCCGCCCCGAAGACTGGCGCGCGGTCGACGAGCTGATCGATTGGCTGATCGCCAAGAATAAGTCCGGCTATCAGATGGTGAATTCCGTCGCGCGCCTCCAGGAGATGAAGGCCTTCATGCGGATGTCCAGCGGTCTCGACCTGCGGCGCGTGGGCTGGTACGGCGACGGCAGCGACGCGGGCGAAGCCGGCCAGGAGTTGCTCGCGCGCATGCCGGGAATCGCTTCCGACGGCGAAGGCGGCCTCCGTTTTGCGGACTGGAACTGCCGCGCCGGCCAGAACAACGTGATTGTCCGGACCGATGGCACCGTGGGCCCGTGCTTCCCTATGTACGCCGCGACTTACGACTGGGGAACCATCGACGGGCACAAACTCGATGCCGGGCAGCTCGGCGAAATGAAGAAGACCTGCCAACAGCACTGCTTCTCTACGTTGAACCACAATCTGGGCTATTGTTACAACGACGCCCGAGCTCTGAAGTGGATTTGGAAACAGATGCGCAATGGCTTTCGGGGCGGCGTCCGAAGCTTCGAAGATTAGGGCGCGCAGGGCCGGCGCACTTTCAGCTCAACTGGCCGCGGGGAGCCTTTCGGCGAGAATGCGTCCCACCGCGGCCACGGCATCCATGGGCTTGAAAGGCTTGGGCAGCAACTGGCAGCGCATGGCCATTTCGCAGTTTTCGCAGCCCGCGTCGAAGCCCGACATCAGCACGGTGAGGGTCGCGGGATTTTGCTGGCCTATCCATCGCACCAGGTCGTGGCCGCTCATGCGCGGCATGACTACATCCGAGAGCACCACGTCGAACTGTTCGGACAGGCATAAGCCCATGGCCTCCCGGCCATCGGCGGCGGTGCGGACTTCGTACCCGGACTGGGTGAACGCGAGCAGGAGCAGGGTTCGGATGGCTTTTTCGTCATCCACAATGAGAATTTTCGGCATTGAAGCCCCTCCAGACTTCCGGAACCGTGAATCGTCCCTTTCACAGGTCCCCATGAGGTATATATTCTCACAATGACAATGTCGGTCGCAATAGTACTCTAGTCCAATGTCTCCCATTGCCTTCAGGGGTTTAGAGGTTCTGGCCCTAGAGAGCCGCCGGGCCCTCGAGATGGCCGAACTGATCCGCAAGTTGGATGGCGTCCCCTTCGTGGCGCCCGCCCTGCGCGAAGCGGCGCTCGCCGATAATACGGAAGCTCTCCGCTTCGCCGAGCGGCTGCTGGCGGGCGAGTTCGAAATGCTGATGCTGCTGACGGGCGTCGGAACGCGGCAACTGGATCGCCTGCTGGCACCACGCTACGGCGAAGCTGCGTTTCGCCAGGCGCTCGGCGGCCTCACGGTGGCGGCACGCGGTCCCAAGCCCGTGGCGGCGCTGCGCGAGATGGGCATCGTGCCCGCGCTGGTGGCGCCCGAGCCCAATACGTGGCGGGAGTTGCTGGCGGTTACCGAGGGGCGCCCGGAGCGGCGCATCGCGGTACAGGAATACGGCCGCTCCAATCCCGAGTTGATCGAGGCTCTGCGGGCGCGCGGAGGCGAAGTGACCACCGTGCGCATATACCGCTACGATTTGCCGGAAGATCTGGCGCCTTTGCATGAGGCCATCGAGCGGCTGGCGGCCGGCCGCTTCGGCGCGGTCCTGTTCACCACCGCGCAGCAGATCGTAAACCTGATGCGCGTGGCCGAGGATCGGGGCAAAGCAGCGCCGGTGCTGGCGGCACTTCGCCAAACGCTGATCGGCTCCATAGGCCCCACCACCAGCGAGGCGCTCGAAGAGTTCGGGCTGCGGCCGGCCCTCGAACCCAGCCATCCCCGCATGGGCCTGTTGGTGCGCGAGACGGCTGAGCGAGCCGCCGATCTCGGCTAAACTAACCTTGTGCCCCCGCCCCGGAAAACACCCGCGGCCCGCTACGTCGAATACAGCGGGCTGGCCTTGCTGCTGCCGGTCTCGACCGTGGTCGGGTACGGCATCGGGTATTGGCTGGACCACGTTTTCGGTACCACCTGGCTGCGCATCGTCTTCCTGCTGCTCGGCAGCGCGGCCGGATTCTTCCAGCTGATCCGCCAGATCATGCAGGATTCCAAGAATGACGGTTCTTGACGGCCTGAGCTACCAGCGCGCCGCGTCGCGCATCGGTCGCATCATGGCCGCCATCGCCATCGTCGGAACCCTGGCGGCGCTCGCGCTGGCGGGCTGGAGATCGGGCGCCGGATTTCTGGTGGGAGCTTTCATCTCGCTTCTGAATTTCTACTGGATCAAGGGCGTGGTGGACGGAATGGCGGGCGGACGCCGCCGGGGAACCGTGATATTGGCATTCCGTTATCTGATTCTGGGCGGGGCGGCGTATGTTATAGTGAAGCTGATTTCTATCGACCTGCGCGCCATTCTGGCGGGGGTTTTCGTCTTTACGGCCGCAGTCTTCGTCGAAGTGGCAATCGAGATCGTGTATGCACGAAAGTGAACTCTGGATCACCCGCATTTTTAACGACCA
>CAYRWE010000137.1:0-13479 GCA_964427655.1 uncultured Solibacteraceae bacterium | reverse complement strand
GCCTGGAAGCCTACTTCGAGTTCGAATCGCTCGGCGCCACCTGGAAAACCGAAATTCTGGCTGGGTTCACCACGTTCATGACCATGGCTTACATCGTGTTCGTGAACCCCGCCATCCTGCATGAGACCGGCATGCCTCTGGCGGCCGTGACGGCGGCCACCTGTCTTTCCGCCGCGCTGGGCAGCTTCCTGATGGGCGGCTTCGCGCGCTACCCCATCGCGCTGGCGCCCGGCATGGGGCTGAACGCCTACTTCACCTACACCGTGGTGAAGGGGATGGGCGTGGCCTGGCCGGCCGCGCTGGGCGCCGTCTTCATCTCCGGCGTGGTGTTTTTCCTGCTGACTCTGGTGGGTGTGCGCCAGCTCATCGTCTCCACCATCCCCACCGAGCTATACGCGGCGGTGGCGGCGGGCGTGGGGCTGTTCATCGCGCTGGTGGGGTTCCGCAATTCCGGCATCGTCGTTTCGAATCCTTCCACCACCGTGGCGTTAGGCAATCTGCACGATAAAAGCACCGCGCTGGCGCTCTTCGGCCTGCTGCTGATCGCGGCGCTGCTGGCCTGGAGGGTGCGCGCCGCCATGCTGATCGGAATCCTGGCCACCACCGCGCTGGGCCTCGCGACCGGTGTGGCGCACTGGACGCCGCAGGCTTACCGCCTGAGCGATCTTTCGGCCACCGCCTTCAAGCTGGATCTGGCCGCGACGTGGCGCCTGGGATTCCTCGAAATCGTCTTCGTATTTCTGTTCATCGACCTGTTCGACAACATCGGCACGCTGGTGGCGGTGGGCCAGAAGGCCAACCTGTTCGACCAGGCCCACCAGATCCCGCGCGTCAATCGCATCCTGCTCTCCGACGCCACCGCCACGATTGTGGGTTCGCTCTCGGGCACTTCGACGGTGGTGAGCTACATCGAGAGCGCGGCCGGCGTGGCGGCCGGCGGGCGCACGGGCGTGACCGCCATGGTGACAGGCCTGCTGTTCGTAGGCGCGCTTTTCGTCGCTCCGGTGGTGGGCGCGATTCCCGCGGCGGCCACCGCGCCGGCGCTCATCGTGGTGGGCAGCCTCATGATCTCGTCGGTAGCGGAGATCGCCTGGAGCGATCCCGAAATCGCCGTGCCGGCCTTTCTCACCATCACCCTCATTCCGCTGACCTTCAGCATCGCCAACGGTCTGGCCTTCGGCTTCACGGCCTTCACCTTGCTCAAGGTGGCGCGCGGCAAGTTCCGCCAGGTAAACTGGTTCGTATACCTGCTGACGGCCCTGTTTATCGCGCGCTTTTTATATCTTTCGAGGGGCTAAGGGCGAATTGCCGGCCGCACCCCCCGATTCTTGCGGGATCTTAATGCAGCCCACCGAAACCCACCGCTTCATTTAGGAATCACAGGTGTTTGAAGAGAGTGGAGAGGTAGCCATCAACAATGCGAAGCACAATCATTCATCTGGGAATTCTGCTGGCGCTGGCGGGCGCGCCGGCCATAGCCGATCCTGGGGATCCGCCGTCGCGCGTGGCCCGGCTCAATTATCTGAGCGGGCAGGTTTCCTTCCGCCCCGGTAGCGTCGAGGACTGGGCGGCGGCCTCGCTGAATTATCCCCTCACCAGCGGCGATCACCTGTGGACCGATGCCGGCGCGCAGACCGAAATGCACATCGGGTCCACGGCCGTTCGCATGGCGCCCGAAACCGCGCTGGCCATCCTCAACCTGGACGATCGCACCGTGCAGCTCAGCCTCACTCAGGGCGCCGTGAATGTGCACGTGCGCTTCCTGGGACCGGACGAGATCTTCGAGGTGGATACGCCCAGCGTCTCGATCACGCTCGTGCGGCCCGGCGATTACCGCATCGATGCCGACGGCGACCACAACATGACGGCCGTGGCGGTGCGCGGAGGAGAGGCCCAGGTCAACGGGGGCGGAGCCTCCTTCGCCGTCGAGCCGCGCCAGAGCGCGCAGATCGCCGGCCTGGATTCGGTCTCCCAGGAGATCGGCCCGCTGCCGCCTCCCAACGGTTTCGACAACTGGTGCGCCCTGCGCGACCGCCGCGAGGAGCAATCCATTTCGGCCAGCCATGTGGGTCGCGAGATGACCGGCTACGAGGATCTGGACGAGCACGGTGTGTGGCGCGAGGTCCCCGGATACGGCTGGGTGTGGGCGCCGAATACCGTGGCCGTGGGCTGGGCGCCGTATCGCTACGGCCATTGGGCCTGGATCGAGCCGTGGGGCTGGACCTGGGTTGACGATGCGTCCTGGGGATTTGCGCCGTTCCATTACGGCCGCTGGGCCATGGTGGGAGGCGGCTGGGTATGGGTGCCCGGCACGATGGTGGCGCGTCCCGTGTATGCCCCTGCGCTCGTGGCATTCGTGGGCGGGCCGCGCTTCGGCGTCTCGCTGGCTATCGGCGGAGGCGGCGTGGCGGCATGGTTCCCGCTGGGGCCGCGCGAGCCGTACATCCCCGCGTATCACGTGAGCCAGGTCTACGTGCAGCAGGTGAATATCTCGCACGTGACCGTGACCAATATCAACGTCGTTAACGTGCGCTACGCGAACCAGAACGTGGTCGGCGCGGTGACCGCGGTTCCCCACGACGCCTTCGTGGGCGCGCGGTCGGTGCACCAGGCGGCCATTGTCTTGCCGCCGGGAGAGATGGCGCGGGCCCAGGTGATTGGCGCCACCGCGCCGATGGCGCCGCGTCGCGAGAGCGTGCTGGCGGGTCCTGTGCGGGCCGGTGGACCGCCCGCGCGCTTCGCGGATCGCCAGGTGGTGGTGCGCAATGCGCCTCCTCCTCCGCCGGTCTCATTCGCCGCCAAACAACGCGCCCTGGAAGCCAATCCGGGGCGCCCGGTCGATCCGGGCACGCTGAACGCCCTGCGCGGGCAAGGCGCGCCAGCGCGCAACCCGATGGTGCGCAGCGTGGCCGCGCCGCAGGAAGGCAACGCTCCGGCCGCGCGGCCGGCGGCTGGAATCCTCGCTCGGCCGCAGGCGGGGTCGGCTACGCCGCCGGTACGCGAGAGCCTTCCGCGCAACGACCGGCCCGCGCCCGCCCCGGCTCAGCCCCGTGCCGCCGAACAGCCCCACGGCGCCACGCCGGCGGTTCGCACTACCGCGCCACCGGCACGCAGCGACCCGCGCAATGCCAAGCCGCAGAAGAAGCCCGAGAAGAAGACGGAGCACAAGGAGGAAAAGTAGAAATTCGCCGCGCCAGTCTTTTGGGGGTGGACGCCCTTCGGGGTACCCTTCGGGTTCGCCGAGGGCGTCCAGGGGGCGCGCAGCTCGGGTAAAGACACAAAGGGCCGGCGAGTCGCAAAAGGCGAGTCGCCGGCCCTTACTGCTTGCCGTTGCGTTGGATTCAGGCCACCGCGGCGCCTTTGGGAGCCGCCGATGCGGTGGTTTTGTTTTTGCTGCCGGGCGGGCGGCCGCGGCGCTTGGCGGTCACTTCCGCCAGCCAGGCAGGAGGCCTTCCACGCCGTCGCGCGCCCCCACGGGCCAGGCGCTCGAGGCTCAGGATGGCTTCCTCGATCTGTTGCCGTTCGCTTTTCAATTCCGCAAGGATTTTGGTGACATCCATCGCTCGCTATGCCTCCACGCCGTCGAACCGGTAAGCTGCGGCGCGAAATTCGGTAGAATCTCTGATCCCGCTACGCTTTACTTTCCGATTTTCGCTCGAAAGATACCTATATTTCAAGATGAATACGGAAATTAAAGAACTAAATCGGCGACCCAACGGTACGGTGCGTATGCTCTAGTACGAGTTTGGCCGCGCCGTGGCCCGTTTGCCTTTCCAATAGAAATAAAACGGTAAACCCGCTAGAATCAAGCCCATACCCAGCAGGGATTCGCGCGGCGAGTCGACCAGCGTGGAGAGCAACAATGCCAGCGCAACCGCCACGAATACAATGGGAACCACCGGATATCCCAGGGTGCGATAGGGGCGCGGGAGGTCCGGGCGGCGGATGCGTAGCACGATTACGGCGGCCGCGGTCATGCCGTATAGAATCCAGCTTGAGAAAATCACGTACGTGTAAAGCTGCTCGTAACGGCCCGAAAGAACCAGCACGCCACCCCATGCGCAGAGCGCCAGAATAGATACGCCGGGGGTGCGATAGCGCGCGTCGACGCGCCCCACGGCGGCGAAAAAATAGCCTTCGCGGGCGGCTGCGTAGGGCACGCGCGAGCCCGAGAGAATCGAGCCGTTCAGGGCTGCGAAAATGCTGATCATGGCCGCCACCGAGACGGCCGCGGCTCCCCATCCGCCCAGAATGCGGCGCATCATTTCGGCGGCCACACGCTCGCTGGAACCCACTTCGGCGGCCGAAAGCACGCGGAAATAAGCCGCATTGGCGAGCAGGTAGACGGCAATCACGAAGAGCGTGCCGCCGATCAGCGCGCGCGGCAGGTTGCGCTGCGGCTGCCGAACTTCCGAGGCCACCATGCTGACGTTATTCCACCCGTCATAAGCCCACAAGGCCGCCACCAGCGCGGCGAAGAATCCCGAGATCGTCAGCCTTCCCGCGCCTCCAACGGCAGAGGACGCCGCCGCTCCGTGACCGCTCCCCCATATCAGGCCGGCCAATATAATAAATGCGATCAATCCCACTTTGACCGCCGTCACGGCCAACTGGACTTCCCCTCCCAGCTTCACGCCAAAGTAATTCAACCAAGCCAGCGCCAGAATTAGCACGATTGCGAACAATTGGCCGTAACGTAGGTCGAGCGGTGCCCCGTGCGGGCCGAGGGGTAAGGGAATGGAGTAGAAAACCGTGTCCAAACGGGGGAAAAATCCTGCTAAATAATAGAAAAATCCGGTGGCCAGAGTGGCAATTGAGCCGCTTTTTGCAACCCACATTTGTGTCCAACTATACAGAAATCCCCACACCGGGCCATAGGCTTCGCGCAAATAAGTATATTCCCCGCCGGCCTCCGGCATGGCCGCCGCCAGTTCCGCGTAACTGAGGGCTCCGGCGAGCGAAAGCAGCCCTCCAAATACAAATACGGCGAACACCATTTCCGGCGTGCCGACGCGTTGAATCATGGCGCGCGGCACCAGGAATATTCCGCTGCCGATCACAGTCCCCACAACGATCGACAAGGCTGGCCATGGGCCCAAGTCTCTTTTCAGTTCGGTGCGGGAAGAAAGCGGCTGCATGGCGATTGTTCCCGGAGGCCGCCCGCCGCATCCGCGAGGAGCCTTGCAGGGGGTGCTTCCAGCATAGCGTTGATCCTGGTATGATTTGTGATTCGGATCTCAAAAAACGAATTAGCGTTTGCATTGAGCTATACTTCGTCCATGCCCGCCCCGCGCGGACTGGCCGGGGCAGACGCTGAGTTCGCGAGGCGGTAAGCCGATGTTGTTATTATCTACGTGGAAACAGGCAGGAGGCGCACGTGCATAGATTCTTGAAACCCTTGATGGGCATCGCGGCGGTTGCCTTGATTGGCGCGGTCTGTGTGGGCCCGGCGCGTATGGCGCGGGCTCAGGGTGCCCCGGCGGCGCAAGCCCAAAAGAAGGTGAAGGACCAGGGGGAATACGACCTTTTTAACGGAGTCACCAAGGAAACCGATCCCGCCAAAAAGGCCGCTCTCCTGAACACCTGGAAAGAGAAGTACCCGGAATCGGATTATAAGCTCGAACGGCTGGTGATGCTGATCCAGACCTATTCGGCGCTGCAGCAGTGGCCGAACGTGGTCAATGCGGCCAAAGAGGCGCTGACCGTGGATCCCAAAGACATCACGTCGCTCTACTGGATCACCTTTCTGACACCCAATCTGGGGAGCACCTCGGCGGATGTCCTCTCCACCGGGGAAAAGGCGGCCACCAGTCTTCTGGGGGCGGAGAAGCCCGCGACGGCCAAGGCCGAGGATTGGCCCAATGTGAAAAAGAGCTTCGATATTCTCGGCCATAAGACGCTGGGCTGGATTTCGATGCAGCGCAAGGACAACGCCAAGGCCGAGCAGGAATTCCGCGAAGGTCTGAAGCTCGATCCCAACCAGGCCGAAGTCTCCTACTGGCTGGGTGGCGTGATCGTCGCGCAGCAAAAGGCCGAGCGGTATTCCGAAGCCATGTTCTGCTTCGCGCGCGCGGCCGCCTACGACGGGCAGGGCGCGCTGGCCCCGCAGGGCCGCACGGCGGCCGATCAGTACCTGACCAAGCTCTACGTCCGGTATCACGGGGACAACTCGGGGCTGGATGAATTGAAGGCTTCGGCCAAAGCCAACGTATTCGCACCCGACGGTTTCCACATCAAGACCAAGGACGAGATCGAAGGCGAGAAGGACGAGGCGTTCAAGAAGAGCAATCCGCAGCTCGCGCTGTGGATGTCGATCAAGAACCAGCTCACGGCGGCCGATGGGATGCAGTACTTCGACGGCCAGTTGAAGGGCGCCGGCGTGCCCAAGCTGCGCGCCACGGTGCTCTCGGCGAATCCAGCTACCAATTCCAAGGAAATCGTGGTGGCGCTCGCCGACACCAAGACGCCCGAGGCCACCCTCAAACTGGACGAGGCGCTGGTCGGGAAGCCGGAAGTCGGCGGCACCATCCAGTTCGAAGGCGTTCCGGCGGCATTCGCCAAGGATCCCTTCATGCTGACCTTCGACGTTGAGAAGGATAAGATCGAGGGCCTCAAGGTAGAGGCTCCGGCTCACCGTCCGCCGGCCAAGAAGGCTCCGGCCAAGAAGCAGGATTAAGCTCGGGTCGCATAGTCGACTAACCGGCTCTTCTGCCATCGCGGGTACGCGGCGCGGCCGCTGCGTACCCGGTTTTCTCTTTTTGTACCCCTCCTGTCTGTTCGCCCCGTCTTTCAGTTTTGCTGGCGCCGTGAATCCCGTTATTCGTGAATCTGTCCATTGTGGTTTCCGTTACGAGCCGTGCCGGTTGCGCCGGAAACCGCCGTATGCGAGCGGAGTAGAATAGCTTGCATGGCCTGGGCGCTTCGGCTATTCCCCGCAAGCATCTACCGGGGTTGGTGATGGTGCCTCGCTGGGACGCCGGCCCGCGGTTTGCGGCTTTACAACTCATGGCAACAGCTCAAATGTGGAACAGGCAGGAGGAGACGTACGTGCAGAGTATTGCAAGAATGCTGAGTGGCCTGGCGGTGGCGGCCGTGATGGCGGCGGTGGTCGCGGGAACGGCGGGTCCCGCCCGGGCGCAGGCGCAAGGCGCCCAGGCACAAGGTGCCCAGGCCCCCGCCGGACAGACGCCGAAGAAGCTCAAAGATCAGGGCGAATACGACATCTACAATCAGGTAATTAAGGACATCACCGGCCAAAGCTTTCCCAAAGCGGTGACGGATTTGGACATCTGGAAGCAGAAATACCCGGAATCCGATTACCGCGACGACCGTTCGTATTTTTACATCCAGGCGTACAACGGCACCAATCAGCCGGGCAAAGTTCTGGACGGCGCCGCCGACTTGTTGAACAAGGATTTGAAGACGGCCTTTCCCGACCCCAAGCAGCAGCTCCAGATCCTGTATCCGGTGACGTTCAACGCGGCCAAGATCGCCGCGCCCAACTCCACCGTCATCCCCACGCCGGAGGAACTGGCCACCGGCGATAAGGCCGCCCATCAACTGGCCGATTTCGCGGCTTCCTATTTCAGCCCCGCCAACAAGCCCTCGGCCACCAGCGACGCCGATTGGGCGAAGGCGCGCGGGCAGGTTGAAGACGTCGCCAAAGCGGCTCTGGTGACGCTGGCCATGTACCCCGGCGCTTCGGCCATGAAGGCCAACCCCAAGGACCCAACCAATTGCGCCAAAGCCGAGCCGGTGTTCGTCAAGGCCCTGCAGGATTATCCCGACAGCGCCCAGGTGGCATGGGCTCTGGCGGGGGCCTTGCGCTGCCAGCAGGTACAGCACCCCGATAAAGTCCCCGCGGCTATTTACGAGTACGCGCGCGCGGCGGCCATCGATCCCACCCTGGGGGGCACCGCCGACCCCAAGGCCATTCAGAACTACGTGAACCAGGTTTACACCGCCTATCACGGTAGCGACGAAAACCTGAAGCAGTTCCAGGAGGCCGCCGCCAAGGCCCCCATGCCGCCGCCCGATTTCAAGCTCTCCAGCGCCACCGAGGTGTCTCAGGAGAAGGAAGCGCAGTTCGAGAAAACCAACCCGCAACTGGCCCTGTGGATGAAGGTGAAGGGGCAGCTCTCGGACACCAACGGGCAGCAATATTTCGACACCCAGCTCAAAGACGCCGCCGTGCCCAAGCTCAAGGGCACGCTGGTGGATGCCAAGCCCGCGTGCCACGCGAAGGAGTTGCTGGTGGCCGTTCCCGAGCCAAGCCAGCAGGGCACTTTACAGCCGGAGATCACGCTGAAGCTGGATGCCGCTACGACCGGCAAGCCCACGACCGGGACGCAGATCGAATGGGAGGGCGTGCCCTCCGCGTTCTCGCGCGAGCCGTTTATGCTGACCATGGATACCGAGAAGGCCAAGATCCAGGGTCTGCAAGAGGAGCATTGCGCAACCGCTCCGGCGAAGAAGGGCACCGCCAAGAAGAAGCAGTAGAGACGTGTTGTTGGGGATGCGGACGCGGCTGGCGTCCGCCGGGCTCCGCAGGGGCCGCTCCACTCTGCTATATGCGGCTCGCCGCGGGTTAAATGCGGCTCACCGCGGGTTAAATGCGTTTCGCCCCGGCTGCCGGTTGCGCCTGCGCCTGGGGAGTCTGGCTGTTGGCCAGGACCAGGCTGAACACAATGCGCTCCACCGGGTTCAGAGACGTGCCCGCGGCATTCAGGTCTTCCAGGTAATTGGCTGCGGCACGGGCCGAGGAAATCAGGCGGCAGCAGGATGGCGCGGTGTAAACCGCGGTACCCGCCAGGCCCGCCACCAGCACTCCGATCCTGATCGCTCTGCTCATTCCACCTGATAAGACGAACACGCGGAGAGAAAAGTTAGCGCTCCGCGGCAGTATCTTGAGATTGAGTATGTCTAATCCCCAGAGCTGCTTACACGGCTTGCGCCGGATGGAGGGTGGCGTGCATCTGTTACAATTGAATTCAAGGTTCTGGGTAGTGAAGAAATATGCCCCTTTACGAATACCGCTGTAAGGAATGTGGAACCACTTTAGAGGTCAGACAAAAGTTCTCCGACGAGCCTTTAACCCAGCATGAGGGATGCGGGGGCGCGCTCGAGAAGTTGATTTCGCCTTCCGCTTTGCATTTCAAAGGAACGGGCTGGTACGTTACGGATTACGGTCGCGGCGGCCATTTGCCGTCCAACGGCTCGAACGGGAAATCGGAACACAAGTCCGATCACGCGAGCGAATCGAAGACCGCTGACAAGACCGAGTCCAAAAGCAAGACCGAGTCCAAAAGCGATAGCAAGCCGGCTCCCGCGGGCAAGACCTAAGCTTCCAGCCGCCTTCAGCGGCCCGAGGAGCCGAAGCCGCCCTCTCCACGCCGCGACTGACTCAGTTCGCACTCCAGCCACCCAATGGCTTCGTAGCGCGCCACAACCATTTGTGCAATGCGGTCGCCGGCGTGGATTGTGTAGGGTTCCCGGCCCAGATTCAGCAGGATGACGCGCAGCTCGCCGCGATAGCCGGGGTCCACCGTGCCCGGAGAGTTGGGCATGGCGATGGCATGGTGCAAAGCCAACCCGCTGCGCGGACGCACCTGGGCTTCATAGCCGGGCGGCAGCTCGATGGCCAGGCCGGTGGGCACCAACTGGGGAACACCCGGCTCGAGGATGGTCTCCTCCACGGCGCGCAGGTCCATGCCGGCGTCCTCGCTGGCACCGTGTGCATAGGACGGCAGTTCGGCGGCGGGGTGCAGGCGGCTGATTCGGATTTGCATCTCTTCGGTATCATAGCGTCTTGACCACCAAACGCGTCATCACACTGGCGCCCATGCCGCCCGAGAAGAGCGCTTATGCTTTGGCCCGCTACAGCCGCTCGCCCGATTCCATCCGCGAGTCGCTCGATTGGGTGCGCGCGCACAATTCCAGCAGCTTCCTCGAGAGCTTCTACTTTCAGTACGGCCACGCGTCCATAGCGGATCTGGGCCACGCGGCCCTATGCTTCGAGGGCATCTCCGAGCTGGCGGCTACCGAGATTGAAGAAGAGCCGCTCTGGGATGGCCAGGCGAAATCCTCGCGCTACCAGGATTTCTCCCGCTCCGGTTTCGTGACCCCGCCCGAGTTCCCGGAAGCCGATGCCGCCCAATACCGGCAAGCCGGCGAAGCGTTGCTGGAGGCTTATCGCCGGGTGAAGGAGTTGGCTTTCGCCAAGCTTGCCGAGCGCCTGCCGCGCCCCGCGGATATGAAGCCGGAAGCCTATGAGCGCAACATCGCGGCGCGCGCTTTCGACGTAGCGCGCTACCTGCTCTTCTGGGGCGTGCCCACCAATGTCGGCCAGGTGACCAGCATACGCACGTTGGAAAAACAGATCCGCCGCCTGGCGGCATCCGAATACCGGGAATTGCGGGAACTGGCGCATGAGATGGCCGGGGCCTGTGCGGCCGCTCCGGATTGCGCGTGGGATCCGGCAGCGCCCGCCGAGCCGCTGGCTCCCACGCTGGCGCGCCATGCCGAGCCGGATGAGTACGCCGCCCGCGCGCGCAACGATCTGCGGTTGTGGGCCGCGCAGAACCTCGGTGCGCCCTCCGACGGTGGCGCGCTCTCGCCGCGCGTGGACCTGGTGCGCCCCACGCACGCGGCCGCCGATATCGTGGCCACCCTGCTCTATCCCGTCACTGGCCTGTCTTTCCGCGCGCTGTACGAAACGGCGTGCGGCTGGAGCGAAGCGCGCCGCGCCGAAGTGCTGGATGTCGCGGTAGCCTCGCGCACCGCCCGCGACGAAATCCTAGCTGGTTTTCGCGGCGGCCTATACGCGTTCGACATGGCCATCGACATTGGGGCTTATCGCGATCTGCACCGGCACCGCCGCTGCCAGAAGGTTCGCCAGGATTACTCCGGCGCGCTGGGCTTCGAGACGCCCGCGCTGGTCGAAGAGTGCGGCGCGGGCGATGTTTATGGCGCGGCCATGCGCCAGGCTTTCGACACCCTGCACCGGCTGCCCGCACCAGGCCGCGATTATTTGCTGCCCTTCGGCGCGCGCTCGCGCTTCCTGTTCAAAATGGATTTCGCGGAGGCCGACTACATCGCGCGCCTGCGCAGCGGTGTGAAGGGCCACTTCAGCTATCGCCAGATTGCCTGGGAGATGAAATGCGCCGTGGAGCGGCTCGAACCGGAGTTGGGGCGCCTGATCCAGGCCACGCCGCCCTGGGTCGAAGATCCCCTAAAGCGGTAACGAAACCGTACGGAACTTCCCCTTTGGCGTGCCAGCCGCTATGATGGAAGCATGGCCAGAGGTTGGGAAAGCAAGTCGGCCGGGGAAGCTCAGGCCGGCATAGCCGAGATCCGACACGGCGCCGATCTGGAAAATATCCCCGATCCAAAAGAGTTGGAGTTGATCCGTCAGAAGGAGACCCTACTTCTCTCTCGCACCCGCGTGGTCCGGGAGATGACAAGCGCGCAGAATCCGCGATACAAGGCACAGCTCGGAAAGGCCCTGGCGGATCTGGAAGCGCAACTGAATACGGTCCGGCATAAGCTGGCGACGTAGACGAAAATTGTCGACGGTAACCTGAGCCGCGCGCGGCGGGGTCGTGCGCGGCGTGCATTCGGGCAAGCTAAAGTCTGGGCCAGCTAAAGCATGCCTCACCGCGCCCGCTGCTATAATCTTTCATCCGGTCTGCACGCATTGCCCAGGCAATGGCGGCGCAAAGTCTTATGACGCCCAGCGCCGCACGCGAATCCGATCGCCGCGCGGCTGACGTTTTTTTTAAAGGGAGCGACATACATGAGGCTGTACTGGGCTTCTTTCTTTGTCTTTGCGGCTACTCTTTCGGCGGCGCCGGTGGCGCTGCGCTGCGGCAAGCTGCTGGATGTCCGAACCGGCGGTGAGCAGGCCAACGCCGTAATTCTGGTGGCCGATGGCAAAATCACGCGAGTGGGCCTGGCCGCCGAGGTGACCATACCGGCGGGCGCCACGGTGGTCGATCTATCGGCGGATACCTGCCTGCCCGGTCTGATGGATGTGCACGACCACCTGACCAGCGAGCCCTCCATGGAGGGCTACAAAGCGCTGGGCGTCTCGGTCCCGCGCGAGACGGTCATCGGAGTCAAGAATGCCCGCATCACGCTGCGCGCCGGGTTTACCACGGTTCGCAACCTGGGGGCAGATGGCTATTCGGACGTGGCGGTGCGCGATGGCATCCAGGCCGGCGAGATCGAGGGGCCGCGCCTGATCGTCTCCGGCCCGCCTCTCAGCATCACCGGCGGCCATTGCGATAACGACCTGTTGGCGCCCGAGTATCATGCCCGCGCCGAGGGCGTGGCCGACGGACCCTGGGCGGCCCGCGCCAAAGTGCGCGAGGTGATCAAGTACGGGGCCGACGTCATCAAGGTATGCGCCTCGGGCGGCGTGATGTCGAAGGGCGACCAGGTGGGCACGCCGCAATATTCGCTCGAAGAGCTCACGGCCATCGTGGAAGAGGCCCATAAGCTGGGACGCAAGGTGGCCGCCCATGCGCACGGAACGCAATCCATCAAGGATTCGATCCGCGCCGGGATCGATTCGGTGGAGCACGCCAGCCTGATCGACGACGAAGGCATCCGGCTCGCCAAGGAGCACGGTACCTTCCTGGTGTACGACATCTACAACGACGATTTCATCATGCAGGAAGGCGCTAAGGTGGGAATGCTTCCCGAATCCATCGAGAAGGAGCGCGCGCTCGGCAAGTTGCAGCGGGCCGGCTTCCAGCACGCCTACCAGGCTGGCTGCAAGCTGGCTTTCGGCACCGATGGCGGCGTGTACCCTCACGGCGACAACTGGAAGCAATTCAACACCATGGTGGAATTCGGGATGAAGCCTATCGAAGCCATACGCACGGCCACGCTCAACGCGGCCGAGCTGCTGGGGATTTCCAAAGAAGCCGGGTCGATCGAGCCGGGCTTCCGTGCGGATGTGATTGCGGTGGATGGCGACCCCTTGCAGGACGTCTTGAAGCTTGGCAACGTGAAGTTCGTGATGAAGCAGGGCGTGGTTTACCGCAAAGACTAACGCCGGTGGGGCATGCTTTAGCTTGCCCGGCAAGCCTTGTAATAGCCTGGCTCGACCTGCGTTACGTTTAAAGCAATGCGCATTCTCGGCATTGAATCCTCCTGCGACGAAACCGCGGCCGCGGTCGTGGAAGACGGCGAGGCCGTGCTCTCCTCGGTGGTGGCTTCGCAGATGTCCACGCACGGCAAGTACGGCGGCGTGGTTCCGGAGCTGGCTTCGCGCGAGCACCTGCGGGCCATCGTGCCGGTGGTGCGCGAGGCGCTGGAGCAATCCTCGATGCGACTGGGGGAACTGGCGGCCATCGCGGCCACCGTGGGTCCCGGCCTGGTGGGGTCGCTGCTGGTGGGTCTGACCTACGCCAAATCGCTGAGCTTCGCCAGCGGAATTCCGCTGATCGCGGTGAACCACATCGAGGGCCACAT
>CAYRWE010000136.1:4086-13525 GCA_964427655.1 uncultured Solibacteraceae bacterium | reverse complement strand
CGCGCCCGCACCGTGCTGGATAATGGTTAATCTGTTCGCCGCAGACCACTAGCGAGTGTAGGCACGATCCAGAATCTCGACGATGTGCATGACTTTCTGGCCCGTGCCGTGGAGGCGCACACCGGCCTGCAACTGCAGCAGGCAGCCGGGATTGGCTGTGGCTATGATGTCCGCGTGGGTGGCGTTGACGGATACCATCTTGGAGGCCAGGATCTGCATGGCCATTTCGTTTTCCTGCACGTTGTAGATGCCGGCGCTGCCGCAGCAGATATCGGAACCGCGCATCTCGCGCAGAGTGACGCCGGGAACCGCGGAGAGTAGCTTGCGGGGTGCGCCGCGGACGCGCTGGCCGTGCGCCAGGTGGCAGGAATCCTGGTAAGTCACCACGGCGTTGACGGGCGCCATGTCGCGATTCAATTCGAGGTCCGCCAGGAACTCGGTGATGTCGCGCATGAGCGCGGAGAAGCGGCGGGCCTTCTCGGCGTAAGCGGGATCGTCGGCCAGCAATTCGCCGTATTCCTTGAGCGTGGAACCGCAGCCGGCGGCGTTGGTGACGATGGCATCGAAGCCGCCATCCACCATGGAGTCGATGTTGCGGCGGGCCAGCTTGCGGGCCTCATCGCGGAGTCCGGCGTGCAGGTGCAGGGCGCCGCAGCAACCCTGGCCGCCGGGAATCACCACTTCGCAGCCGTTTTTGCGCAGCACGCGCACGGTGGCTTCGTTCAGCCGCGCGAAACTGACGTTGGCGATGCACCCGGCCAGGAAGGCTACGCGATGAAGCTGGCGGCCCTCGGCGGGATACGTGCGGCCAATCTTCCCGAAGAAAAACGGAATCTCGGCGGAGGGCGCGAGCTGGGCGATCTCTCCCAGCCGGCCTAACATTTTCATCGACGCGAGGCCGCGCACGACGGCCTTCAGGCCGCTGGCTTCATACAGGTAGAGAAGCGTTCCGGCAATCGCCAGGGCACTGCGCGAGGCCACCACACGCACCAGAATCTGGCGGCGCAGCCAGCCGGCGAAAGCGCCGCCGCGTTGCGCTTCGATCTCGGCGCGGGCGTCTTCCACCATGCGGCCGTAACGCACACCGGAGGGGCACGCCGATTCGCAGCCTCGGCAGGCCAGGCACAGATCGATGTGGCGGATATAGGACGGCGTGATGGGCGCGCCCTCGGCCACCTGGACCATCTGGTAGATGCGGCCGCGCGGAGAATCCATTTCCACGCCCAGCTCGCGATAGGTCGGGCAGGCATTGAGGCATAGACCGCAGTGGACGCAACGGTCCAGGTCGAACTGCCTGGGTCCCAGGCCCGTCCGTTCAGATTCGGCTGAACATTCGGCCACGGTTTAACACACTTTCGGGGTCAAACAATTTCTTGACCTTGCGCATCAATTCCAAATCGCCGCTGGGAGCGGGCCACAGGTCGGCCGTCTCGCGCCAGGCCTGCGGGGCGAACTCGACGACGGCTTTCCAGCCGCGTTCCTTGGCTCCCGCCATCCACGCCGCGGCGGCGGCGCACCGCTCGAAGTAGCCATAGCAGACGCCGGTCGCGGCGCGCGCCACGGCCGGACCCTCGAAGGCGGCCATCACGGCTTCGAGACCTTTCAACGTGCAGGAGACCCGTACGACCGCGCCATCCGGGTTCCTCCTCAAGAAATTCGGCGTGAAGTTCTCAACGTGCCGCCACAGGGATTCGTGGCGGGTATCCTCGTAAATCTGGGCGGGCGCCAGCTCGGCCAGCTCGCGCTGGTAGCGCTCGATTACAGCCGGGTTGCCGCCGGCCCGCACGGCCAGCAGCCAGGCCCGCGTGCCCAGCGTATCGCCGGCCGCCGGATTGAGCAGATCGAGCGCGGCTGGCAGCAGCGCGCTTTTCAAGATGCGGTCACGCGCGGCGGCGGCGGCGGCGGCCGAATCGAAGGGCAGCAGGAAGCTGCGCTCCGTTTCGGGCATGGGCACCAGCTTGAAATTGACCACCGTGACGACCGCCAGGGTACCGAACGAGCCGATCATCAGCTTGGCCATATCGAGGCCGGCGACGTTCTTCACCACCATGCCGCCGGATTGCACCAGCTTGCCCTCGAGGGTGGCGAAGTGCATGCCGATAACCATGTCGCGGGCGGTGCCGTAAAGGCGGCGGCGCGGCCCACTGGAATTGGCGGCGATCACACCGCCAACGGTGGCTTCGTCGGCGAAGGGGGGATCGAGCGGCACCATTTGCCGGTTGGCGGCCAAGGCGCAAGCGAACTCGCGCCAGGGCGTACCGGCCTGCACACTCACGGTGAGATCGTGCGGCTCGTAGGCCAGGATGCCATTCAGGGCGGCGGTGGAGATCTGCTCATCGGCCGCCGCGATGGGGCCGGCCATCAACCGTTTGCTGGAATTCCCGGAGAGCGCGATGGTTCTGAGGTGCAGTGCAGGCCGGCGGAGAACCTCCAGCAGCTCTTCGGAATTGGGCGGCGACACCACACTCATAGGGTAGTCCAACGCGTGCCGCCGTAGAACACGATGCGGCGCAGCAGGTAGGCGAGGAAGGTCAGCACCACCGATCCCAGAACGGCGTCGAGGAATCCGCGGATCTTGAAGCCCGGCGTGAAAAGGCTGGCCAGCTTCAGAAGGAACGCGTTCACAACCAGCAGGAAGAGTCCCAGGGTCAGGATGGTCAGGGGAAGAGTGAGCAGGCGGAGCACCCAACCGATAGTTCCGTTGACGATGGCGATGATGATGGTGGCGAATAGGGCCGCGCCGAAGCCGCTCAGCTCGATCCCGGGGATGATCTGTGCCACCAGCCACAATGCCAGGGCGCTCACCAGCCAGTTGGCGAGGATGTGCACGAGCATTTCGAACCTCCGGACAGAGATAATGATAAGCCATGGCGACGTTGTATGCGGGGACCTCCGGCTTTGCCTATGCGGCCTGGAAGCCGGCCTTCTATCCCGCCAAGCTGCCGGCCCGGCAGTTCCTGGCGCATTACGCCGAGCGGCTGCGCGCGGTGGAGATCAACTACACGTTTCGGCGCCTGCCGGCGGCGAAGACGCTGGCCGCCTGGGTGGAAGCCACGCCGGCGGGCTTCCGGTTCGCGGTGAAAGCCAACCAGCGGATCACCCATATGTTGCGACTGAAGAACGCGCAGGCGGCCACCGAGCTGTTTTTCAAGACCATCGACCCGCTGCGCACGGCGCGGCGCCTGGGGCCGGTGCTGTTTCAGCTTCCGCCGCAACTGAAGCGCGACGATGCGCTGCTCGGCGACTACCTGGACCTGCTTCCGCCCGGCATGCGCTATGCCTTCGAGTTCCGCCACCCATCGTGGCTGGCCGAGCCGGTCTACGAGGCGCTGCGGCGGCGCAACGTTTCGCTGTGCGTGGCGGAATCGGAGAAGCTGGAGGTGCCCGAAACAGTCACTGCGGATTTCGTTTATTACCGCCTGCGCAAGCCGGACTACACGGCCGAGGACGTGGCGTGCTTCGCCGCGCGGGCGCGCGAGCTTTTGGCCGGCGGGCGCGACTTATACGTGATGTTCAAGCACGAGGAATCGCCCGAGGGCGCGCTCAACGCGGAGAGGCTGGTGCAACTGGCGGAGACGTAGCCGGCGCGGGCTCTGATATTCTGGCGTCATGGATCAGGAGCAGCTCCGGTCGTTACTGGAACAGGTTCGCGGCGGCGGTGTGGACGTGGAGGCGGCCATGGTGCGCATGCGCCACATGCCTTACGAGGACCTGGGATTCGCCAAGATAGACCACCATAGGGCGCTGCGCCACGGCATGCCGGAGGTGATTTTCGCCAAGGGCAAAACGCCGGAGCAGGTGGTCGCCATTGCCGAGCGGCTGGTGGATAACGGGCCCAACGTGCTGATCACGCGGGCGGACCGGGAATGCGGCGCGGCGGTGCTGGAGAAATTGCCCTGCGGCGAATACTTCCCGCTCTCCGGAGTGATCCGCTTCTGGCGCGACCGCACGATTCGCGGCAAGGGGAAGGTCGCGGTGGTCTGTGCGGGCACCAGCGACATGTTCGTGGCCGAGGAAGCGCGGCTGACGGCGGAGGTGATGGGCAACGAAGTGGACTCCATCTACGACGTGGGCGTGGCGGGCATCCACCGGTTGATCAGCAACGCGGAGCGGATCTCGGAAGCGCGCGTGATCGTGGTCTGCGCGGGGATGGAAGGCGCGCTGCCCAGCGCGATCGGCGGGATGGTATCGTGCCCGGTGATCGCTGTGCCGACGAGCGTCGGCTACGGCGCCAGCTTCCATGGCTTGGCCGCGCTGCTGGGGATGCTGAACAGTTGCTCGAGCAACGTGACGGTGGTGAACATCGACAACGGGTTCGGGGCGGGGTACGTGGCGAGTTTGATTAATAAGCCGTAGGGGGCGAAGGGTTCCAACCGCAGTTCCTCGGCGGAAGCAGCCTCTCGGAGCGCAGCGCGGCGCGCTACTCGACGCCGGGAGCCGCGGCAATCACGGTGATCTCGATGCGCGCGCCGGCGGGTAAGCCGGAGACTTCTACTGTGGTGCGGCCGGGCGGGTCCTTGCGGAAATATTCGGCGTAAACCTGGTTCATGGCCCCGAACTCGCGAAGATCGGTCATGTGTACCGTCGAGGCGACCGCATCGTCCAGCGTGGCGCCAGCCTCGGCCAAGATGGCCTGGATGTTTTCCAGAGCCTGCCGCGTCTCGGCCTGAATGCCGCCCGGCGCCATCTGGCCGGTGCGGGGATCGATGCCCTTCTCTCCGGCGACGAAAATCAGGTTGCCGAATTGGATGGCCTGCGAGTACGGGCCGATGGGCAGCGCCGCGCCGGCGCTGGTCAAAACCTTCTTCTTCATATGCCTCCCGGCCCCGTGGGGCCGCTGTGCTTACGAACGTAACACGGCGACACGCTGTCGGTTACCATAAGTGCTTATGTCGATAGAATTCGAGAACAAGACCGCCTTGGTCACGGGTGCTTCGCGTGGCATCGGCGCAGCCACGGCGCTGGCTCTGGCGAAGGCGGGAGTGAAGCGGCTGATCGTTCACTACGGCTCGTACAAGGATGGCGCCGAAGCCACTCTGGCCGCCGTTCGCGCCGCCGGGGCGGAAGGCGAGGCCATTCGCGCAGACCTGGGCACGGACTGCGGGATCGACGGCTTTCTGAAAGACCTGGAGCGCAGCGGCGCGGCGATCGACATCCTGATCAACAACGCCGGCTCGATGGTGAAGCGCGCGCGCCTGGCCGAGTACACGCCCGAGCTGTTCGACACGGTGATGGCGCTCAACGTGAAGAGCCTATGGTTCATCAGCCAGGCCCTGGCGCCGCGTATGATTGCCGCCGGCAGCGGAGCAATCGTCAACGTGAGCTCCATCGCCGCGCGCAATGGGGGCGGCCTGGGCGCCACCATTTATGCGGCGGCCAAGGCGGCGGTCTCCACCATCACCAAGGGGATGGCCAAGGAACTGGCGCCGCACGGGGTTCGCGTCAACGCCGTCAGCCCCGGCACGGTGAATAACCACTTTCATGAGACCTTCTCCACGCCCCAATTGCTGGAGAGCATGAGGGCTTCCACGCCCGCCGGCAGGCTCGGCACGGATGCGGAGGTGGCCGATACCATTCTGTTCCTCTGCTCGGACGCGGCTCGCTATATTTACGGGCAGACCATCGAGGTGAACGGCGGGATGTACATGGTGTAGGGCTGTTCGGCCAAATCGCTCGCCGATGCGTCTGGATAAGAGGAGAACACCGCAACGCCAGGCCATTCCGAAACCGAGAGCCGCGCCGCCAGAACCATCCGGGAGATTTTCGAATCCGGACGGCCCCTGACCTATATCCGTTCCTCCGAAGAGCGGCGGGTAGCTGGGCTGCTGCGAGAGGTGGCCGGGCGGATGTCCGACGGCGCTCCGGTGGGCATCTGGGAGTGGAGCCTCACCGAGGGCCTGCGGCGCGACTGCGGAGCGGCCGAAGCGAGCGCCGAAACGCCGCGCGCCGTGCTGGACTTCATCTCGGCGTACCCCGATCCCGCCATCTTCCACCTCAAAGATTTCCATGAGCCCATGCGCGATTCGGCGGAGATCCGGCGCCGCCTGCGGGATATCTACGCGGAATGCCTGGACCGCGGCAAGTTCGTGGTGATTTCATCGCCCGTTCACTACATCCCGGAGGAACTCGAGCGCAGCGTCCTGTTTCTGGATCTGCGGACGCCCGACGTGATCGAGCTGGCGCAATTTGTCGGGGACGAGGAGCGGCGGATCTTCCCGGATAGCACCGGCGCGAACGAAGCAGTGCGCAACCAGCTCGCGCGGGCTTTGCTGGGCCTCACCTTCGATGAAGCCCGCTACGCGCTGCGCCGCGGCCTGGCCAGGAACCGGACGCTGGGCGCCGAATCGATCCCGACGTTGCTCGAAGAGAAGCGCCTGCTGGTGAACCGCACGGGCGTGCTCGAGTTCATCTCCGACCCGGGCGGCCTGGAAGAGGTGGGCGGCCTGCAAAATCTCAAGAAATGGCTGATCGAGCGGCGCAAGCTGTTCGAAATGCGCGACAGCCTGAGCGCCGAAATCGTGCCCAAGGGGCTGCTCATGATGGGCATGCCGGGCTGCGGAAAGAGCCTGTGCGTGAAGGCCATCGCCGCCAATTTCCAGCTTCCGCTGTACCGCGTGGACATGGTGGAGATCTTTTCCGGGCGGCACGGCAAGCCTGAGGGCGCGTTCGTGGCGGCCTGCAAAATGATGGAGGATATGGCGCCCGCGGTGCTCTGGTTCGACGAGATCGAGAGGGGGCTGACCACCTCGGAATCGGGCGGGGAGCCGGGCCGCATCTTCGGTTTCTTCCTGACCTGGATGCAGGAGAAGACGCGCGGCCTGTTCGTGGCCGCCACCGCCAACCGCATCAACCTGCTGCCCGCCGAGATGATCCGCAAAGGCCGTTTCGACGAGGTGTTCTTCGTGGATCTGCCCGTCGATGAAGAGCGCAACGAGGTGTTCCGCATTCATCTCACGCGCCGCGGAGTGGATCTGGCGGGCATCGACCTGGACCAACTGACGAGTCTGACCAACGGCTGGACGGGCGCGGAGATCGAGCAATGTGTAGTCTCGGCGATCACGCAGGCGCGCTTGGCGGACCGCGCGGTCACCGAGCAGGACCTGATCAGGACGGCCGTCAAGATCGTTCCGCTCTCGCGCACGATGAAAGAGCAGATGACGTACATCCGGAGCTGGGCCTTCGAGCGCGCGGTGAGGGCGACGCCGCAGTCGCTCGGGCGGTGAGAGGCAGAACTCACCGCGGAGACGCGGAGGCGCGGAGACTTCGCGGAGAAGACATTTTTAGGGTTTAAGGCATCTGCCGCTCAGCGAATCGAAAAGGGTTGGATTGTAGTTTCAGAATTCGATCTATCCCGAGCAGGCGCGCGGAGGGAGCGGAGGACGGGCTTGCTTTCACGCGGCTGCGACTAGGGGTTGCCAAAGTCATCTGCCAACCTGGCGCTTTCTCCGAGCGTGGCGAGGGCAAGGACCTCCGCTCCCTCCGCGTGCGAAAAAGCCGGCAAATAACCGCTGCGTTGCGGGCGCGGCAGAGACCTAATTCTCAAAGCCTTTCTCCGCGAACCTCCGCGTCTCCGCGACTCCGCGTTGCGCTGCTTTAAAGTCAGCTACCGGAACAAACCCAGATCCACCGCTTCGCCCATGGCTTTGTAGCCGGCATCGCCGGGGTGTAGATGGTCGCCGCTGTCGTAGTCCGCGCGGATGCGGTCGGGATTGGCGGGATCGCGTACCGCTTTTTCGAAATCGACCACCCCGTCGAAGGCGCCGCCGGTGCGGATCCACTGGTTGATGGCCTTCCGCTTGACCTCCTTCTCGGGCGTGTAGTAGCCCGGATTGGCGGTGTTCTCGAAGGGCGTCAGGGTGGCGCCGAAGATCTTCAGGCCACGCTCGTGCGCGCGCTCGATCATCTGCTTCAAGCCGGCAATCAGGTCGTCCGCGCTCACGGTTTCGGAGGCTTGCGCGGATGTGCCGGGGTGGCCGAGATCGTTAATTCCCTCCAGCACGATCACGTATTGCACGCCCGGCTGGGCCAGCACGTCGCGATCGAAGCGCGCCAGCGCATTCACGCCGAAGCGTATGTTTGCGGCGGGATCGTGCAGGATGCGGTTTCCGCCGATGCCCTCGTCGACCACGGCCAGCTTGCGCCCGCCGCGGGCCTGCAACCGTGCGGCCAGAGTGTCGGGCCAGCGATGGTTGGCATCCACCGTGGAGCGCGCGCCATCGGTGATGGAATCGCCGAAGGCCACGATGGCGGCGGCATCGCCGGGCGCCATTACGTCCACCCCGGTCAGAAAGATCCAGGAGGTAAGAGGCGTAGGATCGGCCATCGATGCCGAGGCGGTCAGGTCTCCCGGGCCGGCATAGGAGGTCTGCATTGCCGAGTAGTGCACTCCCGCGCCGGTGGCGGCCTGGGGAACGAAGATGCTGATGGCCAGGTCGGCGGCGGCCGGGAAGCTCAGCTTCACCGGATCGCTCAGCACCAGCGCGTCGGGCGGAATGGCGACGCTGGGGCGGCCGCTGAAGGTAAGGGCGCGATCGGAACCGGCGGCGATGGCCGCGCCGTTGGCTCGCAGGGCGATGTGCGCCGCACCGATGGTCACGCTCTCCTTGCCGTAGGCGTTGGAGAGGCGCACGCGCACGGTGTCGCCGCCCAGGCTGGTGCGGACGATCTCGCGCAGGGTCTGGTTCTCGAAACGCAAATGGGCCGCTTGCATCTGATCGTCCGGCAATTGGGGAGCGGGACTGGCGCCCCAGGCGGCTACCCAGTGGGCCGGCGCGGCCGCCAGCGCGGCGGAAACGAAAGCCAGAAGCAACAGACCGGTGGTTCGAAGTCGCATAATGTCTCCGATTATTCTACGCCAGCGTGTCGCCGGAGTAGCAGGAAGCCCAGCAGCACCGCGCAGGCGAGCAGCAGGACCCGCAGGTAGACGGCCGCATACATTCGCGGATCGCCCAGAATCTGGCGCGCCAAACCGAAGCCGGCGCTCAGCGTGCACAAGGCAAAGTAGAGCCGCTCGGACCGGCCGGCATACGCCGCCAGTATCGCCAGGACGGAGGTGACCACCAGGTACACGCCAGCCAAGGCCCACGCTCCCGCTGGCGACGAGAGCGCCAGCGCCGCCACGGAGCGGCGCGCCAAAAGCAAGGCGATGAGCAGAAATACCACCGTGTGCACCAGCGCGACGATCACGCGTTTGCGCGTCGTGAGGATGACGAAGGCCCGCATGGAAGCCACAGTATATCGGAGTGCGCGGCTTATTCGGCGCGGAATTATAATCGCATCAGGCGCCTTATGGCGAAAATCAAACTTACCGTCAACGGAAAAGCGCACAGCCTGGAAACCGAGCCCGAGCGCCCCCTCCTCGAAGTGCTGCGCGAGGACCTGGGGCTGACGGGCACCAAGTTCGGCTGCGGGGAAGGCCAGTGCGGCGCTTGCACCGTGC
>CAYRWE010000136.1:0-3986 GCA_964427655.1 uncultured Solibacteraceae bacterium | reverse complement strand
CTGACGGGCACCAAGTTCGGCTGCGGGGAAGGCCAGTGCGGCGCTTGCACCGTGCTGGTGGATGGCCGCCCGGTGCTCTCCTGCGTCATGCCGGTCGAGAGCGCGCAGGATCGCAAAGTGGTGACCGTCGAAGGTCTCTCGGATGGCGTCACGCTGCATCCGGTGCAGCAGGCCTTCGTGGAGGAAAACGGGATGCAGTGCGGGTACTGCACGGCCGGGATGGTGATGGGCACGGTGGCGCTGCTGGCCGCCAACCCGAAGCCCACCGACGCCCAGATCGTCGAAGGTCTGAACGGCCACTTGTGCCGCTGCTCCGGGTATCAGCGCATCGTGGCCGCGGTGCATCGGGCCGCCGAATTGAACGCCGCGGAATTGACCGCGGCCGGGAGAAGATAGGAGGCCACCATGGTCGAACCGGAACGTTACGAACTGCGGGAACGGCCCACCTATCGATTCGCCGTGAACCGCCGGCAATTTCTGGAGACGGCGGGAGCGGGGCTGCTGATCGCGGTGGCTTCGGGAAGCTCGGAAGCGCAGATAGGCGGCGGCCCGGGAACGCTGGAGGCCCGCCTGCACATCGGCGAGGATGGCTTCATCACGGTCCTCAGCGGCAAGATCGAGGAAGGCCAGGGCGCGCTCACGGAGATCGCCATGGCGGCGGCCGAAGAGCTGCGCGTCCCGGTAGAGCGCGTGCGCATGGTTCTGGCGGATACGGATGTTACGCCTAACGACGGCATTACCGCCGGCAGTGGAACCACGCCGCGCACCACGCCGCTGGTGCGCAAGGCCGGGGCGACGGCGCGCGAACTGCTGCGGAACGCCGCGAGCCGCCAGTGGGGAGTACCAGCGGGCCTTCTCGAAGTGCGCAACGGCGCGGTGGCTACGGGCGGCAAGACGTACGGATATGCCGATCTGGCGCGCTCGCCCGAACTGGCCGCGGCTTACAAAGCCGCGCTGCCGGAAGGGGCCGCGGTGGCCGCGGCGAAAGACTGGCAGCTCCTGGGGAAGCCGCATGTTCGCGCGGATGCCCGCGAGATCGTCACCGGCGCGCATCGGTTTCCGCGCGACATCGTGCGGCCCAACATGCTGTACGGCAAAGTGCTGCGGCCTCCGGCCTACGGCGCCACGCTGGCCAATGCCGATGTCGCCGCGGCCCGCAAGATGCCGGGCGTGACGGCGCTGCGCGACGGCGCTTTCGTGGGCTGCGCGGCGCCCACCAGCTTCGCCGCCCGCAAGGCGCTCGAAGCCATCGCCGCCGGCGCCCAGTGGAACACCGCGCCGCAGCCTTCGAGCGACAACCTCTTCGAATATCTCAAGCAGCACGCCAAGCCGGGTCGCCAGCAGCCCCAGAGCCGTGGGTCGGTCGAGAGCGCGCTGTTTGATGCGAAGCACCGGCTGAAGGCCACTTACCAGGTGGCCTACGCGCAGCACGCTTCGCTTGAGCCGCGCTCAGCCGTGGCCGAGTGGCAGGATGGCCGCCTGACGGTGTGGACCGGCACCAGCAACCCGCCCGGCACCCGCCAGCAGCTTGCCGACGCCCTGCACGTGCCGATGGAGCGCGTGCGCGTGATCGTGCCGCATTTCGGCGGAGGCTTCGGAGGCAAGCACACGGCTGAAGCGGCCGTGGAAGCGGCCCTGCTGGCGCGCGAAGCCGGACGGCCCGTGGCCATGCACTGGACCCGCGCCGAAGAGTTCATGTGGGCCTACTTCCGGCCCGCCGCGGTGATCGAGGTAGAGGCTGGGCTGGACGCCGCCGGTTTGATTGCCGCCTGGGATTTCACCAACTACAATTCGGGAGCCTCGGCCATCGACACGCCTTATCGGATTCCCAACACGCGCACACGCTTCCTGGAATCCGATTCGCCTCTGCGGCAGGGATCCTACCGCTGTCTGGCGGCGACGGCCAACAACTTCGCCCGCGAATCCTTCACCGACGAGCTGGCCGGGGTCGCGGGCAAGGACCCGCTGGAGTTCCGCCTCGCGCACCTCGATAACGAGCGGCTCAGGAACGTGCTCATCGCCGCCGCCGAGCGCTTTGGATGGGCCACGCGCCGCAGAGAGCACCGCCCCGGAGTGGGCATCGGCCTGGCCTGCGGAACTGAAAAGAACTCCGTGGTGGCAGCCTGCTGCGAGGTGGAAGTGGACCGCGCCACTGGCGTGCCCAAACCGCTCGAGGTGGTTCAGGCATTCGAGTGCGGGGCCATTCTGAATCCCATCGGCCTGCGCTGCCAGGTGGAAGGCGCCATGACCATGGGGCTTGGCCCGGCGCTGCGCGAAGAGGCGATCTTCAAGGACGGCAAGCTGGTCAACGGCCGTTTCGGAGCCTACCGCGTGCCGCGCTTCCGCGACCTGCCCAAAGCCGAGATCGTTCTGCTGGACCGCAAAGACCTGGAATCGGCGGGCGCGGGAGAGGCGCCCATCATCGCCATCGCGCCGGCCATCGGCAATGCCGTGTTCGACGCCACCGGCCAGCGCGTGCGCGCAATGCCCATGCGCGTGCCGCGGGGATAAGCCGCTACGGCTTGTTAATAGGCCGCCAGCGTGACGCGCAGCACCACGGGTTCCTCGCCGAATTTCAGGCCATAGTCCGTCGCATCTCCATTCTGGCTGCGTAGGAGCTTGAAGACGCCGTTTTCGTAAACTCCCTGTTCGACGCGCAGGAACTGCCGGTGCTGCCATTTTCCGTCAATCAGGGCGGAGGGAATCTGTCCGGTTCCCTCCACGATATGCTGCGAAGCGCGTTGCTGCTCGGTGCCGGCCGGAAAGAAATCGACGCTGCAAAAGTATCCGGCCACAAGAAACTCGTTTTCACTAAGCTGAGCAACCAGAACGCGCCCCTGCGACTTCGGATTCCCCGCGGGAGGACCATATTGGCCAGATCCCCACGTCACCGCCGCGTTCCAGTTTCCGAACCGCAGCCTCTGCCTTGGGTCGCCCTGATCCGATCCCTTGAAGTGCAGAGGCTCAGCCGCGGCCTTGAGCTTCCCTTCGAAACTGAGGCGGGCGATCTCCCGCTGCATGGGGCCGACCATCACGAAATTCCTCGCCAGATAAGGCACCGGCTCCGTCGAGGATTCCGAGTCCCCTATGGCGCCAAGCCCGACTATCGTAAAGAAATAGCGCGTAAAGTCGCCGGTTGCCGGGTCGCACATGTAACAACCGCTCTCAGGCAGGAACAGGGGATTGTCGTCGCGGCGATAGAGTTCCAGAACCTTGACGTACGCGGCGGGGTCGCCCTGATAATCGTCGGGCGCCAGAATATCGATGGCCGGCGCAGCGGCTTTCCAGATGGGGATCACATTGTCGGTGGGACCGCCGCTCTCGTAGGCGGCGGGAGATCCCGGCTCGCCGGGAGCGCCCGGATTGAAAGGGTTGCGCAAAGCCGCGTTGGCGTCCATGGGCAGGGGATAAACCGCCTTTCCCGCGGCCGCGACCTGTCCCACATATCTCGCTGTCGCCCAGGCGTTGAAGTACTCGTCCGCATTGGGGCCAAAGGCCCTCTGCCAGTTCAGGGAAGTAGCGGTTTCTATATGCATGGCCTTGAGGATCTCGACAGGCACCGAGGCCTCAAAGACCTTCTGTGCCACCGGAGAGAAATCGCGCACGCTGTTCCAGTTGCCGGTTTCATTCTCCACCTGAACCATGATTACCGTGCGCTGCGGATCGGCTTGCTTCAGGTGTCCCATGACAGCCGCGAATGCCTTCTTATCCGCTTCGAGCGACGCGGTGGCCAACGGCGAAGGCGAATCCACTGCCTGCCCGTTCCTGTCGACCGCATGGAAATAGCGGGCGGGGTCCAACAACATCCACTCGGGCATGTAGTGCTGGCTGCCGTTCTTCCACGTGGCGAACCAGAGCAGGACGAGGCGAACGTTATGCTGGCGAGCTTCGGCCAGCAGCCTGTCGATCGACGAAAAGTCGAACTGCCCGGGCTGCTTTTCAATCAGATCCCAGTAGATCGGTATTTCGATCGTGTTGGCATGCAG
>CAYRWE010000135.1:0-13538 GCA_964427655.1 uncultured Solibacteraceae bacterium | reverse complement strand
CGCCGGGGGCTACCGACAGGTAGTAACGCACCAGTTCGAGCTTGGAGACCTTCACGTGTCTGGAGAAATAGAGTTTATCCGGGTGGGTAATGTGGATCTCGCGCCCATCGATCACAAGGACTTCGAAAGCGTCTGGTGTCTCCACAAAAACAGCCTACATCATCGGGGGACGGCTGAGCACAGCACCGAGAGTTACCAGGCCGCCAATTCCATCACCAACCTGAGTTGGGTGTGAACGCGTGTGTGAGAGCCATACCCGCCGCTCGCCTCCACCAGCGAAATGCTATCTATCTGTTACAATGGCCGCTCGGTATAGACGCCATGCAAGCCGCTCTCTGCGCGGGACTTCGGATTCCGTACGATATCGCGTTGGCCGGGTGCGGCAATCTGAATTTCTCGGATGTTCCCCCGGTTCCGCCATCGACCATCGACCGGGTTAGCCGGATAATTTGGACGCGCGCGGCGAGGCCGGCTTCTTCTCCGATTGAATCCCAGCCGCCCCGCCCGCGGACCGCCCTGGTGACGCCGCGGCTTGTCATGCAGGCATCGGCGAATATAGAGCATTGGTCTCTGAATGGAATTGATCCAAAAATTGGATAATAAAACTATGCCATCGAATTTCAAAAACGGGACGCCTGGCTCTACGCGGCGCGGCATGATGCGGAATTTCGCAGCGGCATTGGCGGTGAGCGGCGCTCTGCCGGCATCCCACGCGGCCGAAAGCGCGGGCAGAATGAAGATCACGGAAATCAAGACTTTCGTGGTCGGCAATCCTTGGAAGAACTGGGTCTTCGTAAAGGTCAACACGGACGCCGGCCTGGTGGGATGGGGAGAAGCCACCGGCGGGCTGGAGACCAAACCTCTCGAGGCCCAGGTTCACGAGCTTGAGCGGTTCGCAATTGGCGAGGACCCCATTCATCCGGAGCGACTGTGGGAGAAGATGTACAAGGGGCTGTTCCTGGGCAACAACGTGGCCATGAACGGCATCGCCATCGCGTGCTGGGATATCCTCGGGAAGAGCCTCAACGCCCCCATTTGGAAGCTCCTGGGCGGCAAGCAGAATCCTTCGCTCCGGGTCTACGCCAACGGCTGGTATAAGGGGCCCCGGGAACCGGCGGCTTTCGCGGAAGAGGCCGCGCGGGTAAAATCGCTGGGCTATACGGCTCTGAAATTCGACCCGTTCGGCAGCACGTACCGCTTTTTCGACGCTGGAGAAGAGAAGAAATCCCTGGCCATCGTAGCGGCGGTCCGCAAGTCCGTGGGCGACGACATGGATATCCTGATCGAAGCGCACGACCGCTTCGGCGTCTCGACCGCCATCCGCGTCGGAAAAGAGCTGGAAGAATACCGGCCCATGTGGCTCGAAACCCCGGTGATGTCCACAGACATCCAAGCCACCCTCGAAGTGGCCCGCTCCATAAAGGTTCCGGTCGCCACCGGAGAGCGCTTCAACCGGCTCAGCCAGTTTCTGGAGCTGTTGGCGGGCCGCGCGGTGGATATCGTTCAGCCGGAGACTCTGGGCATCGGTGGTATCGGCGGCGCGCGCAAAGCCGCTGCCATTGCCGAGGCGGCGGAAGCGTTCGTCGCCCTGCATCAGGCGCAGAGTCCTTACAACACCGCGATCAACGCGCACATCAACGCCAGCATCCCGAATTTTCTGATTCAGGAGTGCTTTGACGACTTCCTCGAGCCGTGGGTACACGAGATTATGCAGGGCGTTCCGCAGGTGAAAGCCGGCTACCTGGAGCCGTCCGATGCTCCCGGCATCGGCGTGACCTTCGACGAGCAGGCTATGGCTAAACACCCCTACGGTGCGAACAACTTCCTGAGGCTGTTCGAAAACGGCTGGGAGAAGCGCACCGGCGGAATACAGAAATAACGAATCGCGCGAGCCGCCCCCATGGCGGGCCAACGGCAATAACGGGAGGAATGGACAATATGGCAGACTCGAACGATAGGCACAGCCCCGGACGCAGGGAGTTCTTCGAGAAGATTGCGGGTGCGGCGGCCGCCAGCGCCTTCTCCGGAGCGCTTCTGGCTGGCGGTCCACTCGCGGCCGCGCCGCCGGCCGGTCAGGCTGGGAAGGCGAAACAGCCTTTCCGCGGTGTGTTCACCATCCCCTCGACGCCGTTCAAGCAGGATGGAGAAATCGATGTCCCCAGTTTCCGCCGGATGATCGATTTTTGTATCGCCTGCGGTGCTCATGGGTTGGTCTTCCCCGTCAACGCCAGCGAATGGTCCGTCTTGAGCGACGACGAACGGTTCCAACTGGATAAGGTGCTGGTGGAGCAGAACGCCGGCCGCCTGCCGGTCATTATCGGCGTCGAGGCCGCTAGTCCCGAGTGGGCCGCCAAGTTCGCCGCGCACGCCCGCGAGATCGGCGCCGATGCCGTGATCGCCATGCCTCCCCACGGCGAGACTTCGCCCGCGGTGCTGTTCGATTATTACCGCAAGATCTCCGAAGCGGCCCGCCTTCCGGTGTTTGTGCAGGATCACGACGCCCCGGCCGGGACGCCCATGCCGGTGGATCTGCTGGGAAGATTCTGCCGCGAACTCGAGTACGTGAAGTACATCAAGGAAGAGGCGGGTCCGACCACGTTCAAGATCACGGCCGTGCTCAAAGCGGCTGGTGGCTCCTGCAAGGGAGTATTCGGCGGCGCCGGTGGGCGCTACCTGATTGAGGAGTATATGCGCGGCTGCTGCGGCCAGATGCCCGGCTGTCATGTGACCGACGTCGTGGTGGCCCTGTGGAACGCCTTGGAAAAAGGGGATCAGGCCCGGGCGATGCACATCTACAAGGAGATGGCACCGCTGTTCATGTTCGAAACCCAATTGAGCGGCTGCTACAAAGAAGTGCTGTATCGCCGCGGCGTGATCGCCTGTCCGCTCAAGCGGAACGGCGCCATGCCGATGGATGAGACCGCATCCAAGTACCTGGACCAAATTCTCAAGGACCTGGAACCGCTGATGACCGTCAAGAAGCGTAATTCCTGAGGGCGCCGCACCGTTTCCGCTCGCGCGCTCTCCGGAACATCGAATCCTTGTCCTGTTTGCGCTATCATGTAGCCTTCCGGAGGACCATGAGGCTAACGTTCTGGGGAGCCGCCGGCGAAGTCACCGGGTCCATGCACCTGGTGGAATCCGCCGGGAAACGCATCCTGCTCGATTGCGGCCTGCACCAGGGGCGGCGCAAGGAGACCGATTGGAAGAATCGTCACCTGCCCTTCCCCGCCCCGTCCATCGACGCCGTCGTGCTCTCGCACGCGCACATCGACCATAGCGGCAACCTCCCAACCCTGGTCAAAGACGGATTCACCGGCCCTATCTACTCCACGCCGGCCACTGTCGATCTCTGCAACTGGATGCTGCGCGATACGGCGCACATCCAGGAGAAAGATGCTGAGTTTTTAAACAAGCGGCGCGAGCATCGCATGAAAGCGGGCCTGGACCACACCACCGTCGAGCCGCTCTACACCATGGAAGACGCCGAGCGGACGTTGCCTCATTTCCGCATGGTTTCTTACCATACCCCACAGGAGCTGGCGCCGGGACTCCGCTACTCCGCCTACGACGCCGGCCATATCCTGGGATCCTCGGCCGTACTCCTCGAAGAGAGTTCCAACGGCGCACCCGTTCGACTGGCGTTCTCCGGCGATATGGGCCGGCCGCACGTGCCCATTATCCGCAGCCCCGAGCCGCCGCCCCAGGCCGATTACCTGATCCTCGAAAGCACCTACGGCGGACGCCTGCATAAGAGCATCGATCACGTGATCGGCAAGCTGGCAGACGTCGTGAACCGTACAGCCCGCCGCGGAGGCCGCATCATCGTGCCCTGTTTCGCCGTGGGCCGCACCCAGGAACTGGTCCTCCTGCTGCACCAGTTGGCCGCCGAGAAACAGATCCCCGCGATCCCCATCTTCGTCGACAGCCCGCTCGCCGTGAACATCACCGATGTGCACCGCGCACATCCCGAGTGCTTCAACGAGGAGACGAATAAGTATATTTTAAATCATGAAGATCCATTCGGATTCAGCCGCCTCGCTTATGTCCGCGAGGCGGCCGAATCGAAGCGCCTCAACGACCTCCACGGTCCCCTCGTGGTCATCTCCGCCTCCGGCATGTGCGAGCAGGGCCGCATCCTGCACCACCTCCGCAACGGCCTCGAGGACCCCCGCAACACCGTGCTCATCACCGGCTTCCAGGCACAGGACACCCTGGGACGCAAACTCATCGAAAAGTGGCCCGAAGTGCGGATCTTCGGTGAGCCCATGCGGGTCCGCGCCGAAATTTCCAGCCTGGATGAGCTCAGCGCCCACGCCGACTACCGCGAGCTGCTCGACTGGCTGCGGCCGGTGGCGCACGGGCTTCGGCAGGTCTTCCTGGTCCATGGGGAACCCCAGCAGGCGGAGAGTTTCGCCCAATTGCTCCAATCTACCTGTAATTTAAAGGTAGCTATTCCTTGTCCTGGCCAGGTATTCGAGCTTGAATAGACGAAACCCGATGGCCCAGGCTAGCCATCTATACTGTAAGATGTTCGCATAAGGAGAGAACGATACGTGAGTCCCACACCGACATACAAAGAGGAGCCACCGAAATCCGGGCTGATGACGGCACTGGTCGCGGGCGCGATCATCGCTCTCGTGGCAGCCAACATCTACCTGTACGTGCAGGTCGATCATGTGCGCAGCGACGTGCACGACCAAATGACCAAGATGCACGATTCGATCATGGCCGAAGTAGCCAGTTTGCGCGATTCCTCGTCCGTCACGACCGCTTCCACGCAGAAACACATCGATACGCTGAAGGAAGAACTCGAGACCGCCCGCAACCAGGCGCGCACGATGTCTAGCCAAGCCAAGGCCGAAGCCGAGGCGCGCGCCGAGCAGCTTGCCAAGCAGCTTCAGGCCGAACAGGCCAAGACCACCCAGCAGGTGCGCACGGAGATCAGCGGCGTCAAACAAACCGCCGATACAGCCAACGCCAAGCTGGCGGATGTCTCCACCGATGTGGGCAACGTCAAGACCGATCTAACCTCCACTAAGTCCGAACTGCAGAAGACCATCGCCGATCTGAAATCGGTGCGCGGCGACTTGGGCGTGCAGAGCGGCCTGGTGGCCACCAATGGCTCCGAGCTCGCGGCCTTGAAACGCCTGGGCGAGCGCAACTACTTCGAGTTCAAGCTGGGCAAGAGCAAGCAGTTCCAGCGCGTGGGCGACATCACCCTGAAGCTGCGCGATGCCGACCCCAAGAAGAACCAATACTCGGTGGACGTGATGGCGGACGACAAGTTGACCGAAAAGAAGAACAAGAACCTCAACGAGCCGGTCCAGTTCTACACCGCCAAGGGCGGCCACATCCCTTATGAGCTGGTGGTCAACCAGGTCCAGAAAAACCTGATCGTCGGCTACCTGTCTACACCCAAGGAAACGACATCGCGTTAAGGAATACGGCCGGACCGTGCGGTGCTCATAACGTGCCGGCCTCCGTTTTTTCCACCAGCCGCTCCACGTCGATCCCGTAAATCGCCGGCTTACCGTCGCGGTCGGTCTGGAAGTAGATCTTCTGGCTGTCGGGCGAGAACACGGGCGCCACCGTCTCGGGATGGCTGGCGCGGTGCTCGCAGAGGGTCAGTTCCCGCCGCGTAACCCGCAGCAGGATCAGCACCACGGGCGAGGCCGCGTTCCGGCTGGCGCCGACGAACACCGAAGTGTCGCGGTTGAATCCTAAATCGACGAACTGGCTGGTGCGCGCCACCAGCCGGTCGGTCTCGGCTTCCGGAGCATATTCCCGTATGGCGTTCAATTGCGTCGGATCGGAGGGGAAGCTGAGATACAGCACCGTCTTGCCATCCGGCGCCCAGTTAGCCGGGCCAATTCGTCCCTCGGCCAGCTTAAGCCGGCGCTTGGATTTCCCCGTGCCATCGGCCAGCCACAAGCCCTCATCCCCCTGCCGGTAGAGCACCTGCGGACGTCCCGGCCGGGCAATCGGATCGGCCATCTGAAACGGCGCATCGAGCACCGTGCGAACCTTCGCGCCGGCGCTGAGGGCCGCCGTCTGCAACCGCGAGCCGTCGCCCTGCTTCTCGATAAAGTAGACGTGCCCGCCATCCCGATCCACGCTCGCGCCCGAGCCGGGCTCCCATCCCCCGGCAACCTGGCACACTTCGCGCTCACGGGGCGTGGCCAGCGCCGAGACCCGCAGCGACCGCCCGGCGAAGAAGCAGAATTCGCGGTCCCCGGCCGTCAGCGCCAGCGAGCTGCCATCCAGCCCTTCGGCCTCGGTCAACTGGCGCATCCCGGCGTTCTTCAGGTCCATCAGAAACGCTTGTGGCGATCCGGAGCGATCGCAGCAGAAGAGCAGATCGGAGCCGGTGTGCGTGATGGAGCGGTTATACCAGGCCGTAAGCGTGCTTGCGTAGGAAGGCGCGGTGAGGCGATAGACCTCCAGTTCCGTGGCGGCATCCGCGTACCGCTTCACGTCGGGGGGAAATGCCGCGCCCTTGGATTCGGCGGCGATCATGCGCGCCGCGGCGGCGCCGGACGCGAGCAGCAGCCGGCGTGAAAAACGGCCTGCGATCCCGGCCATATTGACGATGGTAGCAACACCGGCCGCCCGGCGGCACCGCCAGAATCGAGCGGCCTATCGCGGCCCCTCGCCGGGCGCGCCAAATCGCTGGCGCTTGAGTGCGTACATCTTGTGGTCGGCTTCGTCCAGGGCGTCGCGCAGCGGGCGGCCATGTGCATCGGCCGTGCCCCAACTGAAGGATATGGGAAGCACGCCCAGTCCGCGCACACGGAAATCGCGCAGGCGCGCCTCGATCCCCGTCATGCGTTTCTCGGCCACCGCAAGCCGCTGGTCGTGAAACAGAACCACGAATTCATCCCCGCCCCAGCGGTAGGCCTCGTCCTCATGGCGGATGGAGGCGTGCAGCAGATGGCCGATATTGCGCAGAATCTCGTCGCCGGTGAGATGGCCGTAGCGGTCGTTGACGTCTTTGAAATTATCCATGTCGCAGACCGCCACCACGCCCTCGAACCTGGCCGGCTCTTCCACCCGGCGCGCCAGGGCGGCCTGGTTTAACAGGCCCGTCAGGTGATCCAGGGCGAAGTTCTGCCGGCTCTCGCGGCGCAGGTGGTCGAGTTCGCCGCTCAGGTCGCGCAACCGGTCCATCTCCGTTTCGCCCCACATGGCCATGGCACTATAAGCCAGCACGCTGTTGAGGATGAATTCGTAATGCGTGTCATACAGCAGGCGCCGCGCCCATGCCGGGGAGACGCCCAAGTGCACCAGGTACACGGCCAGCCCGGCCTTTGCCAGGTAGGCCGCCGCCAGCACCAGCAGCGCCAGACGGAACGCTCGCCCTCCCCGGCCGGCCGGGTGGCCCAGCAGGGCGAAGTTGTACACGTAGGCGGTGGCCACCGCCAGGGCCTCGGTCACCTGGTAGCCTTCCAGGTGCGAATACCAGCCGAAGGCAAACACCAGCGCCACGAAAATGGGCAGGATGGCAATCAGCCGCAGCACCGTGCGCCAGTCCTTGAAGCTCGAGGCAAAGCCCGCGCGCGCCGCCGCCACCAGCACGATGAGGAATGCGAATTCAAAGGTGGCGTAAGGCGCCAGCCACCCCGCGTGAGCGCTCCGCAGCAGCGCGAAGCCGCACAGGCCCCCGATCAGGCGCAGCACCCAGGCCGCCGACCACAGCCCGAAGTAGACCGCGCGGGATTGGCCATACAGATAGAGAAAGACGATCCCAAACAGCACCGCGCCGGTCTCCTGAATCAGGAAACCGGTCCAATCCGGAATCGCGCCCGCTGGATCCATCGGCTCAGTCTCCCTGAATGGCGTGGCGGCGCACGGCCAGCGCACGGCCGCTCGATGGATCCACCTCCACTATGACCGCGTGCAGTTCGGGCGACTGCCGCGCAGCCTCCATGCGCACCGGAAGCCCCGTCAGAAAGCGCTTGAGAACGATCTCGATCTCCACCCCAATCACCGAATGGTACGGACCCGTCATGCCGCAATCGGTCTGATAGGCCGTGCCGCCGGGCAGGATGCGCGTATCCGCCGTGGGCACGTGCGTGTGGGTGCCCACCATGGCCGAAACGCGGCCGTCCAGGTACCACCCCATGGCGACCTTTTCACTGGTTACTTCGGCATGAAAGTCGACAAACTTTACCTTGATCGCGGGGTCCAGCTCGGCCAGGATGCGGTCGGCCTTCCGGAACGGGCAATCCGTGAGCGGCATATAGGTGCGGCCTTGCAGATTGATTACCGCGCAATCCACGCCGTTGCGTGCGCGCAGCACGGTCACACCGCTGCCCGGGGCGTCGGGATAGTTGGCCGGGCGCAGCAGGCGCGGCTGGCGCGCGAGATAATCGCCGATCTCGCGTTTATCCCAGACGTGGTTGCCGGAGGTCAGGACATCCACACCCAAGCCGAATAGCTCCTCGGCGATGGCCGGCGTGAGGCCGAAGCCGCCAGCCGCGTTCTCCGCGTTGGCCACCGCCAGATCGATGTGGTTGGTTTCGACGATGTCCGCCAGATGGTCCGCCAGCACCCTGCGTCCCGGGGACGCGAAGATATCTCCCACAAAAAGAATGTTCATGCCTCGATTCAAGTTAGCACGCGGCGCCCGTTCGCCCCGCGGTTGCCGCGCTGTGGCGCGTGCCCCGATCCATCATCTCAATATATACTTTACAAACCCACTCCGGAATAGCATGATCGGGGTGTGGAAGACCGGCCGGTTCTCGAACCGCGCTTTACCGATCCCGCCCGGGCCCGCGAATTCCTGGAAGCCCAGCGCTGGCCGCGCGGACCGGTTTGCCCGCATTGCGGCTCCGCCAATGATGCCTACCGTCTGGCCCCGCGCTCCGGAGCCCGCACCCACGCCCGCCAGGGTCTCTGGAAGTGCGGCGTCTGCCGGGCGCAGTTCACGGTCACGGTGAACACCATTTTCGAGGGTAGCCATATCCCATTGAACCAGTGGCTGCTGGCCATCGACCGGCTCTCTCCCGGCGGCAAGACCGTGGGCGCGCGAGAACTCCAGCGGCTCTTGGGAATCACCTACAAGAGCGCCTGGTCGATGGCCCAACGGATACGCTCGGCCATGTCTCAGAGGCCCGCGCCGCCTGGATCGAAGGGGCGCCTGGGAGCCGGCGCGGCCTCGGGCCCGCCTTTTTGGGTTTGCAAAAGGGATAAACGCAACGGTTCCGGCGCCACTCAGCCGATAGATGAGGCATGAAGTGGTGTTGGAAGATCTTGACGGCCCTGGCGATGGCCTTGATTTTCTCCCCGCCCACGGCGGCCCAGACCGCCGGCCCGACGGCCAGTCCATCCACCCTGAGCTTCTCTTACCAGGTGAACAGCACTACTTACCCGGCGGCGGCCAAGGTTACCATCACCCTCCCCAAGGCCACCAGTTCGCTGCCGCTCGCGGTCACGCAGCCGGCCCAGGGCTGGCTGATCGTCACCCCCGCCAGCGGCCATTCGCCGTTGACGTTGAGCGTGCTGGTAAACCCCACCGGGCTGACTCCGGGCAGTTACCCGGGTGTCATCAGCGTCGATTCGGTACCGGCCAGCAACAGCCCGGCGGTGATTGCGGTGACCCTGATGGTCTCCAACCCGCCCTCTACCCTGACGATCGGTTCCCCGTCTTCCAACTACACTCCGGCCGGGTCCGGCGCTACGGTGCCGAGCCTGAGCTTCACCTATACCACCGGGGCAACCGCGGTGTCGCCCGTCGAATCCGAGATCGATGTCTCGACCACCGGCAGCGACGCCATCTCGTTTAATGTGACGGCTTCGGGTGGGATGACCAAGACTACCGGTGTATTTCTGCGGGTGAACGGAACGGGGGGCGCCCTACCCAACCTGACGACCAGCGGCGTGGCCCTCTCCGGCTCCAGCGTTCCCATCTACGTGACGCTAGACCTGCCCACGGTTCAGGCCTTGCTTCCCGGAAGCTATGCCGGAACGATCGTCATTGCTGCCGCCAGTTCGGCGAATGGAACCGCCACCATCGCGGTGGCTCTGGTGGTCTCGGCGGGGGCGCCCAGCGTGACTTCCATCAACCCGCAGCGCCTGATCGCGGGTCCGGCGATCAATCCCATCATCACCATATACGGCAATAATTTCTTCAGCACCTCCGTAGTCACGATGCAGCAAGGTGCCGCAACGCCAATTACGGTCCCTTCGACCCTCCTGAGCCAGCAAGTCTTGCAGGCCACCATCAATGCGGCCTATCTCGCGGTGCCCACCGGCGCGACCGTGTATCCGATCCAATGGACGATCGCCGTAACCAATCCCGCGCCTCCCAACAATCCCGGACAGACCCCCGCAACCATCGCCTTTTACGAGGACGATCCCACCCAACCCGGGATCACCTCGATCGTGAATGCGGCCAGCTTCCTGGAGACGTCTGTTTTCACGGGGACTGGCTCCAACCCGGTCAATCCGCCTACGACTCCGGTCACTTCCGTGGCCCCACGCGAGATCATCTCGATTTTCGGCCGCAATCTCGGGCCCGCTACGGTCAGCACCGCAACGCCCTCGACCGGCACACCGAGCCTCTACCCGACCACGTTCGGAGGCATCCTGGTAGTCTTTACCATTCCCGGCACACCTTCCACCACGGCCCTGGCGCCGATCATCATGATATCGAGCAACCAGATCAATGCCATCGTGCCGGTCGAGGTGGCAGCCGCGCTGACCGCGTCTCCACCGGTAGTGACGGTCCAAGTCGTCAATGGATCCGCCACAACGCTCGGCTTCCCCGTCACGGTGATTCCGGAGGACCCCGGAACGTTCACGTTTGGCGGGCTGGGCCAGGGCCAGGGCGCCGTTCTGAACTTCGACAGCACGTCCGGATCGTACACCATCAATTCGTCCAAAACCGGCGCTCCGCTCGGATCGACGGTATCTATCTACTGCACCGGCCTGGGCGATTTCGTCGGCTCCATGGCCGATGGCGAGGTGGCCACCGGAGCCGTTAAGGTGTCCGACGCCACCGTGCGCGTGGATATGGATGGCCAGCCTTCCGTGGTCACCTATGCCGGCACATCGGGCGGCTCCGTCGCCGGCCTGGTCCAAATCAACGCCATTGTCCCGCCGACGGTGCGGAGCGCCACCTGCGTCAGCCTGGCCGTCTCGATCGGGGGTGTAGCCGTTTCGCATAAGAGCCAGCCCAACGTGACGCTGTGTATCAAGTAGCGCAGGCGCGGACCGCGCACGGACACCCGCTGCGTTCGGACAAGTCCGGCCCCGTCCCGGGAGTGTGCCGTAGCCCCTCCCGTATAATGAAAGAAACGTGGGGAAATTCTTCGTTCAAAACTTCGGCTGCCGCGCGACCCAGGCCGATGGCGCGGCCCTCGAATCGCTGCTCGCCGCCTCTGGGTTCGACGCCGCCGAGGAGCGCCGCGAGGCCGATTTGGTGGTCCTCAATACCTGCACCGTCACCGGAGCGGCCGATGAGGATGTCCGCCACGCCATCAACCGCGCGCATCGCGAGAATCCCGGCGCTCGCATCCTGGTGACCGGCTGTTACGCGCAGCGCGCCCCAGCCGAACTGGCGGCCCTCCCGGGCGTCTCATGGGTCGTAGGAAATTCCCACAAATCCCAGATCGCCGAACTGGTTTCGCTGCCCGAGCCAAACGCGCCCTACCACGGCAATATCCACGTCGGCGATATCTTCGCGCAGCGCGATTTCCTCTCCGCTCCGGTGGAAGATGCCGCCGGAGATCGCACGCGCCCCAACCTGAAAATCCAGGATGGCTGCAATAACCGCTGCTCTTTCTGCATTATCCCGTTCGTGCGCGGCCGCAGCCGCAGCGCGCCCGCCGGCGAGGTCGTCCGCCAGGTGCGCGCCCTGGCCGGCCGCTACCGCGAGATCGTCCTCAGCGGCATCAACCTGGGCCGCTGGGGGAGAGAGCCGGGCAGCCAGATGCGCCTGGCCGATCTCCTGCGCCTGCTGCTCGCCGAGACCGAGGTGGCCCGCCTGCGGCTCAGCTCCGTTGAGCCCATGGATTTCTCCGACGACCTGCTGGGCCTGATGGCCGAATCGCCGCGCATCGCCGACCACGTCCACGCGCCCTTGCAGACCGGCTCGGACCGCATCCTGCGCCGCATGCATCGCAAGTATCGACCGCGCCACTATGCCGACCGCGTCCTTAAGGCGCGCGCTCTCATGCCCCTGGCCGCCATCGGCGCCGACGTCATGGTGGGTTTTCCGGGCGAGACCGAAGCCGATTTCGAAGAGAGCCGCACCTTCATCGCCGGCCTGCCCTTCACTTACCTGCACGTGTTCACCTATTCGGAGCGGCCCGGCACGCCCGCGGCGGCCGATCCCGAACAGGTCCCGCTTCCCGTGCGCAAGGAGCGCAACCGCGTGCTGCGCGAGCTGGCCGCCGGCCGGAATCTGGCCTTCCGCCAAAGCATGGTGGGGAAGACACTTTCCGCGGTCACGCTCAACCAGTCCGGCACCGCGCTCACCGGGAATTATCTGAAGGTGGAATTGGCCCAGCCGCGCGAAGCCAACCAGCTTGTGGATCTGCGCATCGGCGGAATCTTCGCCACGGGCCTGCGCGAAGCCTCGTAAAAAGCTCCGCCGCTACATCTCCCGGCGGCCTTCCATGGCCTTTGAGATGGTCACTTCGTCGGCGAATTCCAGGTCGCTGCCCACCGGGATGCCCATGCCGATGCGCGTCACCTTCACTCCCAGCGGCTTCAGCAGGCGCGCCAGGTAGACCGCCGTGGCCTCACCCTCGACCGTGGGATTGGTGGCCACGATGACCTCCTGAATCTCGCCTTGCCCGATCCGTTCCACCAGCCCCTTGATCTTGAGGGCATCCGGGCCGATGCCGCGCAGCGGCGAGAGCGCGCCGTGCAGCACGTGGTAGCGCCCCTCGAACTGGCGCGTGGTCTCGATGCCCACGATGTTGTGAGGCTCCTCCACCACGCACACCACCTTCGGATCGCGGCTCGTGTCGCGGCAGAACTGGCACACCTCGCCGTCACTGATGTTGTTGCACACGCTACACAGCCCCAGCTTGTCCTTCACGTCCAGCACCGCCTGTGCCAGGTGCTCGGCTTCCTCGCGCCCCGCCCGCAGGATGTGGAAGGCGATGCGCTGCGCGGACTTCTGCCCGATCCCGGGTAGCCGCTTGAATTCGATGATGAGCCGCGCCAGCGGCTCGGCAAAATCCGGCATCGCTCAGAACAGGCCGGGCGGCAGACCCATGCCGCCGAGCATGCCGCCCATCTTCTGCTTCACTTCGTCGTCCACTTTCTTGATGGCTTCGTTAGCCGCCGCCACGATCATGTCCTGCAGCATCTCCACATCGCCCGCCACTTCCGGGTCGATCTTGACCGCCAGCAAATTCTTCTGGCCGTCCATCTGCACCGTGACCATGCCGCCTCCGGCCGACGCCTCGACCTTCACCAGCGCGATCTCCTGTTGCAGTTTCTCCTGCATCTGCTGCGCCTGGCGCATCATCTGCTGCATGTTGCCGGGTAGTCCCTTCACGTCGCTACTCCTTCAGGTTTCT
>CAYRWE010000134.1:0-13538 GCA_964427655.1 uncultured Solibacteraceae bacterium | reverse complement strand
TGCGCATTTCCGCCACCGATTGGGTGGAGGGCGGCTGGGATATCGAGCAATCGGTCGAGCTGGCGCGCCGCGTACGAAGCCGGGGCGTCGATCTCATCGATTGTTCTTCGGGCGGCGCTTCGCCCCTGCAGCAGATTCCGCTCGCGCCGGGCTACCAGGTGCCTTTCGCCGAGCGCATCCGCCGCGAGGCCGGGATTCGCACCGCGGCCGTGGGCTTGATCGTCACTCCTCAGCAGGCCAGTGAAATCGTGGTCTCCGGGAAGGCCGACATGGTTCTGCTAGCCCGCGAGTTCCTGCGCGATCCATACTTCCCTCTGCACGCGGCCCAGGCTCTGGGCGCGGCGTGTGATGCCCCGGTGCAATACGGGCGCGCTTTTGCGAAGTAGCCGCGGGCAGCCGCCCTAGCGCTTACAAATCGCCGTCAAGAACCGCCCATCGGGGCTGCGGTATTCTTTCAGAATCTCCAGGCCGCCCTGGTCGTGGATCAGCCAGCGGAAGGCCTCCGGCGTGTAGATGTAATGGAAATTCAGCCCGATGCGCTCGCCGCGCTGCAGCGGAATCTCGACCCCACCGAAGGCCGCCGAAATATCGCGTTCCGCGCGGAAGTGGCGGGTCACCAGATGCAGTCCGGGGTGGCGCGCGTCCAGCTTGTGATTGAAGCGGATCTCACCATCCTCGGCGACGATTCCCCCGTGGGACAGCAGCGCCAAAATGAACTTGCGGATGACCGGATTGTCGCGCCGCGCCATGGTCTGCCGCTCGTCGTATAGCTCGCCATCCACGATCAGGCGGTCGCCGTCCTTGAGGCATTGCGCCAGGTAGCGGATTTCGGCCAGCGGGTCGAAGGCGCTGATGGTGTTGCCGGACATGATGAAGAGGCGCGGCGCCTCGGCGGCGTCGGCTGCGTATACCAGGTGCACAGGGCTCGAGATATCGGCCTTGATGCCCAGCGTCTCCACGTCCACGTCGTCGCCGGCGCCGCAAGCCATCTCAAGCATCGATTGGCTGGAATCCACCGGCGAGTACGCGCATTCGCGCCTGGCCTCCTTGAGGGCCTCCAGCAGCAGCCGGTCGCGCGTGCCGTCGCCCGCGCCGAAGCTGATCACCGGCACGTGTCCGCCGATGTGCCGCACCAGCGCGGGACTCTCGGTGGCGATCTTCTCCCAGGTGTCCCGCAGGCCGCCATACAGCTCGTCATCGTTGGTCAGCGCGGCCCACGCCTGGGCCGAGCGCGGAAACCAGTAGAAAAACTTCTCAGGCAGGTCGCGGGCCTCCAGGGCCTCGGCGAACTCCTGAGCCATATCCGCTTCCGGAAGAACGACGTCGACTTTCATAAGGAGCCCCTATTATGGCAGGTGGACTTACCGGTTAGAACCCCATTACATGCATGCCGGCGTCCACGAACAGAATATTAGCCGTGACTCCGCGGCCCAGATCGCTCGCCAGGAACACGGCCGCATCGGCCACCTCGGCCGGTTCGGTGTTGCGGCGCAGCGGGGCGCGCGATTCCACGCAATCGAGGATCGATGAGAAATCCTTGATGGCGCGCGCCGAGGCCGTCTTGACCGGCCCCGCCGAGATGGCGTTGACGCGGATCCTGCGCGGCCCCAACTCTCCGGCCAGGTATCGCGTGCAGGCCTCCAGCGCCGCCTTGGCCACGCCCATCACGTTGTAATTGGGAATCACGCGCGTGGAGCCGAGATAAGTCAGGGTAGTCAGCGATCCGCCCTCCGTCATCAACGGCGCGGTGGCGCGCGCCACGGCCACCAGAGAATAGGCGCTGACGTCCTGCGCCAGCAGGAACCCGGAGCGCCCGGTTTCGAGAAAGGGCCGCGTAAGATCCTCGCGATTGGCGAACGCCAGGCTGTGCACCACGGCGCCCAGCGGCCGCCCGAGCGCGCCCAGAGATTCGGCCAGTGCGGCCAACTCTTCGTCCTTGGTCACATCGCAGGGCAGCACGGCCGCGACATTGAGCCCCTGCGCCAGATCCTCGATGGCGCCGCGCTGGCGCTCGCCGAGATAAGTCAGCGCGAGGGCGGCGCCTTCGCGCGAGAACGCCTGGGCGATGGAATATGCCAGGCTCCACTTGTTAGCGATTCCCAGAATGAGAGCCAGCCGGCCCTCCAGCAGGTTGGACATGGATAACCCAGTTTACTGGAGAAGGCACCCGGCCGGCACGCCGGACGAAGCCGTGGCAGCTAAGTAGAGCGCCTCTTCATTTCCGCGAGCGTCCGGCGGAGCAGCGGCAGTGCCGCAAGGTCCTTCTCCGAGGCAAGCTGCTCCTTAACCGCAATGATAGTTTCCAGGTCGAGAACAGAAATCGCGAGCCCCTGGCCAACGTCCATCTCGATCGCATGCGGCAACAAGTCTGCAAAACCTAAACCTTTGCCAATGGTCCCGAGTAAATCGACCGGCCCGTAACGCGTCAGCAAATTAAGATGGCCGCCGGCCGCAAGATGGCTTTCGTTCGGCCGCAATCGCCTCTCCGGCTGGATTCTGAAGATGGCATCCGCTTCAGCGAGGAATTTCCCCAGGCGGTCGAGATTCGCGGGATCTCGCGAGTAAACCAAGTCGATGTCGAGGGTTTGAACCGGCGCGCCGTTGAGAACCGCGGCCATGCCGCCAACGACGATGAACTGAACTTCTCTTTGCCTAAGATCCCGAAGGATCGTTATCAGCCGGTCTCTTTGCATTCAGTTCTCGAATCTCCAGGATGTTGTCGATCTGGTCTTCCAGGAATTCCAGGCGCTCTAAAGGCGTTAGCGAAAGCATCCAGCGGATGAGCGACAGATCCACGCCGTCTTCGCTGTACTCGGGAAGTGGGGGATCGCCGGACATCACAGCCCGCTCAGGCCGTCGCGGCCTTATAGGCCATCTCGACGATCTCGGCTCCGATGGCCAGCGACGCGGTGGCCGCCGGGCTGGGCGCGTTCAACACGTGCAACGCGTTGGGCCTGGCAATAAGCCGGAAATCCTGCACCAGGTCGCCTTCCGGGCTGATGGCTTGCGCGCGCACGCCGGCGCCGCCGGTGGTAAGATCGCCGGGCTGAATCTCGGGAACCAGGCGCTGGAGCGAGCGGCAGAATAGCTCGCGGCTGAAGGAGCGGCGCAGCTCGAACCAGCACATCGAGGGATAACGCCGCATGAAGCGCCAGAAGCCGCCGTAGGAGAGCGCGTCGAACAGGTCGCCCGGCTTGAAATCGGTCTTGCGATAGCCTTCGCGCGAGGTAGCTAGCACGGCGTTCGGGCCGGCCTCCACTCCGCCGTGAATCATCCGCGTGTAGTGCACGCCCAGGAAGGGGAAGGCCGGATCGGGCACTGGATAAATGAGGTTGCGGACCAGGTACTGGCGCTCCGGGCGTATCGTGTAGTATTCGCCGCGGAAGGGCAGGATGCGCATGTCGCGACGCTCGCCGGCCAGCTCCGCCACACGGTCGCAGTGCAGGCCCGCGCAGTTGACGATGAAATCGGCCGCGAACTCGCCGGCGGAGGTCTCGGCTACCCATCCGGAACCGGACGGGCGCAGGCGTTGGACGCGCGCGCCGGTGACGACGCGGGAGCCGGCCTGCGAGATGCGCGCCACCAGCGCGGCGCAGACGGCCGCGTAATCCACGATGCCCTCTTGCGGCACGCGTAATGCGGCCATGCCGCCCACGTGCGGCTCGATCTCGCGCATCTCTTCGGCGCCCAGCCAGCGCAGGCCCTCGAGGCCGTTGGCGCGCCCGCGAGTCTCCAGATCGTGGAGTCGCGCCACCTCGGTGTCGTCGGTGGCCACCACGATCTTGCCGCAGATCTCGTGCGGGACGCCGTTCTCCTGGCAGAATTCCACCATCTGGCGGATGCCGGTAACCGCCAGCCGGGCTTTGACCGATTCCGGCTTGTAGTACAAGCCGGAATGCAGCACGCCGCTGTTATGGCCGGTCTGGTGTTGCCCCACCTGGGTTTCTTTTTCGAGAACCACAATGCGGGCGCCGGGGAACCGCTCGCCCAAACGATAGGCCGTGGCTAAGCCGACAATGCCGCCGCCAATGATAATAACGTTTCGAGAATTCACGGATTATATAGTTGAGTGTAACGCCACTCACATTCGGGCATATGCGGCCTTGGCCTGGTCACTCGATTTACGCCGGATTTGGCCTCGGTGTAGGGTACCAGGGCCGCTCGCAAAGCGCGTATAACAAATGCGTAAATCGCCCACAAGTAACTGAAAATATGCGAGTTATTCGATGGCAAAAAGAGGTCTATCTATCGTTTTGCGTACTTCTGTGGGATACTCGATTATAGAACAGGTTTTCAAGCCAGAATGTCCCAGTTGGACGAGGCAGTAGCCAGGTATAACCGTCTTTTAGAGAGCGGACCTTACCGCGAACTTGGATGGGTCGAAGCTCTTCACGAGCGCATGGAGGAGGCCAGCCTCTCGGCGGGCGGCCGCCTGATCTGTCCGTTTCTGCGGCCTAATTTCATCTCCCGGCGCCAGTACGATTCGCTGGTGAAAACCGGCGAGGCGCTGATCGCCGCCATCGACCGCATGCAGCAGATGGTGCTGGCCAGCCCGGCGCTGCTGGCCCGCCTGGAGCTGCTGCCGGCGGAGAAGATGCTGGCGTCCATCGATCCGGGCTATCAGGCGCTGGAAGTGGCCGCCCGCCTGGATTCGCACCTGTGCAACGGCAGCCTGCACTTCGTGCAGTATAATGCCGATTCGCCCACCGGGGCGGGCTACGCGGATGAGCTGGCCGACCTGTTCTACGAGGCCCCGCCGGTCAAGGAGTTCCGCAAGCGGTACAACCTGACGCGCACCGGCAGCCGCATGCACCTGTTGGAAGCGCTGCTGAAATCCTACAAGCAGTTCGGCGGCGACAAGAAGCCCAACATCGCCATCGTGGAGTTCCGGCCCGCCTACCACGCCGGCCGGAGCGAGTACGAGCTGTTCCGCGATTCATTCCGCGCCGAGGGTTATGCGGTCGAGATCGTCTCGCCGGAACAACTGGAATACCGCAACCGCACGCTGCGCAAAGGGAACTTCGAAATCGACTTGGTTTATCGGCGGCTGGGCGTGCAGGAGTTTCTGACCCGCTTCGATCTAACGCACCCGCTGGTGCAGGCCTACCGCGAGCGCACGGTCTGTGTGGTGAACAGTTTTCGCTCCGAACTGGCCCACAAGAAGGCCATGTTCGCGCTGCTGACCGACGAGTCGCTGACCGCCAAATTCCCCGCCGCGGAGCGCAAAGCCATACGCGATCACCTGCCCTGGACGCGCATGGTGGCGGCCGCCAAGACGGCTTATGGCGATCAGATCGTGGACCTGCCCGAGTTCATCGTCCAAAGCCGCGAGCGGCTGGCGCTGAAACCCAACGACGATTATACCGATCTGCACACCTACCTGGGCTGGGAGATGGATGGACCCGCCTGGGAGAGCGCCCTGAAGCAGGCCCTGCGGGCGCCTTATGTGGTGCAGGAGCGCGTCGAACCGGTCCGTTCGTTATTCCCGCTGATGAGCTTCGGCAGCATGGAATTCCGCGAGATGCAGGTGGATGTGCACCCGCACGCCTATCTGGGCAAGGTGCAGGGCTGCTCGAGCTGGCTTTCCACGGGCAAGAGCGGGTTCTCCTCGGCGGCGGGCATCGTGCCCACATTCATCCTCGAATCCAAATCGTAGCCGCGCCGCCCACACCTCCGGCGGGTGTCCGGCGTTCGCCTCCGCCACGGCGCTTTACGCTGCCTTTTACACGGCGTTTTACACAACCTGGCAAAGGCGCTACATTGAGTTCTACTGCGAAACGTTCCTTCACCTCCCTGTCAGTGCGGTGAAACGGCCGCTCGGTCGGACGCGGCGGGCAAGAGAAACTCCGGAGGTTTTGCCCACGATGCCATTCTCACGTCGAAATTTCTTCAGTCTGGCCGCGGCCGCCGCGGCCGGATCTCGAGGTGTGCTCTCCGCCCAGCAGCCGGCGCAGGCGCCCCCGCCCCGCCAGGCTCCCAACATGGAACCCTGGACCAGCCAGCCCCAGCCGTATCCGTATTACGACGGCCGGTCCACGGTAGCCATCGCCAAGGGCGATAACCGCCGCAAACTCGTCGCCGACGCGCTGCTGGCCATCGACGACCAGATCCAGCCCGTCCTGAAGACCAAGAAATACGTCCTCATCAAGCCGAATTGCGTCAGCTCGGTGCCCCTCGGAACCACCAACCCGGATGCGCTCATGGGGGTTATCGATTATCTGACGCCGCGCTTCAAAGGCCCCATCGTCATCGGCGAATCCTCCGGCAATACGCTCGGCAATTTCGACGCCCTGGGTTACCAGAAGGTCCTCTCCGAGTATCCCGGCCGCGGCTTGACCCTGGTGGATTTCAACCGCGAAGCGAAATACCAGATCGTGGCCGTGCTCGATTATCACGCCCACATCATTCCGGTGCGCCTGGCCGCGCGCATGTTCGACCCGGACGCCTACATCATCTCCTGCTCGGTTCTGAAGACGCACAACGCCGCCATCGCCACCATGGCGGTGAAGAACATGGTTCTCGGCGGCCCGCTCTCCAGCCCCCCGGGCGAGACGCCACGCTGGAGCGACAAGCGCAAGTTCCACGTGGGCGTGCGCATGATGCAGGTCAACATGATGCTGACCGCGCAGAAGCTGAAGCCGTTCTGGGGCGCCGCCGTGATCGACGGCTTCGAGGGCATGGAGGGCAACGGTCCACACGCCGGAACTCCCGTGCCGCACCGCATCGCGATCGCCTCGACCGATTACATCGCGGCCGACAGGACCGGTCTGGAAGCCATGGGCATCGATCCGCAGTGGGTCGGCTATCTCCTCTTCTCTTACCAGATCGGGCTGGGACAATACGACTTGAATAAGATCGATATCCGGGGCCAGAAGCTCGCCGACGTCAAGCGTAAGTACCTCATGCACCCCGACGTGGATCTGCAGAAGCGTTGGATGGGTCCCATGGAGGAACTGCCTCCCCGGCTGGGATAAGCCCGGCGGGTTTTCGGCGCACCCGCTGCCGGCGCGCCTTTTGTTTGGAAAGCGGCGCAGTTGCCGCTTCGTCCCATTGGCAATTTCGTATCGAGGAATAGAGCGAATATGTCGCACAGCACTTCGGTTCACATCCCCGCCCGGCGCTTCCAAACGCTGGTTATCGTCTTAATGGCGGGTTGCTTTTGCGCAGCGCAGGCTTGGGGACAGGTGTTCACCATGACCCGCGAACAGTTAATCAAGTACACGGCCAAGAATCCCTACGACCGTTTCCCGGATGGCCGGCCGAAGGTGCCGGACGCGCTTCTCGAGAAACTCATGGACATGTCTTCCGAAGAGATCGGCCTGGCGCGGAGCGGTTTTCCCAACCAGTTCGTGGATGGCTTGCAGGTTCTCCATCCGGATAAGAAATTGATCGGCCGGGCGGTGACGCTGCAACTCATGCCCACGCGGCCGGATATCGCGGAAGTGGACGCCGCGGAGTGGAAGGCGCAAGGGCACCAACTGGCGTTCAACCATCAAACCGCCATCGATCTGCTGAAAGCCGGCGACGTTTTCGTGGTGGATGTTTTCGGGAGCGCGGCCGCGGGCGGCATTATCGGCGACAACCTGGCCTATTTCATCCTCAAGTCTACCGGCGCCGGTTTCGTCATCGACGGGGCCATTCGAGATCTGGACGGCATCTCGCCTTTCCACGAGCTGGCGGGCTATTATAGGGCCGCCGTGCCGCCGGCCATCCACAATGTGATGGTCACGGGCATCAACATCCCGGTGCGCATCGGCACCGCCACGGTGCTGCCCGGCGACGTGGTATTCGGCGATAAAGAGGGCGTCAATTTCATCCCGCCGCACCTCTTGCAGGGGATCGTTACCGAGGCGCAGGTAACCCACGTCCACGACGAATGGACGAAGAAGAAGTTCGATGAGGGCAGGTACGTATCGACCGATATCTACGGCCGCCCGCACGACCCCGCGCTGATCAAGGAATACGAGGACTATCTCAAGCAGAAGCTGGGCCAGGAAGGCTATGAGGAGTACCTCAAAGAGCAGCGCGCCAACGCCCCGGCGCCGCGCCGGCCCTAGCCGTAACGGCACCGTATAGAGCGCCTGCGATACTGGTAAGGGATGTTTCCCCGTCCGATCACGCACCAGAACATCTTCCGCGTGCTGATCGCCGGGTTTGGCCTGGTGATTCTGCTGCTGGCCGCGGCCGCCACTGTAGGGTTGCGGAATATACGCGCGGTCCAGCAGAGCGCCGCCAGCCTGGTGCGCGAACAAGCCGTCACCAACCGCCTCATCGACGAGTTGAAGCGGCAGCAGACCAGCCTCAGCGAAGTATTCTCGGTGCTGGCGCGCGATCCAGATTCGGTCGATTACGACCGCATCATGAGCCAGCTCGAAGAGGCCGATCGCGACATCGAGCGTATCTCGGCCGAGGGATCGCGAACCGCCGAGATCCGCCTGTGGGCGCGACTGCTCGAAGCCTCCAGGGCGTTTTCGGGCGAGGCGCGCCGTCTGCTCACGGTGGAAGATCCCGAGACGTTCGCGTCGCTCGATCTGTTTCGCGATCACGAGGCCTTCGTCTCGGTGGTGGCGCGTCTAATCGAGGCCGAATACCGCAAGGTGAGCGCGGCGCAGGCGCAGATCGACAAGCGCTCCTCCCAGTTGCTGGACGCCTCGCTGATATTCACCGGCGGCTCCGCGCTGCTGGCCCTGCTGTTCGCGGCGATTACCGTGCGGCTGGTTTCGCAGCTCATCCGCGCCATGGACTTCCAGACGGCCGAGCTGGGACGCGTCTCCTGGCACATGCTCGAGAACCAGGAGGCCAGCGCGCGGCGCTTCTCCCACGAACTGCACGACGAGCTGGGTCAATCGCTCACCGCCATCAAGACCAACCTCGCGGCGCTCGATTCCGGCGGCCAGTCCTCACACGCGCGGCTGGAGGATTGCCTGCACCTGGTGGACGAAGCCATCGGCAACGTGCGCCAGCTCTCGCAACTCCTGCGGCCCACCATCCTGGACGATTTCGGCCTCGAAGCCGGCCTGCGCTGGCTGGCGGAAGGCTTCTCCGCGCGCACCGGGATCGAGGTGGATTTCCAGTCGCATTACGCGGGACGCCTGCCGGATGAGACCGAGACACACCTGTTCCGCATCGCGCAGGAGGCGCTCACCAACGTCGCGCGCCATTCGGGCGCCCATCACGCGGCCATTCGCTTGGAATCGCAGGCTGACGAGATCCGCCTGGAGATCCGCGACGATGGCCACGGATTCGCCCCGCTTCCACCGGCGGCGGCCAAGCCCGGCCAGGGGCTCGGATTGGTCGGGATCAGCGCGCGCGCACGCAACGCGGGAGGACAGGCCAAAGTTCGCTCGCGGCCCGGCGAGGGCGTGGTAATTGAGGTGCGCATTCCGCTAAGCCATGAAACGCATACGCATTCTGCTGGCTGACGATCATGCCGTGGTGCGCCAGGGTTTCAAGATGATCCTCGGTGCGGAGCCGGACATGGAAATCGTGGGCGAGGCCGCCAACGGCCGCGAAGCCGTGGCGCTGGCCGAAGAGGTGCGTCCTGACGTCGTGGTGATGGATGTGGCCATGCCGGAATTGAACGGCATCGAAGCTACGCGCCGGCTGGCCGCCTCGGTTCCGCACGCGCGGGTGCTGGCGCTCAGCATGCACAAGGACTCGGTCTATGTGCGCGAAATCCTGCGGGCGGGAGCGCGCGGATATGTGCTCAAGGAGTCCATCGCCGGCGATCTGGTGAAGGCCGTGCGCGCCGTGGCCGCGGGAGAGGGCTATCTCAGCCCCGCGGTCTCTAACGCCGTGTTGGACGATTACCGGCGCCATGTGACCAATCCCATCGACCCGCTCACCAGCCGGGAGCGCGAAGTTTTGCAGATGCTCGCGGAAGGCAAGACCAATAAAGAGATCGCCGCGGTGCTGAGTCTGAGCGTTTATACCATCGACGCGCACCGGGGCCGCATCATGGAGAAGCTGAACGTGCACAGCATCAACGAGCTTGTCCGCTTCGCCGTCCGCAATGGCCTGATCGACTAAGGCTGTGAGGATCGCTCCCTTTACGGACCCGGCTGACCGCCGCTTACTTACCGATTAACTCGCTCGCGGGGTATGTGCTTCTTCTAACCGATCCAAGACCGGTGTTATCGTCCCACTGGAGACCTAGTTGCACATTATTGGGCAGTCGGAATACGCAGCCATGCAACCTTTGGATTTGGGAGGAACAATGAGAATCGGTACTTTTGCAATAGCATCGGCCGTGATGGCACTAGGGCTCGCCGGCGCGGCCAGGGCGCAGGGTCCGCTGAACGACGTCGTGACCCTCAACCTGCCGTACACCGTAACTTTGGGCGATCGGACTCTCCAGCCGGGCGATTACTATATTCGCGAATTGCCCAGCACCAGTAAGAGCTATGTACTGTTGATCTACTCGGACAACGGTGCCAAGTTCGAAACTTCGGTCATCACGATTCCCACGGTCGCTCCTGTCAACACCCCGGACAGCACCAAAGTTGTGCTGCATCACTATGGGAACGACTATTACTTCGACAAGATCTGGATCGAAGGCAAGAATTATGGTTATGAATTCCCGCTGCCGCCCAATGTCAAGCAGCGCGAACTGGAGGCCATGGGGAGCGTGACCGTCGCCGGTACGCTGCAGCCCCCGCCGGCGCCTCAGCCTGTGGTAGCCCAGGCTCCTCCACCACCTCCTCCGCCCGCGCAGGAGGCGCAGCCGGAAGCGCAGCCCGCACCTCAGCCCGCGCCTGAGCCGATGGCACAGAACACCCCTCCGCCCGCGCCCGAACCGGCACCGGCGCCTGAGCAGAACGAATCCAACCGCTCCATGCCTGAAACGTCGGCCGGCTGGGTTATGATGCTGCTCGGCGGCGGCACGCTCTCGGGTCTGGGAATGATGCTAAACCGGAAACGCTAATGCGCCGGCCGATTGCCACATCGTTCTCGTATCTTCTGCTTGCCGCGGGAACCGTGCTCGTGTTCATGGGGACCCGCGAGTATCTCGATTCGCGCCTGGGCCAAGTTCAGGCCGCGCGCAGTTTCGCCAATCCGGGGGAGGGAACCGAGTATGTTCCCCCCCGGCTTGGCCAGAGCATCGCCAAGCTGACGATACCGCGTCTATCGGCGGAGCTCTACGTGGTGGAGGGCGATGGAGCGCAACAGCTCAGATTGGGTCCGGGACATCTGAAGGGAACGGTGCTGCCCGGGTCCAACGGGAACTGCGTGATCGCCGGCCACCGCGACACGCACTTTCGCATTCTCAAGGACATCCGCAAGGGGGATGAGATCGTAATCGAGACCGAGGCGGGCCAGTTCGTCTATCGCGTGACCAGCCTCGCGGTGGTCCCGCCGAGCGATACCGATCCGCTTCAGCCCGTGGCCTCGCACGCGGAATTGAACCTCATCACCTGCTATCCGTTCTATTATGTGGGCCCCGCGCCGGAGCGTTTCGTGGTGACCGCGGAACTGGAACATTCGGTCCCGGCGGATTCATCCATGTAAAATGGGCGTAATGCCCGACGACGATAGCCAGGAATTTTATCGCATACGAAAACTGCCCCCGTACGTTTTTGCGGTCATCAACGAGATGCGCGCCAAAGCACGGGCGGCGCAGATCGACGTTATCGATCTGGGAATGGGGAATCCGGACGGAGCGACGCCGCGCGCCATCGTCAGCAAAGTGGTGGAGGCGGCCCGCAACGCACGCAATCATCGCTATTCGCAATCGAGGGGCATTCCCAAGCTTCGCGAGGCCATCGCCAAGCGTTACCAGGCCAATTACGGAGTGGATCTCGATGCCGAGCGTGAGGCCATCGTCACCATCGGAGCTAAGGACGCGGTAGCGCATCTTCTCTTTGCCACGGTGGGTCCCGGCGATCTGGTGGTTTCTCCGAACCCCTGTTATCCCATCCATCAATACGGCGTCATCATGGCCGAGGGCCAAACCTGTCTCTTGCCCATATTGCCGGATCCCGCCACGTTCCTGAGCCGCCTGGAAGATCTCTATCGCAGTTCATCGCGCGCTCCCAAGCTGCTGATGCTCTCGTTTCCGCACAATCCCACCACCACCTGTGTGGACCTGGATTTCTTCCGCGAAGTGATCCGCATGGCCCGCGAGCACGGCACGTTGGTGGTGAACGACTTCGCTTATGCCGACCTGGGATTCGACGGCTATCGCCCGCCCAGCATCCTGCAGGTCGAGGGCGCCAAAGACGTGGCCGTCGAGATCTTCTCGATGTCCAAGAGCTACAACATGGCGGGCTGGCGCGTGGGCTTCTGCCTGGGCAATGCGCGCGTGATCGCGGCGCTGGCGCGCATCAAGAGCTACCTGGATTACGGCGTTTTCCAGCCTATTCAGATTGCCTCCATCATCGCCCTGCGCGAGTGCGAAGAGGACACCGTCAAGATTTGCGCGGTCTATCAGAAGCGGCGCGACGTGCTGGTGACCGGCCTGCGCCGCGCCGGCTGGCCTGTGGAACCGCCGCGCGGCACCATGTTCCTGTGGGCCCCGGTGCCGGAGAAGTTCCGCCACCTCGGCTCGCTGGAGTTCTCCAAACTGCTGCTGGAGAAGGCTCTCGTGGCGGTTTCGCCGGGTATCGGTTTCGGGCCGCTGGGAGAAGGCTACGTGCGCTTCGCCCTGGTGGAGAACGAACACCGCATTCGGCAGGCGACTAGGGCCATCGGGCAGTTTTTGAAGGCCTAACTGGGCCAGCTAAAGCATGCCCCACCTACTGAACCTGGTAGGGGAGCGTGACTTCGACCGTTTTCGGAGGGAAGCAGGCCCGCTCGTTGCAAGCCTGGTAGCGCAGTTTGCCGGTGGCCGCGCCCGGTCCCGCCGGCGCGCTGGCGCCGACCTTGAAGGTGGCTGCCAGGAAGAAACTGCCGGTGAAGACGGAGAGCGGCTTGGCGGCGAACTCATATTTCTCGAGCGACGGCTTGGGGTACGTCACTTCGCCGCCTTCGAGCGCGCCGGTCGAGGTCCACGTCAGCTTGAGCGGGATCAGATACTCTTCCGCGGGCGTGTTGCTGTTGACGTGAAATCCGGACGCGACGGAAACCGGAATCTTCGCCTCCACGGTGGCGCCCCGCTTCCCGGCCACCTGGGGCGCGCGGCCGACCGTCAGGTAGCCGCTACTTTGCGCCCAGAGAAACGGCAGGCAAAGCAGCGCGGTTGCCGTCATCAGCCGGCGCGCCGGCCTGCAAAAGCTGTTCGACACCATCTTCGAAATCCTTCCGGTTCGCCAGTCCTACGTGGACCGCCGCAATTTTACCGTCCCGGTCGATCAGGAACGTAGTAGGGAGCGCATCCACGCCGCCATACGCCTGCGCCGTGGAATCGCTGCCCATCACAACGCGGTAATTCACGCCCAGCTCGGTCAGAAACGGCTTCACCACTTCCCAGCCTTCGTCGTCCATCGAGACGCCCAGCACGGCGAATCCCCGGTCCTTGTTTTTGCGCTCCAGATCCATAAACCAAGGGATCTCGATGCGGCAGGGGCCGCACCAGGTGGCCCAGAAATCCAGCAGCACCA
>CAYRWE010000133.1:0-13556 GCA_964427655.1 uncultured Solibacteraceae bacterium | reverse complement strand
GTAAAGACGCTGCGCTAACGATACTCGTTACTAGTTAGGCCGCACTACACTAGCGTGGCGCCGGTGTCCGCAACAGATAATACAGTATTCGGTTATTCCGCCCTGAAGATGGTGACAACCGGCGGCTTCAACACAGCAGTGGGGTCTTTGTCGTTGTTGAACAGCACCACAGCCAGTGCGAATACTGCGGTAGGGGTCTCTGCGCTCTACAGCAATACTGCCGACAATGAAACTGCTGTTGGCACTTCGGCGCTTGAGTCGAACACAACAGGCAACTTGAACACGGCTCTCGGTGTCGTAGCTCTCGGCAACAATACGACCGGCGGATCTAACACCGCAGTTGGGTATGCGGCCCTGGTGAACAACATAACAAACAGTGACAACACGGCGGTTGGGACCTACGCGCTTAGCACGTTCGGCAGCAATGCCGGTTCGGGTAACACAGCAATCGGGTCCAGCGCGCTGTACAACGTAACAGGAAACAACAATATTGCCATCGGCGCCAGTAGTGGGAGCGCCTTGGCAACCGGCAGCAGCAACATCGACATTGGCCATTCAGGATCCGCCGGGGAAGCAGGTACGATACGGATAGGCACTCCCTCCTTTCAGACGCGGGCGTTTGTTTCCGGTGTCTACGGCATTACCCCTGGAGGAGGCACCACGCAACCGGTTGTCATCGATCAATATGGCCAGTTGGGCACAACGACCTCCTCGCGGCGTTTCAAGCAGGACATCCGCGATCTGGGAGACACCACGAGTGCCGTCATGAGCCTTCGGCCCGTCCGCTTCCGCTATAAGGTGCACGGTCCAGACGGCCCTGAGCAATACGGCTTGGTGGCCGAAGAAGTACAAGAGGTTGATCCCGAGTTGGTTGTTCGGGACCTGGACGGCCAGGTAAACTCGGTCTCCTACGACAAAGTGAACATCATGCTGCTCAATGAAGTGCAGAGACAGCATCGGCTGATCGAAACGCAAAGAGAGACCATCGAGTCGCAGAAAAGCGGGTTCGCGGATCGCATTCAGCAGTTGGAAAACCGCCTCGTCGAGTTAGAGAATCGCGCGCAGTAGCCTTGACGCGCGGGGCCGGCCTGCTACAATCTTCTTCCATGCGAAACTCCGCTCTCTTTGTAACTCTGGCGTGCGCCGCCACGCTGGCCGCCGCGGGCATCGACCGAAAAGGTGTCGAATTCGCCCGCCCGGACGGCCAGCCGCTGCTTCTCGATCTGCACGTGCCGGATGGTGCCGGGCCGTTCCCCGCCGCCATTCTGGTCCACGGCGGAGGGTTCGATGAAGGCAATCGCATCGATAACCTGCGCCCGCTGTTCGCGGTGCTTTCGAATGCCCGGTTCGCCTGGTTCACCATCGATTACCGGCTCGCTCCGGCGGCCAAATTTTCGCAGGCCAGAGAGGACGTCGCAAGCGCCATCCGCTGGGTGAAGGCCAACGCCGAGGTCTGCCACGTGGATACCGCTAAGCTGGCGCTGATCGGCGAATCGGCCGGCGGCTTCCTGGTGAATTACGCCGGCACGCACGAGACGCCCGAGACGAAGGTGGCCGCGGTGGTGGATTTTTACGGCCCGGCGGATTACGCCAGGCTGGCCGAGATGCGGCGCGATCATCCCGATCGCTATAACGTTGCCACCATCAACCGGCACTCCGCGAACGGAGGCGGCATCCACTTCTTCGGCGTGGAACAGCTCGATGCGGCGGGTCTCGAGAAGCTGCGCGCCGTCGCGCCGATCTTCGCGGTTCACAAGGGCATGGCTCCGTTCCTGTGCATTCACGGGACCAAGGACGACCAGGTGGATTTCGCGCAATCCAGCGCCTTCTGCGATGCCATGCACAAGGTGGGTGGGAGCTGCGAAATCGTCACCATCGAAGGCGGCGGGCACGGCATGAACGGCTGGGAGAGTACGCCCGCCATGCAGCACTGGAAGCCCGAAATGATCGGCTGGCTGAAGAAGACGCTGAGCGCGAAGTGACTGGCTTTACTGCTGGTCCGGCGGTTTCTCTCCCGGCCGCATAAGCGTGGGTGGCTTGCGCTTGGGCTGGCCGTCGCTGCTGTCGGTGGTTTTCTGCGCGTCTTTCTGCGCTTGCTTTTCGGCCGTGCTCATGGAGGCCTGACGCTCCTTCCTCTCTTTGGCCTCGCGCGCTTCCACGTCGTGAGTGCGCTTGCCGAGGTCCTGCTGGGCGGAATCCAGGCCGTCGGAAGTGGTTTCGATGGCGTTCTTCAAGGCGAAGTCGTAGCGCTCCAGATCCTTCGGCCGGTCGGTCTGGATTTTCTGGAGAATCGGCAGCATCTGCTTCTCCTCGGTGGCGACGGCGGCCATCCCGGCCTTCACGTCCAGGTGGCGTGCCAGGGCATCGTCGGCCACGTCGTCGATGGCATCCAGGATCTTGCCGTAATCGTCCAGCGCGTCGTGTATCAGAGCCGAGCGGCCGGGTTTGTCTTTGGCAAGCAGGCTCTTGGCCATGTCGATCCGCTGCCGGGCGAACTTCGCATAGAGCGTCAGGCGCAGGTTGGGATCCTGTGCTTCGCGGATCTGGTCGATCTCGTCGGCATTGAGGTAGTCGCGCTGCGCCGCCAGGGGCGCGGCCGCGAGAAGGCAGCAAAGCAGGATCTTCATCGGCGTTTTCCCTCCATCAATCCCATGAGCAGGTCGTCGTGCACCTGCTGGACTTTGGCGCGAAGCTTATCGAGCTGCTGGCGATCGGTGTAGCTCATCTCCTGCTGGAAAGCGTCCAGCCGGCGCTCGAGGTCGCGCGTTTCGATCTCGGCCTTCTTGAACCACCGGGGGTTCCTGCGAGGGTCTTTCCCGGTTTGCGTGAGCGAAGTATAGGCCAGGTCCACCGACTCTTCGATCTCGTCGATGCCCGCCGTCACCGCCTGCTCTTCGCCCTTCCGGTAGGCCTCGCGCGTCTCCTTGAGCGTGGCGCGGGCGTTCTCCAGCGCCAGCGCCGAGCGCTTTTCGAGATTGCTTTCGGCCATGGCCTGTTTCAGGTCGGCGGCCGCCGGGAAAGCGAATGCGGTGGAAACCAACGCCACCCAGAGTAGTGCACGCTTCATCGCCGCCCCTTGTCCAATTCTTTTTGCAGCCATCGGGAGCGCTGCCGCGCCTGAAATTCCTGGTTGGGGTTCTTCCCCTGGCTCAGGGCCAGAAACCGCTGATACGCCTCCAGCGCGGGCTTGATCTCCCTCAACTTGTCCAGCATAATGGCACGAAAGAACCAGTTGCCGGGCGTGTCCTGGCCCAACTCGTGGGCCCGTTCGAGGGCTGCCAGCGATTGCTGATAGTCTCCCTTCATATAGAGCATGGCGCCCAGTTCGCTCCAGGTCTGGGCTTCGTTGGGCTTGAGCTTGAGGGCTGCCGAGAACACGGCGGCCGCGGCGGCGAATTGCCGGGAATCGCGCAGCGTGCGGCCGTACATCATGCGCAGGTCGTAATTCGAGGGCTCCGCGCCCACGGCCTGTTCGAGTAAGGGTAGAGCCTTCTCGAACTGTCCGGCGCTGCCGTAAGCCGCCGCGAGCGCCACACGGTTTTCGGCGGTGGGCGATTTGCGGTATGCGCTTTCGAGCGGTGCGATGGCATCCGCCGATTTGCGCCCCTCGAGCAGCAATTCGCCCAGCCGCGCCTGAGCCGCGGCATTATCCGGCAGCTCGCGATAGATCGCCATGGCGTCGGCCGTGCGGTGGTCCTTCTCGTAGAACTCCGCCAGATCCAGCAGAGCACTCCGGAAGTTTCGATCGAGCTGAGCGGCCTGGTGGAAATGGGGCGCGGCGTCGGCCAGCTTGTCGTCGCGCGCCAAAGCCCGCGCCAGGCCCAGCTCGGCCGGCGCCGATTGGGGATTCGTCTCAAGCGCCAGCCGGTAGCTCTCCTCGGCTTGATCCAGCGCTCCGGTGGCCAGTTGCGCTTCGGCCAGGTAGTATCGCGGCGCGAATTCCTGCGGCTTCTGGGCAGCCGCGGCGGCCAGTGGCTCGAGCGCATCGGCCGGTTCCTTTTGCCGCAGCAGCAGCATGCCCAGGTTCACCTGGGCCTGGTAGAGGCCCGGCTTGAGCTCCAGCGTTTTGCGGTATTCGGCGGCCCCTTCGGCATCGCGATGCAGATAACTATACGCCAGCGCCAGGTTGAAATGCGCGGCGTAGTCCCGCGGATCGGCCTCGATGGCTTTGCCGAAGGCCTGCGCCGCGGCCTCGTACTTGCCGGCATCGAGCGCCGCGGAACCCTCGGCGACGGGATCCGGCGTTTGCAGCAGAGCGGCGAGCGCCACTAGGGCCCACATAATTCAATTTTAAGCTGCGCGGCGTTTGCAGGGTGCTATGCCCGCATACTTCCTATCTCTGAGTTGTGTCGGAAGCGGGCATGGCGGACGGGCCGCCGAAGGACAGCGGGATGTCGATGAGCGCGCCGCGCTCGCCGCTTTCTTCGGAAACGCGCAGCCGGTAATGCTGGGGCGGAACGTCGAACAGGATCGTGCCCTCGAGCGTTTCGCCGGCCCTGGCGCGGCGCACGAACCCCAGCCACGCGGGAACGCCGTTGCCGTCGTTCAGTTCTTCGTACGTGCGGCCGCTGTCGTCTTCCAGGGTGGCATTCGGCACGATGGCGTCGGCGGCGCCGTTATTGGCCGCGCTCAGGCGGATCTCGAAGAAGCGGTGCTGCGGCACCCGGGCTCTGATGCCTTCTCCGATCTGCGGCAGCCATTGGCCTTCATAGGCGGTGTAGACCAGGTGTCCGGCCTCGGCCTGCTGACCCAGAGCGTAGGCGCGGGCCGGGGAAGGCCTCTCAGGCGAGCAAGCCGTCAGCGCGACCAGCGCGATGGCCGCAAATGGAAGAAGCGATTGCGGGCGGAGCATCTGGCATTATTCTCGTTGGGGATACCGGGCAAGTCAATCGGGGATAAGCCACGAGCCGCCCGGCGGTAGGCAGGGCCTCTATTGCGGAGGCTGGTGGTCCTGCAGCATGCGCTCGAATTTGCGGCGCTGTGTATCGGTAAGCAGCAGTTCGACGCGCGTCTTGCCCTCGCTCAGGACGGTTCGGTAGTACTGCCAGAAGTCGTTGAGCACGGTCTCCATCTGTTCGGATTGCGCGGGAGTCAGATCCAGCTCTTTCTGAATGCGTTCGAAGGAGACAGCCTTTCCGGCCACCGTGCCGAAGACCGGCGCGCGGGCTTTCCCGTGGACACCAAAATCCATGATGAGGGCCCCGGTTACGCCTCCGCACAGGAACACCAGGGTCAGGGTGGCAAAAAAGGCCATCCGCGGGCTCATCCACCTCGCCACGGGACGCTCGAGCAGATTAGTGCTCATAATCCGTCAGCGTGACAAGCATGTTGTCAGCTCCGGGCTGAGTGTCGAAAGCCGGCGAATTCTGCTGCGCCAGCACCGCCTCGGGGGATGGAACGCCCTGGTCTCGAGTTTCCCGCGACAGGAGAAACCCGCCGGCGATGGCCACGGTCAGCAGACAGGCAAACGCCAGCCGGCGCCCGAATACCAGGTTCAACCCGAAAAAACCCGCGAGGCCGGCCACGGCCTTCCGTTCGCTCACCCGCTCCATCACACCGGCGAAAAAACCGGGCAATGGCTGGAATATTTCTTCTTCGACGCGCAAGGAGACCAGCAGTTGCGATACGTCCGCGATGCTCTCCATCTCCTGCCGGCATGTTCCACAGGCGCTCAGGTGTGCCTCGATCGCCCGTAGCTCCGCCGGCTCCAATGTGCCGGCCAGATACTCTTCGAGGCTCTCCATCACTACTGCGTGCATATGTTTCTTCCCTAATCAATAACAACAACACGCCCAAAACAACCCCGCGCGGGTCTATCCGTCGCCGGCCGCCCGCTTCCGGGGAAAACCAAAACCCAGGTCACCCGGCCACCAAGCCGGGTGCGCGATCCAGGCGCTGGGCCGCCTTCACCAACTTCTGCCGGGCACGAAACAGCTTGACCTTAATGGTGTTCTCGTTCATGCCCGTCCGGACTGCCAATTCCTCCACCGAATAGCCCTCAACCTCCTTTAGCATCAACAACATGCGCTCCTCTTCCGAAACGCGGGAGAGGAGCTTGAGGACGTAATCGCGGCGCGCCAGGGTGGCATCCGCCGGCAACTGCCGATCGACCTGCGGTTCGCTGTTTTCCACCCGGCGGACTTCATCTTCGCTCAGGTCGCTCTCATAGACCAGCTTTCGCACCCGGCGTTTGCGCAGGTAGTCGAAACACTCGTTGACCGTGATCTTATAGATCCAGGTGATCAGGGAACTGCGGAAATCGAAGTTCCCCAGAGACAGGTAGACCTTCGCAAATACTTGCTGCGCAATGTCTTCCACATCGTTGCGCTGGCGAACGATGCCATGGATGATGGAAAACACTTTGCTCTGGTAGCGCTCCACGATCTCGCGGAACGCGGCTTCTTCGCCCCCCCGAGCCCGGCGTACCAGGGCACCTTCCGGCGTGTTTTCGTAATCCACTTTGGATTTGGCCGCAACCTTGCTACCGAAAGCGGGAAGTGGGAGCGCGCCGGTCAGTGTTCCCATACACCGTGTCCGACGCGCACCCGCCGCATCGGGTTTCAAGTACCTGCCGTTCGGTACATTCGCACAATAGCACAGGTGTGGGCCGACATTCCCGCGACCCGCGCCGCGCCGCCGTCATCCAAACCGTAGAACGCAAGGTGCTCCAGTCGCTGCGGGTATAATGGGGGAGCACACTCAAAAATCAGGAGTTTATGCATGGTGCAATTAACGGAAAAGGCGGTTGGTAAAGTCAAAGAGATCATGTCCAGCCAGGACCCCATGCCGGGTGGGCTGCGCATTGCCGTGGTGGGCGGCGGATGCTCGGGATTCAGCTACTCGATGGCTTTCGAGAACCAGCCCAACATGCTGGACAAGACTTATAGCTACGATGGCCTGAATGTCTTCGTGGACCAAGCCAGCCTTCTTTATTTGGACGGCGCGGAAGTGGACTACGTCGAGACGATCGAGGGTTCGGGCTTCAAGTTCAACAACCCGCACGTCAAATCGACCTGCGGTTGCGGCAGCTCGTTCCAGGCCTGAAGATCGCGGCCGGCCCGCGGGGCAGCAGGTGCTAGTATCGAGTCCATATGCGACTCACAATCCGGCTGCTCTGCGGGACCGATGGCCGGTGGATTGGCGACATTTCCGAACTCCCGGGCGTGACGGTCTACGGTGCAACCTCCGAGGAAGCGGCGCTCAAGGCAAAGGCACTCGCTCTTCGCGTAATCGCCGAGGAGATTGAGCACGGTGAGATGCGACCTGCCACCGATACCCTGCAGTTTTCGATTGCGGCATGAGTGGATGGCCCGCGACGAAAGCGCGTCGGGTGCTAGCGGCGTTAGAGCGGATCGGTCGGCGGGTAGTTCGGGTCTCGGGATCGCATAGGACTTGAGACGCGAAGGCTGGCCCCAATATCGCTTTGCCTACCACGATAAGGAAGAACGAGGTCCCGTAGCTCTCTCTGAGATGGCGAAGCACACGGGCTTGCGCCCTGAAGATTTGTAAGACGCCTTCAGCGCTTCTTATCCATCTCTTCCAGCTTCTTGACGCGGCGCCGCAAATCCGGGTCCGTGCTGAACGTAGCGTGCAGGAAGGCCGTCAGTACCTCTTCCGCCAGCTTGGGGCCGATGACCCAGGCGCCCATACAAAGCACGTTCACGTTATCGTGTTCCACCGATTGGTGGGCGCAAAACGTATCGTGGCACAGCGCCGCGCGGATTCCCGGGACCTTATTCGCGGCGATGCACGCTCCCACCCCCGTTCCGCAGACCATCACGGCGCGCTGGGCGCGTCCGGCCAGCACCTCTGCACAGACTTTCTGAGCGATATCGGGGAAATCGACCGGCTCGGTCGAGAACGTTCCCATATCCGCAACCGGGTGGCCCCACGATTTCAGGAGATCCACCACCGTCCCCTTCATGGGGAAGCCAGCGTGATCGGCACCCACCACCAGATTCATCTTGGGCGTAGTGGCGGCGGCCGCGGCCAGCGGCGCTCCGGCGATTCCGCTCAGGAACCGGCGGCGGGCGAAGTTACGATTTTCCATGCGGACCTCTAGGTCTGAGGTTAGCCCATTTTGGCGCCCCGAGGACACAGGCCGGCCCGCGGAGCCAACGCTGGCCGGGCGACTAAGGCTGCACGCAAAGCGTGTAAGTGCCCGAACCACCCCAGCCGTAACGCGGAGGCTCATGGAACGCCGTCCACCACAACCAACAGCCCCGGCGGCGAAGTCGCGACATGTAATTGGATCATGCTTACTTCGTACATACGGGCCGCCATGCGCCAAGCCCGGTACGAAATCGTCGAGGACGATGGTTCGTTCTATGGCGAAATACCAGCCATTGCCGGCATCTGGGCTCATGCCAAAACGCTGGAAGCCTGCCGGGAAGAATTGGAGAGCGTGCTCGAAGGGTGGGTACTTCTGAGCGTCGCCGATCACTCCCCGATTTCGGACATTGACGGTAACCGCATCGAGATCCGCGAAGTGGCTTGAATGCCGGCCCCAATGTCAGTTAATTGAAAAGGAGCTGGCGCGCTAGGGCCGCGCGGAAAATGCAAGGCCGGCTAACCCTTCAAGGTTGCTGGCCTTTTCTTTTTCGCGCGCTTACCAAATGGACTCGCGGCCGTCGCGGATTTCGGAACCTTGAGCATGGCTTTCACCGCTAAACGGGAAAGTTCAAACGCCTCCGGCCCCTCGATCATTTCTGGCTGTGGCCTCATCGACTCCATCTTCCCATACAGGGGGGCCTCACACGTGGGCGATGACATCGGAACGGGCTTATCCCGTCGCCATCCAGACGGCAGCCTAAGGTTGTTAGAGATGAACATCACCTCCCTACCCTCATAACGCTTTCGTGCGGTATAGCCAAGACCATACGCGATCCGCCTATGATGACTGAACAGGTTGTGCCGCACTGCTGAATAATCGTACGTAACCAACCAGGGCTGTTCGAGAGTCGCTATGCGATGCGACAGATGCCGATGCCCCTCCAGCGAGTACTCATTCAGATATAGGTTTTGGCCATTTTCGATGTACGGTGGGTCGTAAAATACAAACGAATCTTCGCCAAGCTTCGCGACCACATCATTTGTGAAGTCGAGACCATCCAATTGAAAAAGCCGAATCCGACTCGAATATCGACCGATCCTACGAATGCGATGGATGATCTCCGGCTTATTGAATCTTGCGTCGATAGCCCAATTTCCAGCTTGTTCGTTGCCTCCAATCGGACCACCATCAATAATGCCGGAGCGGTTAGTGCGATTCAGAAAGAGCGCAGCAAAACCCAAATCCGCTAAATCCGCGGTCGCCCTATTCTTGTACACGGCTCGTTGCCGATGCCACTCCGCGATGGACACCTCCGTCTTCTCGATGCGGCGGCAAAAACCTTCCGCATCGTTGAGTACAGCGGACCAGAAAGCGAAAACCGGACGGCTCAGGTCGTTGATGTAAATCACAGAGGCGTATTCTTCAAACAGGAGTGCCAGCGCCGTGGACGCGCCGCCGGCGTAGGGCTCAGCGTACTGGATGTCTTTCAGGCCGTTTTCTTCGAGAAACTTCGTTACGGTTGGGACGAGGCGGCGCTTTCCTCCGGGGTAGCGAAGCGGCGTGTAGTATGGCATCGGAGGCCAGTCTAAGAGATTTCGCCTGTTCTGGCCGGCCGCCCAGGGCCTCTCATGCAGACCACATCGCCATCATAAACGGCTGAAGGCTGTCCCAATGCGCTCGCAAATCGCTCGGAGCCGGGAATACGCTCTTGCTATGAACGTACAGCTGGATCAGGCTGACCGAAGGGGCAAGGAACGAATCCTTCGCACAGGCGCGCTGCACTGGAGTAGCCTGTCCCGCTGTCAGCTTCTTTTTTGAAAGCAGATCGTTCTTGATCTGCTGAAGCTTACTTCGAAGCGTGGGGTCATTCGTGGCTTGAAGGCCGTTCGCCTCGATATAGGTGTCAACGCCAAGCTCGATGAACACACGGAATAAGACGGCGACGGCGTTGGCGTAGTTATCGAGGCTCAGCTTCCGAAGTTCCTTCTCGATCTCGCGCAACCGAGCGTCTTTGATGGAAAGCGTGCAGTCGCTGGGGATCAGTCTGTCACGATGTTTCGCAATTCTGACATTTTTCTTCTTCGGTTGCGCCGGCGCTTGGCTCAACGTTCCGACGCTGCTTGCCAGCACGCCCTCGCCTCTATTTATCGTCGGTTTAATAACTATGTTCGCGGGCAATTTGTCTCGGAGCCAGATGGCGCGATCCGGCTTTCGGTAAATATCTTTCACCTTCGTCCGGCCGGACGCAAGCTCCGTGGTTACCCACGCGAGCGATTTCGCCACATGTTTGGAGTCCGCGAGTAAATAGAGTCGTCCACCTTGAACCTCGACGCCCATCTTTGCGCGGAACTCGGGCGCCTCCATAAGCCGTTGGAAGCTGGTCGTCGGAATCTTTGTTCGCGCCTCTGGAGTCAATTCCCCGGAAGCAACGAGAAAATTGAGGGCTTGGTGATACGGCTCCGGCACGCCGGTCCGGGCCTCGAAGCGGGCCACTTCGTCGGCACCCCAGCGGACAACCCCGGCACCGCTATTTTCTCCTGTATGGCGCAGCCTGATCCAATGGTCAGCTTCTTCCCGGTCCTTGACGACAAAGCACACGACCCCATCTACCGGCCCGGTCCAGTATTTCTGGCTCAACCCGCGAAGCTGCTTAAGCACGTTGGGAGCTACGGAACCAGCAATTGCATCTGGATTCTCTAGCGCCCTTAAGGCGGAAAGACGCCGATTGCCTTCGAGAACGATGTATCGCGTCGGCTCATCACTGCGCGGCATTACAATCGGCAGCTCGGTAGGGTTCATCCCGTAAGTGACGATGCTCTTCGCCAAAATCAGGAGCTTGCGCTGCAGTTCCTCGTTCCGAACCATGGCGATTTGTGATTCCCGCTGTCCGGCGTTCGGCAGCGCGAGCCGAGCATTCTGCTCATCAAACTGAAGATCTGCTGGCCTGATTGGGACCGTTTCTGGCATGTGCAGTACGCGCCCTTTCTGTCGGAGTGTACCGCATTATACAATATATGTGGTTACCCAAGTAAATAAACCCTAAGTTGAGCCGAGAACGTCCTGTGCCTCGGGGGTATACCTGGGATAGCGACTTATGCCGCCGCTTCCGCCGCGTTGAAGCGCACCGAGACCAGGCGCGAGATGCCCGGCTCCTGCATCGTCACTCCGTAGAGTGCCTGCGCGGCTTCCATGGTGCGCTTGGAGTGCGTGATCACCACGAACTGCGTGTGCTCGCTCATCTCCACCAGTAGCCGGTTTAGACGCGCGACGTTGGATTCGTCGAGCGGCGCATCCACCTCGTCCATGACGCAGAAGGGGCTGGGTTGGTAGCGGAAAATCGCCATCAGCAAGGCCACCGCGGCCAGCGCTTTCTCGCCGCCGGATAGCAGCAGCACGTTCTGCAGGCGCTTGCCGGGAGGCGAGCAGACGATGTCAATGCCGGATTCGGCCAGGTTCTCCTGGTCGGTGAGGCGCATCTCGCCGGTGCCGCCGGCGAAGAGCTTCTGAAACGCTTGGCGGAAGTTCTCGTTGATGGCTTCGAAGGCCTCGGAGAATTTCTGGCGCGAGACCACGTCGATTTCCTGAATGGCCTTTTCGGTATCGCGGATGGAATCGATCAGATCCTGCCGCTGCGCGCTCAGGAAATCGTGGCGCTGTTGGGCTTCCTGGAATTCCTCCATGGCGGCGGCGTTCACGGGGCCGAGCGATTCGATGCGGTTGCGGATCTCGTTGGCGGCCTGCTCGGCTTCGGCAATGGTTTCGGCATCCGGCACGGGGTCGTCCGCCGCGGCCAGTTCCTCCACGGGAGTGTCGAGTTCCTTGCGGCTGGTTTCGTCGAGATACTTCAGCTCGGCCTGCTTGCGCACCAGCTCGATCTCGATCTGCGAACGCGTCTCGTGAGAGGTTGCCACTCGCGTACGCGTGAGCTTGAGATCCTCCTCGCCGGCGCGCAGGGCTTCGCGCAGGGAATCGTCAGCGGCGGCCATTTCGTTCGCGCGTCCATCCAGGTCGGCGATTTCGCCGGCCAGTTGCGCGGCGCGGCCATCCAGCTCGATATTGCTGGCCAGCAGGCGGGCCCGTTCCAGGCCGAGGCGCTCGATTTCCGGCGCGATGGCGTTGCGGCGCCCCACCGTTTCGCGCAACTGCTGTTCCAGGCGGCCCATGGCGGCATGCTCGCCGCGATGGCGCTCTTCGAGGCCGGCCAGTTGGGCGCGTGTGGCGGCGTGTTCCTCGCCGATGCCGGCGGCTTGCGATTCGAGAGTTTCGAGTTCCTGGCGCTCGCTTTCCAGGGCTTGCTCGCGCTCGGCGCGCAGGCGCTCTTTCTCCTCGACGGCCGCGCGATTCTTCTCGCGCTGCTCGGCGGATTTGGCGGCGTCGCGGCGCAGGCGCTCGAGTTCCAGGCGAGCCACCGAAAGCCGCGAATTGGCGCGCGCCAGGTCGTCGCCCAGCTTGCGCATATCGTGATCGAGCGCCACGCGGTCCTTCTCGCGCGCCTGCTGCAAGGCCCGCAAACGCTCCAGCTCCGCTTCGAGCGCCAGGACTTCCTGATTCACGGCGTCGAGCTGCGCTACCTTTGCATCGAGCGCTTCCTGCCGCGCTACCAGCCGCGCGGCCAGCTCGCGCGCTTCGCGTTTCATGGCCAGCGGACCGGCGCCGGATTTCTTGCCGCCGGTCACGGTCTGGCCGTGGTAGGAAGCGCCATCGGGCAGCAGGAAATAAAGATGCGGATAGGTCACCGCCAGGCGCTGCGCGGCGGGGCGGTCCTCGGCCAGGAAACAGAGCGAGAGGCGCGGCAGCAGATCCACGGCGCGGTCGCGGAAGCCGTTGGTGAGCCGCAGGGTTTCGCTGAGGCGCGCGGCGATGCCGGTCTCGGGACCGATGGCCGGTTCGGGGAGGTGGCAGAACCCCGGACTTCCCGGCTCGGGATGTACCAGGAAGGTGGCGCGCCCGTCCAACTCGGCGCGAATGAAATCGAGGCCGCGCGCCGCCTGGTCCCAGGTCTTGACGACCACGTACTCGAGCTCGTCATGGAGGAACTCTTCGGCGGGTTTCTCAAACTGCGGATCGACTTCGACATAGTCCGCTAGCACGCCCAGCGGAGTGAAATCGGAGGCCTTGCCCTTTTCCAGGGCGGCGAAGAGGCGCTTGACCGATTCGGTGGTGTAGGTGCGATGCGCCAGAACCTGTTCCAGCGATTCCTTGCGGGCGCGAATCTGGGAAACTTCGTTCTTCAGCCCGTCGATCTCGCGGCGCAAGTCCGCCGCTGACCGGCGGCGGTCGGCCAGTTGGTCTTCGGTGCGGTGCCGTTCGCCGGCCACCGCTTCGAGCTCGAGCTGGCGCTGGGCGAGGGTCTCGGAGAGCTGCTTGCGGGCACCGTCGATGCGCTCGATTTCGGCGGCGGCCACCTGCTCCTCGCGCGTGGAACGGGCGGTTTCGCGCTCGATGCCGGCCAGGTACTCTTCGATCTGCGCGAGCTGGTTCTTGAGCGTGGAGGCCTCGCCCA
>CAYRWE010000132.1:0-13614 GCA_964427655.1 uncultured Solibacteraceae bacterium | reverse complement strand
ACGCTGGCGCGCGAGCTTTCGCTCGATCAGGTGCGCGCCATACGCGCCGCCACCGATTGTGAACTCGAGATTTTCGTCCACGGGGCGTTGTGCGTGGCCTACTCCGGCCAGTGTTTCTCTTCGGAGGCCTGGGGCGGGCGCAGCGCCAATCGCGGCCAGTGCGCGCAGGCCTGCCGTTTGCCCTACGAGATGATCGTGGACGGCCGGCCCAAGCCGCTCGGCGATGCGCGCTACCTGCTCTCGCCGGGCGATCTCTACGCGCTGCGCCAGATTCCGGAGATCGTGCGCATCGGCATCTCGGCGCTCAAGATCGAAGGCCGCTACAAGGACGCCGATTACGTGGCGCTGGCCACGGGTGCCTACCGCCAGGCCGTGGACGAGGCTTGGGCCGGGCTTCCCGCGAGCCTCGACCGCGCCGCCGAACTTCAGCTCGAACAAGTCTATTCGCGCGGTCTGGGACCTTACTTCGTCACCGGGACGGACCACCAGGCGGTGGTGCGCGGGCGCGCTCCGCGGCATCGCGGCGTGTGGATGGGCCGGGTGACGCGCGTCGAAACCGGCGCGATCACGGTGGAGACCGGCGAGGCGGATGCTCTGGCTCCGCTCAAACCCGGCGATGGCGTGGTGTTCGATGCGGCCGACTGGCGCTCTCCCGAAGAGCCCGAAGAGGGCGGGCGGATATTCCAGGTGGAGCGGCGCGAGGATGCCGTGCTGCTGCGCTTCGCCAACGGCGCGATAAACGCGGCTCGCATCCGGCGCGGCGACCTTTTGTGGCGCACCAGCGATCCGGAGCTGGAACGCGCCGCACGCCCCTACCTCAGCCCCGCGGCGCCCCTGCGAAAGCAGCCCGTGCACGTGCGTGTGACGGCCCGCGAGGGCGCTCCGATCGAGACCGAGTGGCAGGTGGGGGAGATCAGCGTGGCCGTACGTTCCGAAGCCATCCTGGGCGCGGCGCGCAATCGCGCGCTGACCGCCGAGCTGCTGCGCGATCAACTGGGGCGGCTCGGCAACACGCCCTACGCGCTAGCGGGGATCGAGCTGGCGCTCGAAGGCTCGCCCTTCGCCCCGGCCTCGCTGCTCAACCAGGTGCGCCGCGAGGCTGTGGAGCGGCTCCAGGAGCGCCAGGGCGCGGCGCGGCACGTGACCATAGTGCCCGCGCCCGAACCGGAGCCGGCGCCCGCATCGCCGGGTGGACCGCCCCTTCTTCACCTGCTGGTGCGCACCGCCGAGCAACTGGATGCCGCCCTTGAAATGCGGCCTGCCAGCATCACGCTGGACTATCTCGATCTCTATGGCTTGCGGCCTTCGCTCGAGCGCGTGCGCGCGGCCGGCTTGGAGCCACGGGTGGCCAGCCCGCGCGTGCTGAAGCCGGGTGAAGAGCGCATCCTCGATTTTCTGCTGGGCTGCGGCTGCCCCATCCTGGTGCGCTCGGCGGGCCTGCTGCAGGCGCTCACTGCGCGCCCGCATCCGGCGCTGGTGGGCGATTTCAGCCTGAACGCCGCCAACGCGCTGGCGGCCCGCGAACTCCTGGCGCGCGGTCTCGAAATTCTCACCCCCACGCACGACCTCAACGCCGAGCAGGTGGCCGAGCTGGCGCGCCGCATTGGCGCCGGCCGCGTGGAGGCGGTGGCTTATCACCACCTGCCCGTATTCCACACCGAGCACTGCGTCTTCTGCCGCTTCCTATCTACCGGCACGAGTTACAAGGATTGCGGCCGTCCCTGCGAGACGCATCGCGTGGCGCTGCGCGATCCGGCCGGCCGCGCGCATCCGGTGATGGCCGACGTAGGCTGCCGCAACACGGTCTTCGGCGCCGAAGCGCAGCAGGCCGCTGTGCACCTCGATTCCTGGCGAGCCGCCGGCATCCGCCATTTCCGCCTGGAATTCGCCCACGAATCGGCCGATCAGGTGACCCGCGTCACGCGCGCCTTCGAGGACGCCCTGGCCGGCCGGTCGACTGCGCGCGACCTGGCGCAGACGCTCCAGCGCATCGCGCCCGAAGGCATTACCGAAGGCAGTCTCTACGTGCCCGAGGGCTATCGCGAGCTGGTGGTTTTGCAGTAGTGGGGCATGCTTTAGCTTGCCCAGAGGACGCCCAAAAAAGCTCACCGCGGAGACGCTGAGGAGCGGAGGAACGCGGAGAAGCAAAAAGTCAACACCTGAGATTTGGAGGAAGCGGAGGCCCCGAGGGCTGGCGCCCGGCGGGCCTGGGTGCCTAGACTTGGTCTTCCACCATGAACTGCTCGTACTTCCCCTCCGCCGTCACGTAGATATTGAGCGTGAGCGTCTTCCTGGCGAATTCGGCGCGATAAGTACGGTGGGTCATGCCTCCGCGCAGTTGCTCGCCGGCGGAGGTTACGGCTTTCAGCTTGCCCAGCCGTGCGAGCGACTCCCGGCAATCGCGCAGGGCGGTCGCGGAGAAATACGAATTGGCGTTGGCTGTGAACAGGCCGCGGTCGATGCGGCCGGCGCGCAGGCCTTCCAGAATAGCCCGCACCTGGGCCGTATCTTTCGCCGATACCGCCGCGGGCGGCCGCTCCGCCGCGAACAGGGTGTCGGCGATCTCGCGCGACAGCGGCCCGATCAGGTCGATGCCGTCTTCGTTCGTCAGCACCACCACGGCGGCTTGGCGCGTGGGGAAGACAACGTTCGAAGCCAGGAAGCCGGAGACCTCGCCCGAGTGGCTGATGGCGGGCATGCCGTTCCGCTCGCTCACCGAGAGGCCCAGGGCGTAATGCGTGCGGTCTCCATTGCCGAGCGTCACTTCGCGCGTGAATTCCTCATAGGAGCGCGGCGAGAGGATCTTGCGCTCGAGGAAGGCGATGTCCCAGCGGACCAGGTCGGCGGCCGTCATGGCCAGTTCGGCCGCCGCGAAGTACCAGCCGGCCGCTTCGCGCGCCACCGGCCGCGGAGGCCCCAGCGCGAAGCGGGTGTACGCCTTAGCATCGGACGGGCCGGGAGCCTCGGCATTCCAGTCGACGGCCGTGCGCATGCCCAGCGGTTCGAAGATGCGCTCGCGCAGAAAGGCCACCAGCGGCCGTCCGGAGGCCTTCTCGAAAATCTGGCCGGCCAGAACGTAATTCGTGTTGCTGTACTGCCAGCGCGTGCCGGGCTCAAAATTCAGCGGCTTGGCGGCCCAGCGCTCCAACAGCGCGAGCGGCGCGGTGGGCTTGGTCCACTCGGGGATGAGGTAATCCTGCGGCGCGTAATCCTCATACCCCGAGGTGTGCGAGAGCAACTGGCGGATGGTGATGTCGCCCGCGCGCGTGAGGTTGGGAAAGTACTTCGCCACGGGATCGCCGAGCGAGAGCGTGCCTTGTTCCTGAAGCAAGAGCAGCGCGGCGGCCGTGAACTGCTTGGAGATGGACCCCACCGCGTAGCGCGTGCCGGCCTCCGCCGCGCGTCCCTCGGCCAGGTCGGCGGTGCCGAAGGCTTTGGCGAAGGCCAGTCGGTTCTCGCGCACCACGGCTACCGAGACGCTCGGCGCGCCGCTCTTCTTCAAAGCCGCGGCGATCTGCTCCGATAGCCGGGAATCGAGATCCTGCGCCGGCAGGGCGGCCAGCGAGAGGACGGCTAGCCATAAAATTCGAGTGCGGACGATCATGCTGAAACCAAGTGCCAGTGTAGACGATCGGCGTACCCGTCCGCGCGCCGCGCTACAATCGCTCTACTATGTGTTCCCTGCGAATCCCGGCGATCTTTCTGCTGCTGGCCGCCGCCGTCGCGGCGCAACCGCCCGTGCCGCGCTATGAAGTCAAGCGCGCCTCCGGCCGCATCGTCATCGATGGCAAGCTCGACGAGAATGCTTGGAAAGCCGCGGCGCCCGTCGAGTTCATCTTCCCATGGGACTTTCAGACTGGCGCCAAGCAGAAAACCACCGCCCGGCTGCTTTGGGACGACGACAATCTCTACGTGGGATACGAATGCGAGGACACCGACATCACCGCCCAGCGCACCGAGCGGGACGATCCTACTTATATGGACGATGCGGTCGAGATCTTCATCAACCCGAAGCCTTCGCAAACCGCGGTCTATTTCGGTCTGGAAATGAACGCCCGCGCGGTTCTTTACGATTACCTGATGTCCAACGCCCAATATGCTTTCAAGCGCTTCAACCTGCAGGGAGTGCAATTGGCCTCGTTCATCCGCGGCACTTTGAATTTGCGCGGCGATAAGGACCAGGGCTGGAGTCTCGAAGTCTCCATCCCGTGGGTGAACTTCGAGGAAATTTCCAAGCGCCCCGCGCCGGGAGACATATGGACCGCCGCGCTCAATCGCTGGGATGGCGTGGAACCCAACCGCCGTCTGAGCATGTGGTCCGACCCTCTGCAGCCCACCGCGAATCCGCACGTTCCCGCGCGCTTCGGCCAACTGGTCTTCGTCGAGCAAGGCAAGTAGACGCGATCCTGCGGGGCTCGCCGGCGCCGCGTTGTACGATACCCTCATGGAGATCGATCTGGCGTTTGGAAGAACCGGGCTGAAGGCGGAGCTGCCCGGCGGCTTCCGCTATCGTGTGCTGGAGGCCCGTTCGGCCAAGCCGCTGGCGGGCTGGCAGGAGGCACTCGAAGCGGCACTGGATGCGCCGATCGGCTGCGCGCCGCTCTCGACACTAGCGGCCGGCAAGAGGAGCGCGGCTATTTCGGTCTGCGACATCACCCGGCCGGCGCCCAATTCCAAGACGCTTCCTCCACTGCTGCGCCGCCTGCTCGATGCCGGCATCCCGCGCGAGAACATCACGATCCTCATCGCCACCGGGCTGCATCGCGCCGCCACGCCGGATGAGATCCGCGAGATCTGCGGCGCCGAGGTGGCGGCCGGGTTCCGCGTGGTGAATCACATGGCGCGGGAGTTTTCCTCGCATCGCCCGCTGGGGCGGGCTCCGGCGGGCACTCCGGTATACATCGACGAGAGATTCGTCGCGGCCGATCTTCACATCACCCTCGGCTTCATTGAACCGCATCTCATGCTGGGCTACTCGGGCGGTCGCAAGCTGATCGCGCCTGGCCTGGCGGCCAAGGAAACCATCGAGGTCCTGCACAGCCCGAAGTTCATGCGCGACCCGCGCGCGGTGGAGGGCAGCATCGACGGCAATCCGCTGCACCGGGAGCTGCTGGCGATTTCGCGCATGGCCCGGCACGATTTCATGCTAGACGTGGCACTGGCGCGCGACCGTTCGATTGCGGCCATCTTCGCCGGCGATCCCGCCCACGCGCACCCGTGCGGCTACCGCTTCGTCTCCGAGACGATGCTGGAATCGCTCCCCGAGCCAGTGGACGCCGTCATCACAACCGCGGCCGGATATCCGCTCGACCTCACGTACTACCAATCCATTAAAGGCGTGACCGCGGCTTCCCATATCGTGAAGCCCGGCGGCCACATCCTGCTGATCGCCGCGTGCGAGGAGGGAGTGGGCGCGGAAGAGTTCCGCCGCATGGTGCTGGCGGGCGAGTCCGATGCCGGGTTTCTGGGCCGCATCGAAAGTACTCCCGTCGTGGTCGACCAGTGGCAGCTCGAAAAACTGGCGCTGGTAACCACCCGCAAGCATGTCTCCTGGTATGTTCCGGGCCTGCCTGCTGAATACCGGGAGAAGCTGTGGGGCCGCTGTCATCCCACACCCCAAGCGGCGATGGACACCTTGGCGCGCGAGTTAGCCCCGGGCGCCACGGTGGCCGTGGTTCCCGAAGGTCCCTACGTGCTCGCGCGCTGTTGAGGCGGGCCTAACGGGCCGTGCGCGTCGCGCTATGCCAGTACGAGTTCATCCACTGCTCAAAGGGAGTTAGTGTGGGATACTCCTGGCGGACCGCACCGATATCGATGTGATATCCGACTTCCTCGAACCAGTGGTACATCAACGTCAGGTCCTTGCCGGCCAGTTTCTCAAACTCGTCCCAGGGCATCGGCCGGTACTGAACTTCGCGGCCGGAAGCTCGCGTGAAGGACTGGGCGATCTCGGTCATGGATAGCTCGTCGCCAGCCAGATCGAAGATACGGTTCTGCCATTTGCCGGGATGCTCGAAAGCCATCGCGACAACCCCGCCGATGTTGTCTACCGCGATCATCTGCAGGCGCGTAGTGGGGCTCAGCGGCTGGCTCAGCGTGCCGGCTTCGATCATCTGCCGCATGCCCAACCAGTTATCCATGAAGAACACCGGCCGCACGATCGTATAACGCATGCCCGTGCCGCGAAGGTGCTCCTCGATGCGGAACTTGCTGTCGAAATGCGGAATGCCGGTCCGCTGGTCCGCGCTGCCCACCGAGCTATAGACAAAATGCGTGACGTCCGAACGCTTGGCGGCGTCCGCGAGATTGATGCCCTGGCGGATTTCGGCTTCGGCGCCCTGGCGCGAGTCTTGTACCGAGAAGACGCCGTACACGCCATCCACGGCGCGGGCCAGCGATTGTGGATCGTCCATGTGGCCCCGCACGACTTCGACGCCGGGGCCGGTGAAGGCACGCGCCTGGGGCTGGTCCGGATCGCGCGTCAGCGCCCGCACCGCAAAGCCCCGCTCTCGAAGGTGCCGCAAAACAGCGCCGCCCTGGTGGCCGGTCGCACCGGTGACCAGGATGGTCTTGCTTGAGTTTTTATTAGGCATAGGTTTCTTGCTGCAGGCAAAGCGCCATCGGGTCGAAACCTAGTTCGGCTTGCGTGAAAATTCGCACCGGGCCGCCAGTTGGCCTGGTACAACTACTCGGCCATCGGAATGGGCCCGGCGTAGCCGGTCATCTCCAGATAGCCTAGCCCCTTGAGCGGCTGCCCGTTTCTGGTCGCGGTCACCTCGATGGCGCCCTCCCAGTATGTCGGCTCGGAGTGCGTTCTGCCCGTCAATTCCTGCTGTGGCAGACGGGTTGTAACGCCGGCATCGAGATCGAGCGACGGCACGCGAATCTGCCATTCGATCGGATACCGGCCGCCGGAACTCGGGCTGGTCCAAATTTTACCTGGTGCCAGGGAGAAATCTTTCGCCGAGAGGTGCGTCGCGCGGCCTCGGGCGTCGACATAAGTCCCAGCCGAAAACGGATCGGGCGCGCCGTCTTTCCTCCGCAACCGGAACAGCATGATCTCCGACCCATCCTGAAGCTGCACGCCAAACCAATCCCAGCCGCTCTGGCCGGCCGCCAGTTGGTGCGTGAAGAATTCATGGTCCATCCAGCTCTCGCCCGTAACCTCAAACCGCTGGCCTTCAATTACGATGGCGCCGTTGGTCTGGAGCCTGGTGAAAGAGATGTAGTGGGAGGCCCGGCCGGGTCTTTCGGCTTTCCGGCTGATTCCATTCTCGCCATGGATGACCGGTGGCTTGGCCGTGGTCATCGCCAGATCGAGCGAAAAGCGCTCCGCGATGGCATGCAATTGCTGGGACGCCATAGCACCGGGCGCATTCGCGTCCAGCTTCCACTGCGCCTGCCAGTTCCCGTTCCAAACCCGCGCTTGCTCCCCATCCGCGCCCGCGATGCCCGCGCCCGCGCGATTGAGACGTTCGGTATGGAGAAACCGGCCGCTCTCCAAATCGCTGAGCGCCAGGTGCGCCAGCCAGAGATCCCTGACGTCCCAGACGGCTTGATCGGTGCTCTTCCGATCCACGCCATGGCGAAAGAAAGTCAGCTCGAAGCCGAAGCGCCGGCCCTGGGAGGTGTGCAGGTTACCGGTGTAGTACCACCACTCCGTCTGAAAATCGGGATGGTTGAAGTGGTCCCGCGGAAACGCATAACGATAGCCTGGCGCGGCCATCCGAAACGGCTCGCTCTGCGCGGCCCAGAGCTGCGCGAGCATCGCGAGAACCAGCGCTACGCGCGAAGACTTACTCCTCATGAATCACCTCGACGGGAATAAGCCGCGTGGCCACTCGCGCCGGATAGATTCCCGCGATGACGGTCGCCGCATACACGAGCGACAATGCGCTCAGCAACACGGCGACCGGCCAGTGAAATTGGATAGTCCAACCGAATGACTGCTTATTGATCACGAAAATGAGCAGCAGCGACAGCAGGAAACCCAGGATCAAGCCGGCGACATTGGCAAGTAATCCCAGCAATCCCGCTTCGAAGAGGATGATGCGGCGCACCTGGCCTTTGCTGGCTCCCAGAAAGCCGAGCAGTCCAAACTCCCTGCGGCGGTCGATCACCAGAGCCAGCAAGGCGCCGCCCACGCCCATCACGGCGACGAACACGGCCACGGCTTCGAGCGCGTAAGTGATCGCGAAGGTCCGGTCGAAAATGCGCACCGCCTCCTGGCGCAGGGTGCCGTTGGAGGAAATCAGAATCCTGCGCCCGTCGAGCGCCGCGCGGATCTGCCGTTCACCCCGCTCGGCCGGCACGCCGGGCTTCAGGTAGACGGCCACGCTGGACACTCCCGCATCGGGAAGGTATTTGAGCAGCGTGCCGCGGTCCATGAGAATGAATCCGCGCTCGTTGGAATAGTCGTAGTAAACGTCCAGGACGAGAAACGGAACACGCGCATCTCCGAGCGGCAGGGTCAGTACGTCGCCGGCGCGCAGGTTGTGTTTGTTGGCGAACGGCTCGCTGACCACAACCGCGTCGCGGCCCGCCAGTCCCGGCCACACAATTTGGGGCCGCGCGCCCGAAAGCAGGGGCCGGTTTCCGTAGCGGCCCGTAATCCGCGCTTCGATCCCGCCCAGCGTGGCCGGCAGGCCTTCATAAGCGATCTCATATGCCCGCAGCGTGTCGAGCGCCTCCACCGCGGGAAGCTTGCCCAGTTCGCGAGGGACATCGGAAGACATGGTGGGGTGCCGGTCCGCTCCCTGCGGGACCGCGGGCCGCAGATACAGGTCCGCTCGCAAGCGGTCGTCCATCCATACCAGCAGGGTCTCGCGGAAACTGCCCACCATGATGCCCACCGCCACGAGCATCGCCACGGCGGTCGATAGCGCTCCCACAAACACCGAAGTGCGGCGTAAGGAGCCGGCCAGGCCGCGCGTAGCGAGCAACGCCTCCACGCCGAAGATGGCCCGGATAACTCCCCCGAACGCGGCCGTGAGTCCCGCGACCAGGGCGGGCATCGCGGCGGCCGAGACACCGATGAGCAGGACCGCCGCCAGATAGCCGAACACCGGTTTGCCTCCCACCGGCGCCTGCCGGGAGGCGAGCCATGCGCCCGCGCCAAACGCGGCCGCCACGATCAGGTCGCGGCGGCTGTGTACTCTCGCCTTATGCTCCCTCTGGCCGCGCGCCATGGCTTCCACGGGCATCACGCGTGAAGCTTCCCACGCCGGCGAAAGAGCTGAGACGATCGAGACGCCCACGCCGATCGCTACGGCTACCCAGGCATCCAGCCAGGTGAGCGCAATGGCTCCCGGCTGGCTGCTGACGTACAGCGATTCCACGGTCGAGCCCACCATTCGGACGGCTCCGATAGCCAGGAATCTTCCCAGCGCGATGCCCACCAGCGCGCCCAATAGGCCCAAGGTCGCCGCTTCTCCCAGAAACCCGGCCAGGATTCCGCCGCGTGTGACGCCCAGCGCCCGCAGAATCCCAACCTCGAAACGGCGGCGAACCACCGAGACGGAAATCGTGTTGTAAATCAGAAACGCGCCCACCGCCAGCGAAACATAACTCAGCACGCGGAGATTCCAGCGGAAGGCCGCCAGCATGCGCCGGTTCTCCGCGGTTTTTGTGCCGATGCGCCCAACCGACAGCCCCGCTGGAAGCGCTCTCCGAAGAATGCCCTCCCATTCCTCCAGGCCGCGGCCTTCGGGTACCTCGATGAGAATGCGGTCCAGCTTCCCGCTGCGGCGCAGCAGGCGGTCGGAGGCCGCCAGGTCCATCGTGACGACGTCGCCCGAGCCCGCACCCAGGACGCCGCGCACCGTGCACTCGGCGGAGATGTCGTTGATGGTCAGTTGCAGCCGGTCTCCGGTTGTGTATCCCAAACTGCTGCCCGTGAGAACCGGGGTCGCGGCCGGCGCGGTTTCCGGCTTGAGAATGTCGAGATTGGTCGACGCTTCAGGCAGCGATTCGCCAACCAAATCGACTCCCAGCAGCGGCACCGTGCGACCGGAAGACGCAATCACCGCGTACTCTTCCATGCGGGGATGGATCTTGATCGGGTAAGGCAGCGTGGCCAGGCGTGCCGCCGCCTCCGGGGGCACACCGCCGGCCCCGGTAATCTCGAACGCCGAGCCTTCCAGCAGCGTCTCCATGGACGATCGGAACGACCCCGCGGCCGCGTCTCCCGCAAGTTCGATGGCCAGGACGGCCGCCAAGCCCAGCGCCACCGAGAAGATCGCGATGGCCGTGCGCAGGCGCTCCTGCCGCATCGGTCGAAGGATCATCCGGCGATACAGCTTCCAGAGAGCCATGGGGATTGCCGCGAGACTAGACCGGCTTGACCGCCGGCCGCAACTCGGCAACCCGGCCGTCGCTCAAACGGACCACGGTGTCGGCCAGGGACGCGGCCTCGGCGCTGTGTGTCGCCATCAAGACCGTGGTGTTCCAGCGGGTCGCAATTTGCCTGAGCAACGCGAGAATCCTCTCGCTGGTGGAGTTATCCAGGTTGCCCGTGGGTTCATCGGCCAGAAGAAGGCGCGGGGAATGAACCAGCGCCCGCGCGATGGCTGCGCGTTGCATCTGTCCGCCCGAGAGCTGATACGGCATACGCGCGGAGTAAGCGTCCATCTCCACCCAGCAGAGTCTCTCCGTGGCTGTCTCGCGCGCCCGTGCGGCGCCGCTCAGAAGTAACGGCAGCTCGACGTTCTCCACCACTGAGAGAGTCGGCAGCAATTGGAAGGATTGAAAGACGAAGCCCACCTTTTCGCGCCGCAATCGCGTGAGTCCCGCGTCGCTCAGTTGCGAAGTCACCACGCCGTCGAGGGTCACTCTTCCGGAGGTTGGGAAGTCCATGGCTCCGGCGAGATTCAGCAGTGTGGATTTGCCGCACCCGCTCCGCCCGGCCAAGGCCACAAACTCGCCGGCTTCGAACTCCAGCGAGACCTCGTGCAGCGCGGGAACGGCGATCCCTTCAGCGATATAGTCCTTGCTCACGCAATCCAATCGAACGACGCTCATACTTCCAGTGTCGCCGTATTGTCGATGAGCAGGCGGGGTTACTCCGTTGCGACCGGGGCGGTTGTTTGCGGCGTCGGCTCTGCCTTGGCGGCCCGTTTTGCATTCTTCCGCCCCGCTGTCTTCGAGGAGGCCTTTTTCGCGGGAGCCCGCTCGGCCTTGGCCGCCTTATCCGCCTCAGCCTTGACCCGCGCCCAACGGCGTTTGGTGCCCTCGATAATCGCCTTCTTCCCCGCGGCACTCAGCCTGCGCTTGGGCTTGGCGGCTTGAGACGGAGCCGCGGGTCCTTTCGGTTCCCCGGTCTTCTTGACCGCCGCCCATCTCTTCCGTTGGGCCGCGGCGATCCGTGCGCGGGCGGCGGCGCTCATCTGGCGTCTCCCTGGCTTGGCCGCTGGAGCCGCGGCGGTATCGGCGGGAGCGCCCTTCAGCGCAGCCCGGAGTTCGGCTATCTGAGCGTCGATTCGGCGTTTCTGGAACTCGAAACCTTCGATAGCGGCGGCGAGGATGTCGTGAGTCAGTTGCGATGTAGGCATGCGAGTAGGTGTATTTTCAGTTCCCTCCGCTAATTCTACTACTTTTGGTTCGACTGGGGGCCATTAAAGGCTCCGTTTCACGAGGAATCGCAACTCTCCTGGCCCGGCCGGCGGCCGTCCAACTCAACTTACCTTCCATCCCGTGACCTGGCCGGCGCCACTTATCTGAGCGGCAATCCGGTATACAGCGGTGCGGCGTTGCGGCCAAGGGTACGTCTTATAGTTGAGTGTTAATCTGTATTCGACCGCTTTCAGCGGAGCACCTACGATATAGGCGGTCTCGCAACGTCCCGGGATGGCGCGGCGGCCGGGAATTTTGCGAATCGATCCACGAACGAGGACCTTGGCGTCCTTTACTTCCGAACCGTTCGCCAGCGTCAGGTTCGAAACCTCACAACTGTATTCGACGTCCGTCAGCGGCGTGATGTTTTGGTTAGAAATTAGGAGTGCCATCGAAAACGGGCTGGCAAACGCCAACTCGGTAGGCGGTTCGACTCCGGGTCTGAAGATCAAAGGAAAGATGAATACGACGATCGCGGCGAAGACCGCCAGAACGCCCAGAACCCGATAACGTCCGCGGACGCGCGACTTCGGGGAAGGGGACTCAGGCAGTGCGGATGCTGGTTTCATGCCCTAATCAGTATAGCTTCGGGCGCATCCGGAGTTGTCGCCCGAACCCAGGCCACCCGCTCTCGCCAGGACCGAGGGTCGCCGCGAGGCTCGGCCGGTCGCCAAGCGGCCCCTCGGTTGCAAGCACACGGGGGCTTGCAACCTATGGGAGGGTCGATGAGCGAACGCGTGGAGTTAGCTACCGTCTGTCCGAATAACCACAACCAAACGATCGCATTCACTCGTGAGGAATTCGAACGAGCGTTGAAGTCCGATACCTTGGTGTTCCACTGTAATACCTGCGATACGGACTGGGATCCTTCCAGTGAAGAGATTGCCAAGCTTCGAAAGCACTTCTCGAAGAGTTCAGGTTAGGTCGAGGTCCAGTTCCGTTGGAAGACCGCCTCGTCAGAACTCCCCGCTGGCAACATATGTGCTCTTTTCACAGGCTCCCCGCGGAGGGTACATGGGCGAGGGATACATCAGTCCAAACGAAAGTCGATTAATTAACAAGACGAGCCAAGGTGAAATGACCCGTCGCGAATGGCGCATGGTACCGCCCGCGATTCCGCCGGCTCAAGGCCATGTGCAAGAGCGAAAACGCGACGCTCCACATGACCCTCCCGGCGGCTTACCAAGTGGTGCTGGCCGCCTAGTCGGGTGAGCGCGACATCGCGGTGGGCTGCCCTTCGCCAACCGAAGTTATCCGGGCGTCGAGGGCTGATCGGTTTCTTCGTCGACATGATCGTGTTGGGCACGAACCTCTCTGGCGCAGCGACTTTCCGCGACCTGCTGGCGCGCGCCCGGGAATCCTGCCTGGGAGCGTACACGCATCCCGACGTGCCCCTGGCGAAGATCGTCGAGGACCTCCGCCCGCGGCGACAGGCCGGCCGCAACCCGCTCTTCAACGCGGTGCTGGCTCTGCAGAACGCCCCCCTACGAAGCGGTGAAACTGCGGGGCCTGCGGCTGGCGCACCATCCGCTGCACAACGGCACGACGAAATTCGATCTCTCGATGGATGTGCTGGAGCTGCCGGAGGGCCTGCTGTGCTCGCTCGAATACAGCCTGGATGCCTTCGACGAGGCCGGCGCCACCCGGCCGCTGGAGCGCTTCACGGAGATTCTCGCCGCCATTGCCGCCGATCCCTCGGTAATGCTCTCGCGGCTGCTGCCCTCGATCTCCCCGGCAGCATCGATATCCTATGAAGCGTGGGCGGAGTTGACACCCGTGCCGGGTCAGTCGGGGAAAGATTGGATCTCATCAGCCGGCAAGCCTACGGCTTCCGTAACTCTGAAACAGTACAGACTTCAAGTGAAGGTGTTATGTTCTTAGAAGATTTTGGGATTGGGGTCTGCCCCGGTTTTTGGCGTAGAGCCAGAGCCTAGATCCCTCGTCTGGCGCTGGCGGAGAGGGGGGGATTCGAACCCCCGGTAGAGGTTTAGGCCCCTACGACGG
>CAYRWE010000131.1:0-13694 GCA_964427655.1 uncultured Solibacteraceae bacterium | reverse complement strand
CGCTCAAGAAGGAACTCGAAACGCCGTGGAAGAAGTGGCTCAACGAGGACGTCGCTTACATCATCACGGACGAAGAGCGGAAGGCTTTCAAACAGTTTGCCACCGACGAGGAGCGCGAGCAGTTCGTGGAGCAGTTCTGGCTGCGCCGCGACCCTACGCCCGATACCGTCGAGAACGAGTTTAAGGAAGAGCACTACCGCCGCATCGCTTACGCCAACGAGAACTACGCTAGCGGCATTCCTGGCTGGAAGACCGATCGCGGCCGCATTTATATCGAGTACGGCCCGCCCGATGAGATCGAGGATCACTCCTCCGGTGGCACCTACGAGCGGCCCTACGAGGAAGGCGGCGGCGAAACTTCCACCTATCCCTTCCAGCAGTGGCGCTATCGCTACATCGAAGGCGTGGGCACCAACGTGATTATCGAGTTCGTCGATCCCACCATGACGGGCGAGTTCCACATGACCATGGACCCGTCCGAAAAGGACGCTTTGCTGTACGTTCCGGGCGCCGGCTTGACGATGTCGGAGCAAATGGGACTCTCGAGCAAGACCGACCGCTTCACGCGTACCGATGGAACGCACCTGGGCGTGCCGGTGGATCAGATGCCGGCCAGCATGAACGAATTCACGCGCCTCGAGCAATACGCCAAGTTGCAGGCGCCGCCGGTGATCAAGTTCAAGGACCTGGAGTCCGAGGTCAATTCCAAAATCACCTACAACGTTCTGCCCATGAAGGTGCGGGTGGACTACTTCCCGGTCACGGATGCCTCGGTTCTGACGTACTTCACCGTGCAATTCGATAACAAGGACTTGCAGTTCCACTCCAAAGAGGGCGTGCAGAAGGCCGTAGTCAACATTTACGCCCGCATCAGCACCATGACGCGGCGGGTGGTGAACGTCTTCGAAGATACCGTGGAGGTCAATGCGCCGGCCGAAATGCTGCAAGCGTACGCCAAGCAGAAGTCCATTTATCAGAAGAACGTACCCCTGGCCCCCGGAACGTACCGTCTTAATATCGTGGCGAAAGACGTGGTGGGCGGCAGCCTCAACAACTATGAGCTTGCGCTGAGCGTCCCGCGACTGGATCCCGACAAGATCACCAGCAGCACGCTCATTCTGGCCGATGTGGTCGAGAAAGTCCCCATGCGGAGCATCGGCACCGGCCAGTTCGTGATCGGGGATTCCAAAGTCCGGCCGCGCATCGATAATGTCTTCCGGCAAGACGAGAAGATGGGCATTTACATGAAGCTCTACAATGTGGGCTCCGATGAGACCACCCATAAGCCCAATGGCCAGGTCCAGTATGAAGTGGTGAGAACCGGCACGAACGAGAAGATTTTTGAATTTACCGAGGACGTGGGGAAAATCCCCGAGGCTTCCGCCAGCCAGGTGACCATCGAGAAACTGCTCCCTCTCAAGAGCCTGGCGCCTGGTCAATACACGATCCGGCTGAAAGTGACGGACAAAAACCGGAATCAGACTCTCACACAGCAGGGTGAATTTACGGTAACCTAATAAAGCGCGGGGGCAAGCCCGCGACAGTGGCGTCGCCGGATGTTGAGAACGAAGGCGCACATAACGTTGAGATCGCTGGTTCTGGGGGTGGTATGCCTGGCGGTTCCCGGCAACCTCCCGGCCGCACAACCTTGGCGTCTGGCGGGGGCCATTACCGGAATTGTGAGCGATTCGACGGGCGTGCCGCAAATGGGCGCCACGGTGCAACTCCTCAACCGGCAGGATCGGCCGTACGCCAAGGTGATGACGGACGATCATGGGGAATTCCGATTCCTGAATATCGTCCCCGATGTCTATTCCGTTCGCATCACGTTAGCCGCATTTGTCCCGGCATTGAAGAAGGACATCCTGGTGCAGCCCGGTATGCGCAGCGCGCTGAGCGTCAACCTCAACACGCTGTTCAGCACCATACGGCTGGCGGCTCCGCCATTTGAAAACGGCCTGATGACGGACGATTGGAAATGGGTGCTGCGCAGCGCCTCTTCCACGCGGCCGGTCTTGCGCTTCACGCCGGTTCCGATAGCCAACCCTCCCGACAAGGCGTCCGACCACGGCACGGTGTTTTCCGATGTGCGCGGCATTGTGCAGCTCTCGGCCGGGGAAGGCGAGCAGGCCATCGGCGTCGCCAGCCAGGCGGATATGGGCACGGCCTTCGCGCTGGCCACCTCCCTTTACGGCAGCAACAATTTGCAGGTCGCCGGGAACGTGGGGCACGGGTCGCAGACCGGCGCGCCCGCCACGGCGTTCCGCACGAGCTATAGCCGGCGCATCGGCGACGACGTTCCCGAGTTTTCCATCACCATGCGGCAATTGCTCCTGCCCGGCCGCCTGGGGGGCTTCGATAGCGGCCCGGCGGCGCTCCGCTCGGTCTCCGCCGGTTTCGACGATCAGACCCGGCTTTCCGAGTACGTCACGCTGAAATACGGCATGTCTCTGGATTCGGTCTCTTTCGTCGACAATTCCAGCTACTTCAGCCCGTATGCGCGGCTTACTTACGCGGCGGATGAGGATACGGAGCTGGATTTCGCCTACACCAGCGGCGATGCACGGCCGGACCTTGGCGGATCGAGCTCCGGCGATGGATCGGTCTCGGGCGACGCCGAGCTGCAGAACGGCATCAATTCACTGGGCCTTTTCCCGCGCCTCTCTTTGCGCAACGGCAAGGGCAAGGTCCAACGTGGCACCGAGGCTGAATTTACCTATCTGCGAAAAGCCGGCTCCCGGACGTTCAACTTCACGCTTTTCCACGAGCAGGTGACCAACGCGGCCCTTTCTCTGGTGGCGCCGGATTCCTTCTACGGCGGCGACATCCTTCCGGACCTGCTCTCAGGCAGCGCGGTCTTCAACGCCGGTAATTATCAGAGCATGGGCTACACTGCCGGGATGACGCAGCATGTGGGCCAGAACGTGAGCGCCACGCTGATGTACGGAAGCTCCGGTGCGCTGACGGCCGAGGGCGGCGATCTGGTCAGCGACAATCCCGATGAATTGCGCTCCATGATTCACGCCGGCCGAAAGCACGCCGCGACGCTGCGCATCACGGCCACTTCGCCCTGGACCGGCACCCACATGATCGCCAGCTACCAGTGGACCGCGGACAGCCGCTGGGCGGTGCCCGGCAATCTCTACAGCACCGAGGCATACCGGCCGATGCCGGGCCTGAACATCATGATCCACCAGCCCATCCCGGGCTTCCCGCGCCGCCTGGAAGCCACGGCCGACCTGCGCAACCTGCTGGCGCAGGGCTATCTTCCCCTTGGCGTTTTCGACGGACAGCGCGTGATGCTGGTCCAGACGCCGCGCAGCTTCCGTGGTGGCCTGGCTTTCATCTTCTAAGCGGGGGCCCTCCCGTTTTCTCCCCGAATTCCTGGCTTGCGCTGGTTTGTTTGCGCTGAACGCCTTCATCACGCTGCCGCTCTTCCGGATCGAATACACGACCGAGATGGGGTCGATCGAAGCCGCCTTCATCGGCCTGGCGGGCTACATCCTGCGCCATTTTCCGGATTTCAACTGGTTCCCGCTGTGGTATGGCGGGATTCCCTACCAGGATAGCTACCCGCCGCTGCTGCACTTTGCGGTGGCCGGAGTGGCGGCGCTCCTGCGCATCCCGCCGGCCCTGGCCTATCACGCGCTGACCGCCGCCCTCTACGCCCTGGCCCCGGTTGCGCTCCTGTGGGCGGCGAGGCGCCTAGGAGCTGGTTTAACGGCGGCTTTCGGCGCGGGGCTGCTCTATTCGCTGGCATCGCCGGCCTGCTGGCTGGTGCGCGATCTGCGACTGACTTCGTTCGGCTGGTTCGGACCGCGCCGCCTGATGACCCTGGTGCGCTTCGGCGAAGGGCCGCATCTGGCTTCGCTGCTGCTGCTGCCGGTCGCGCTCGCCTTCCTGCACATGGCGCTGGAGAAGCGCAGGCCCGTTTATTATGCCGCCGCGACTTTATCCATGGTGGGGGTGGCGCTCACTAACTGGATCGGCGCCTTGACCCTGGCTCTGGCGGTAGCCTGCTATCTGCTGGCCGGCTTCCCGAACGTCCTCTCACGAGGCCTCCGCGCGGCCATCATGGCGGGTTGGGCCTATGCCATCTCGATGCCCTGGTTGCCGCCTTCGACCATCGCCACCGTGCGGGCCAACGCTCCTCTGGTGGGGGGGAAGTTCATCGTGGACGCCGCGCATTGGTGGGCCTTCATCGCCCTGGCCGAGGGCCTGGCGCTGGCGACCCTGCTTTTGCGGCGCTGGATTGCGGCCCCCAGCCTTCGCTTCGCGCTGCTGTTCCTGGGGAGCATGGCGGCTATCGGCCTGGGATCCTCCTGGTTCCACTTTTCGCTGGTTCCGCAGCCGGAACGCTACAACCTGGAAGTGGATCTGGCGGTCTGCCTGGTAGCGGCGCTGGCCGCGAGCTCGATCCGGGTCTCCCGGCCGCGGGTGGCCGTGGCTGTCCTGCTCCTCGTGGCAGTCCCGATCATGATGCATGAGCGGCGCATAGCCTGGCGCATGGAAAAGCCCATCGACGTTTCCACCACCATCGAATACCAGGAATCGCGCTGGCTGGGCGAGCATCTTCCCGGACGGCGCGTCTTCGCACCGGGCACTATCGCCTACTGGATGGACACCTTCAGCGAGACCCCCCTGCTCAATGGCGGCTTCGATAACGGCCAGCGCAACACCCTGCTGCCTGCGGTGGTTTACGAGATCTATTTCGGCGACAAGCAGGATGTTGCGCTGGGCTGGCTGCGGGCCTTCGGCTGCGAGGCGGTGGCGGGCGGCGGACCGCATAGCCGCGAGGCCTACCACCCCTATCGCGTGCCTGAGAAGTTCTCCGGCCTGCCCGAGTTGTGGCGCTCCGGCGACGATGTCATCTACGCTTTGCCACACCGCCGTGCCTCGCTGGCCCACGCCGTGGTTCTGGCCGATTTGCCGCCAATCACCCCGCCGCCCTACGACACCAGCTCTCTGAAGCCCTACCTGAACGCGCTGGACAACCCCGATCTGCCGCCGGCCGATTTCCGCTGGCTCGGCCAGAGCGCCGCCACCATATCGGCCGACTTGCACCCGGAGGACTTGCTTTCCGTCCAGGTGACTTGGGATGCCGGATGGCGTGCGCACGTGAATGGCGCGCCGCGCCGCACATGGGCCGACAAACTGGGGCAGATGGTGGTCGCGCCGCAGTGCAGCGGGCCGTGCACGGTCGATCTGGTCTATACCGGGGGCAGGGAAATGCGGCTGGCGCGCTGGATCTCTGGCCTGGCGCTGGCGTTGGGCATCCTGTGGGTTGTGCTGGGGTCTATTCCTCGGAAACCGAGCGGTGCGCCAATTCTCCGAAAACCGGAAGAGAATACTCCTGGCCCTGCGAGGCTTTGACCATCATCAGGACAGACATGGCGAGGAGCGCCAGGCTAATGACGTCGTGAACGATGCGCATCTGCAAGCCCCAGAGCATGTGCCCCAGCACCCAGCCGTTCAGGACCCACGCGACTCCCAAGTAGAGCCCCTGAAAGGCGTGGAAACGGATCGGGCGGAGCGCGCGGAAGCGGTCCGATGCCAGCACCACAACCGAGGCGATCCAGCCAATCACCGGGATATAGCAGAGGATCGACGCGGTTCGCGGAGGTATGCCGGCCAGCGGGTCGGAAGGGATGTTCGCGGCGGGGCGGGCGGGAACGGATTGCCGCGTGCCGCAGCGGGCGCAGTAAGCGTCCGCCGCTCCAACCGGATTTCCGCATTGGAAACAAAAAGGCATCTCTGCTATTTCATACGTTATGCGAATCGGTAAGGTTCCGGCAACTGGACCCGTTCATCGTGTTACGATTTCGCCATGCGGAAGTCGGTTCTTGTAGTACTTTTCCTGGCCTGCGCGGCGGCGCTGCCGGCGGCCCGGAATCTGGAGATTTATTCCATAGACGTGGAGGGTGGGCAGGCCACCCTGATGGTTTCGCCCTCGGGCGAATCGCTGCTGGTGGATACCGGCTGGCCGGGCTTCAATCACCGGGATGCCGACCGGATCGCCGCCGCCGCCAAGCTGGCGGGGGTCAAGAAGATCGATTACCTGCTCACGACCCATTTCCACATGGACCACGTGGGCGGCGTGCCGCAACTCGCCGAGAAGCTGCCCATCGTGAACTTCGTCGATCACGGGACCCAAACCGAGACGGACAAGGACGCGAAGGTGCTCTTCAACGCCTACAGCGCGTTCCGGGACAAGGGCAACCACATTCTGGTGAAGCCGGGCGACACGATCCCAATCAAGGGCATGGACGTGCGAGTGCTCTCCGCGGCCGGCCAGGTGCTCTCCGCGCCGCTCGCCGGCGCGGGCCAGCCCAACCCGGATTGCGCCGGCTTCGCTCGCCCGCCCGCCGACCAGACCGAGAACGGCCAATCGATCGGCATCCTTGTAACGGTGGGCAATTTCCGCCTGGTGGATATGGGCGACCTGACCGCCGACCGGGAATACCCGCTGGTGTGCCCCGTCAACAAGATCGGCACCGCCGACCTGTGGGTCGTCTCGCATCACGGCTCGGCGCTTTCGAACTCGCTGCCGTTCGTCCACGCCCTCCAGCCGCGCGTGGCGATCATGAACAATGGCGCGCGCAAGGGCGGGGACGTGGACCCCTGGCAGAGAATCCACGATACGCCGGGGCTGCTCGATCTATGGCAACTGCATTTCGCCGTGGCGGGCGGCAAGGAGCATAATTCCGCCGATACGTTCCTTGCCAACGTGGACGAGATCTGCCAGGGCAAATGGCTGAAGGTGACGGTGCTCAAGGATGGATCGTTCACCGTATCGAACAGCCGCAACCGCTTCGAGAAGAAGTATCCGGCGCGATAACGGGATCGCGCATTCGTTCCCCCACGGGGCCGCGTTAAAATTGAATTTATGCGGCTCGCCTGGACTTTACTGGTGGCGGCGTGGGTCGTCCCGGCGCTCTATTCACAGGACGCGAAACCACCGGATTTGCCGGCCCCCGCCAAGCAGGAGGACGCTCCCGCCAAGCAGGAGGATCTGAAGCACCGCCCGCAGCCCGCCAACAACGGCGAGGAGGAGATTCCGCCCGAAGAGGACAAGTCGCTGACGGTCACCGAGTACTCCTTCAACCCCTTGCAGGCCGAGAAGGAGCTCGAAACCGGCAGCTACTATTTCAAGAAGGGCAGCTACCGCGCCGCAGCGTCGCGCTTTCGCGAAGCTACCCGGTGGAACGGCGGGTTGAGCGACGCCTGGCTGCGCCTGGGCGAGGCCGAAGAGAAACTGAAGGACCACAAGGCCGCCAAGGAAGCTTATACGAAGTATCTGACGCTCGCCGCGGATGCCAAGAACGCCCAGGAAATCCGCAAAAAGATTGCCAAGATGAAATGAAGAATGATTTGGGCAAGCTAAAGCAAGCCCCACCTGTCGGTTACAATTGAAATTTCTTAGAGGAGCCATACTTTGAGCACTATCGTCAAAATCATCGGAAGAGAAATTCTCGATTCACGCGGAAACCCCACCGTGGAAGCGGATGTTTATCTCGCGGACGGCAGCATGGGAAGGGCCGCCGTGCCCTCCGGCGCCTCCACCGGGGAGTTCGAGGCCGTGGAACTGCGCGATGGCGACAAATCGCGCTATCTGGGCAAAGGCACGCTGAAGGCAGTCGGGCACATCAACGGCGAAATCGCCGCCGCTCTGCACGGCAAAGACGCCACGCAGCAGGCCGAACTGGATGCCGTCATGATCGCGCTCGACGGCACCGGCAACAAGGGACGCCTGGGCGCCAACGCGATCCTGGCCGTATCGATGGCCTCCGCGCGGGCCGCCGCCGCATCCCAGCACGCGCCGCTTTATCGCTACCTGGGCGGCATCGGGGCCAGCATTCTGCCGGTCCCCACGATGAACATCATCAATGGCGGCGCGCACGCCGACAACTCGGTGGACATTCAGGAATTCATGATCGCCCCCTTCGGCGCCACCAAGTTTTCCGAATCGCTGCGCATGGGCGTGGAGGTCTTCCACACGCTGAAGAAGGTGCTCTCGAAGAAGGGCTATTCGACGGCCGTGGGCGATGAAGGCGGCTTCGCTCCCAATCTGAAATCCAACGAAGAGGCCATCGAGAGCGTGCTGGAGGCTATCTGCCAGGCTGGTTACAAGCCTGGCGAGCAGATCGGCGTCTGCCTGGACCCGGCCGCCAGCGAATTCTTCGAGAACGGCAAGTACGTTTTCAAGAAATCCGACAAGAGCCAGCGCACCCCCGAGCAGATGGTGGAATTCTGGGCCAACTGGGCGCGCCAGTATCCGGCGCTAATCTCGATCGAAGACGGCATGTCCGAACAGGATTGGCCGGGCTGGAAGTTGCTCACCGAGACGCTGGGCCAGAAGCTGCAACTGGTGGGCGACGATATCTTCGTCACCAACCCCTCGATCTTCAAGCGCGGCATCGAGCAGGGCATCGCCAACTCGATCCTGATCAAGTTGAACCAGATCGGCTCCGTGACCGAGACCGTAGAAGCCATGCAGATGGCGGCCAACGCGGGCTACGGCGCAGTGGTTTCGCACCGCTCCGGCGAGACCGAGGACCCGTTCATCGCCGATTTCGTGGTGGCCATGGGCGGCGGGCAGATCAAGACCGGCTCGGCCAGCCGCACCGATCGCATCGCCAAGTACAACCAGTTGCTGCGCATCGAAGAGCGGCTGGGCGCGTCGGCGCAATTCCTGGGACGCAAGGCGTTCCGGCGGTAAGGGGGAGCCATCCATGCACAAAGTCGTACTCGTGCGCCACGGCGAGAGCGCGTGGAACAAGGAGAACCGCTTTACCGGCTGGACGGACGTGGATCTTTCCGCCAAGGGCATCCAGGAAGCCACCGACGGCGGGGCGGTACTGCGCCAGGAAGGCTACACCTTCGACGTGGCCTACACTTCGGTCCTCAAGCGCGCCATACGGACGCTGTGGATCGCGCTCGACCAGTTGGACCTGATGTGGATTCCGGTGCATCGCTCCTGGCGCTTGAACGAGCGCCACTACGGCGCGCTGCAAGGGCTGAACAAATCCGAAACGGCCGCCAAGTTCGGCGAAGCGCAGGTGAAGATCTGGCGCCGAAGCTACGATATCCGGCCGCCGGAGCTGACGCCGGACGACCCGCGCTTCCCCGGCCAAGACCCGCGCTACAAGAGCCTGACGCGCGAAGAGTTGCCGCTCACCGAGTGCCTGAAGGACACGGTGGCGCGCTTCCTCCCGCTCTGGCACGAGACCATCGCGCCGGTGATTCGCGGAGGGCAGAAGGTGCTCATCGCGGCGCACGGCAACAGTCTGCGCGCGCTGGTGAAGTACCTCGATAACGTCTCCGAGAAGGATATCGTCGAGCTGAACATTCCCACCGGCATGCCGTTGGTGTATGAACTCGACGATGACCTGAAGCCCATCAAGCACTACTACCTGGGCGACGCGGAGAAGGTCAAAGCCGCCATGGAAGCCGTGGCGGCGCAGGGGAAGAAGAAGTAGCAAGGTGGGGCGAGGCTGGGAAAGCCCGGCTTCGCCCCATGCCGCCCAGGCTCATATAATTAGGCTATGGCGAGGCTTTCGCGTGCGGCTCGTATCGCAGTGCTGCTTGCGGTTTGTGCCGAACTACTCGCCCAAGCGCCGGCGGCTTCACCGTCGCCGGTAGATCTCTCCGCACCCGCGCTCCAGTTCCATGCCAGTCTTGGCTACAACGACCAACCCGGCCCTCAGCTCGACGACATGCTCGCCCGCTCTCGCCCGATAGGTCTTAGCCTTGTCATCCATGATGAGCCTGCCGACGTAAGCTACTTCACTCCCGCTCGCGCCTACACCCGGCTCGCCTGTTCGGCGGATGCAATCGTAATCGGCTACGTAACACGCTCGCTATCCCACCTCACTAAGTCCGGCAGCAGCATTTATTCCGATTATGATTTCGTGATAGAGAGCGTTTTGAAAGACAACTTAAGAGCCTCGATAGCCTCGCGTGTCGACATCGTGGTGACACGGCGGGGCGGGGCAGTCCAACTGCCGAATGGCAACATCAGCTTGACCGTCGAGGTGCTCCCCCCGTTCCAGCCAGATACGTCTTATCTGGTGTTCCTCGCCCATATTCCGGAGAGCGGCGGATATGTGGCGAAAGATCAGCTTGCGACGCTGTTTCTTAGAGGTAACCAGTGGTATGTCGCGCGCAAGGCCCAATGCAAGATATCGTATCCGGCCCTCTCCGCGGGAAACTTCGAGCGCACTATCGACGAGTGGTTGCGCTCTTGCTCCCAATGAGGGTTATGGGCAAGCTAAAGCATGCCCCACCTCAGCTTTGGCCGTGCGCCTTTTTTGCCTGCTCCAGGATGCCGCGCAGGTACTCGGCGGCCAGTTGGGCGTTCTTATCGACGAAATCGAGGCCCACGGTTTTGCCGTTCACTACAGGCAGCGGATGGCACAGCTCGAAGCCCGCCCAGCCGCGATAGCCGATATCCATCAGCCCCAACGCCTCGCCCAGGCATTTCTCGTCGCCCTTCAGCGTGATGCCGTTGGGGCCGCGGTCGTACTCGCCGCCGAAATGCCAGAGCGATTGCAGCGCGCCCACCTCGTTCAGCGCTTTACGCACGCCGGCTTCATCCAGGCCGTGCTCGAGGCGCGCATCGAAGCAGACCTTGAGATTCGGCGAGTCGATCTCGCGCACCATGCGCAGCACATCCACGTAACCGTGGTCGATCACCGGCGGATGGTTTTGCAGCGCCAGCGTCACGCCGAATTCGGGCGCCATTTTGACGGCTTCGACCAGGCTTTCGCGGCTCCACGCCCAAGCCTGCTCGGCGGTGTAGCCCTCGTGCTCCGCCTTCCACACGCCGCGCGCGAAATCGTAGCTTCCACCGCCAGCCGGGAGCAGCGTCACGCCCGGCCAGGCCAGGAAGACGCGCACCAGTTTGACGCCCAGGTCGGAGGTCATGCGCATCAGCTCGCGCAGGTAGACCAACTGGGCTTCGCGGTGCTCGGGGATGGGGCTCGAGAAATCGTTGTTGCCCGCCACGGCGTAGATTTCGAGGCCCTGGTCGGCGGCCATTTTACGAAGCTCGCGGCAGCGCGCCTTGGGCATATCGAGCGGATTGCCGTGCGGGCGCTTGCCATCGATCTCGACTCCCTGGTATCCGAACTTCTTGGCGCGCCCGATCACCTGCTCGGTGGTCAGAGGACCCCCGGAATACCAGACGCCGCCATAGGTGATGCTGTATAGCCCGATCTTCACGTCGGCCGCCGGCGCGGCGTGCAACACTTCGGCCGCGCCCAGGGCGCCGACCGTGCCCAGAAACTCTCTTCGGTTCATGCTTCGATCTCCCATCCTTTTCGGTATTCGCGGGTAAGGTACCGGTTGGCCTCCGGCGGGTCTGTGATTTTGTGGCCGGCCGCGTCCCACGTGAGCTTCTGCCGCGTCCGCTCCGCCACGGCGCAAAGGTTGACGGCCTCCGAGATGGCGGCGGCGTTGAGGAAATTGCCCTGCGAGGGCGGCCCGCCCTTGCAGGCCCCGATCCAGGCGCGCATCCCCGGCGAGATCGCGCCCGGCCGGCTCTGGTGTGGCTGCGGCCGTGTGTCGGCCGCATAACCGCGCATCCTGCTCCGCGGGATGAGGTGCGGTTCGGTCAGGTAGAATCCCGCCAGGATCTTGCCTTTGTCGCCCACGAAGAGCATCCCCTCGGCGGGGAGATCCTCATCGTCTTCCGCGAGTTCCGGGGGCGTCCAGGGGCGCATGCCGCCCTCGTACCAGATCAGGTCGATGGGCGGTCTCGCGCCGCGGGCCGGGTATTTGAAGCGGACGATCGCGGCGTTGGGGAACGAGAAATTGTTTTTCACGGTTCGCGAGACGCCGTCGTTCAGCACGCAATCGTGGCTGACCATTGGCTCGACGCTGGTCGGCCCGGCCAGTTCCAGAGCGTTGAAAACCGTCCACAGACTGTAGTGGCCCATGTCGGCCATCGATCCGGCGCCGAAATCGTACCATCCGCGAAACACCATGTGGGCGTAATTGGGATGATAGGGGCGGGCGGCCTCGGGACCCAGCCACAGGTCCCAATCGAAGCCCGCCGGAACGGGAGGCGTGTCGGTGGGGATGGTGGCGTATTGCGGCCACACCGGCCGGTTCGTCCAGTTGTGGATCTCGCGCAGCGTACCGATAGTGCCGTCTTTGATCCAGGCCATCACCTGGTCCATGTAGCCGTTGGAATCCCAGGGAAGGAAATGCGTGGCGACGCGCGTGGCACGGGCCGTCTCAATCACCCGCCGGGTTTCCTCGAGGCGGTTGGCCACCGGCTTGTGCAGCATGACGTGCTTGCCCTTTTTCATGGCCGCGATGCTGGCGGTGGCGTGCAGGTGGTCCGGCGTCATTATCTTGACGGCGTCGAGATCCTTCTCCTTGTCGAGCAGCTCGCGGTAATCGGCGTAGATCGAGCAACCTGCGCCGGCCGCCGCGCCATAATAGGTATCGACGATATCCTTGCCGGTGTCGCGGCCTCCCGGAATGATGCCCTCGGCGCCGGCCCACCAGCCGGGCTTTTTGAGAATCAGGCGAATGGAATTAATCAGCTCGTCGCTTGACCAGTCGTGGTACCCGATGGCGTTCTTCGAGGGATCGCACACCGAGACGATGCGGATTTCGGGAATCGAGAGCAGCGCCGGCAGCTCGCGCATGCACTGTGTGCCCAAGCCGATCAGGCCGAGGGTGACTTTGTCGCTGGGGGGAACGAAGCCCCTTCCGCCCAGAACCGCTCTGGGGACAATCGTGAACGCGGCCACTCCGGCCGCCGTACCAAGGAACTTGCGCCTGTCCTGATCGGACATCGAACCGCTCCTTCCGGGAGGGTCGCTATCTACCGGTCTTATTTCTGCGAGACGCCCTCAGACATTTTGCGGCAATTCGCACGGCGAAGCAAGCGCGTGGAGGGCTTTAGCTTGGCTTTCCGGGCAAGCTAAAGCATGCCCCACTTACGCGAAGGTGGCGCGCAAGCCCTTGAGCGAATTCGAGAGACTGGCGACTGGGTCGCCCAAAGGCCGATATTCCATGGCGATGCGCCCCTTGTACCCGGTCTTCTGGATGGCCTTGTAGACGTTGGCGAAGTTCAGCTCGCCGCTGCCCGGATCGTTGCGGCCGGGGTTATCGGCGACGTGGATGAGCGCCACCATCGGCATGGCTTCGGTCAGGGTGCGGATGACGTTCCCGCGCATCACCTGCTCGTGGTAGATGTCGAACAGCAGCCGCACGTGCGGATGGTTGACCTCGCGCACCAGCTTGAGGCCCTCCACGCAGCTCGTCAGGAAGCAGCCGGGATGATCGACCAGGGAATTCAGCGGCTCCACCAGCAGGGTCAGGTTGGCCGCCCCCACCAGGTCGGCCGCACGCTTGACACCCTCCGTCAGGCTGGCGTACTGCTCGTCGTAGCTCTTGCCCGCGGCCGAAAGACCGCTGGTGACGACAAGCTGCGTGATACCGAGCGTCTGGGCGATCCCGATGGCATACTTGATGTCGGCCAGGAACGGCTCGCGATGCGCGGGATCGACGATCGAGACGGGCCGCTTCTTCCAGTCCCTCTGCGAGAGCAGCCCGTGCATGGTGAGGCGGTTCGCCTGGCAGAGTTTCCCGACGCGAACGACATCGGCATCCGACCAGGCGGCAAACTGGTTCAGCATCATCGTGGTCTGGCAGCCGGCGCCGGCCGCGATTTCAAT
>CAYRWE010000130.1:12742-13717 GCA_964427655.1 uncultured Solibacteraceae bacterium | reverse complement strand
CGAGTAAGTGCGCTCGCCGGCCTCGTGCTTGGTGGACTCGGCAACCAGCCCCATCTTCTTCAGCGCGCCGGCGACGAATCCGCGAACCGTGTGGGATTGCCATCCGGTCGCGTCCATGATCTCGCACAGCGTCGCGCCGCCCTTGCGGCGCATCATAGCGATCACTGCGTCCTTCTTGCTGCCTTCCGCCGGCTTCTGCGCGGGTTTGTCTGCGGCTGGCTTGGCTGGCTTCTTTTGCTTGGCTTCCGTGCCGCCTTTCTTGGCCTTGGGCGCGCCAGGCTTCTCTGGTTGGACCTTGGTGGCTGCGGCGGCCTCCGAACCGTCCCTGGCGGCCTTTTTGGCAGCGGCCAGTGCCTGTAGCGCCTCCATGTCCTTGGCCGGGTCTCCGGAGAGGATGTGGATCACGTTCCAGATGCGGTTGATGGCCGTCTGGCGGTCCATGAACTTTTTGACTTCCTTCAGCTTGGCGAACGGTCCAGGCGTGCCGGCCAGCGTGTTCCAGACCGCTACAAAGCGGGCGCTGGGCCAGTCCTTGGTGGCCGCTGTGAATTCCTTCTGGCTGGCAAATGAAATGTCGCCCTCGGCCGCTGCGGGCTGGGCGTCGTAAGTGGTGATGTTATTGTCTGCGTCGATCGTAAAAAACATGGTGGTCGTCTCCTTTGAAAGTTTGGTACTTCACGCCGGCAAGCCCGCCTGGACCGGGCGGGCGCGGGCGATCCGGCGGCGTGGCTAGTGCATGACGATTAATCACTCCGGTGCGCCCGGATTGCAAGCAAAAAGTGCTCGTCAATTTAAAATAGACGTCGCACAGGCTGGAGGCTAACGTGCATGCGGAAGCCCTCAGCCAAGCCCAAACCGAAGGCCGCCGCGCCGATCCCGCTGCCGGAGCTCGAGAAGCTGGCGGCGCTCCAGTCGACCGACGCGGAGATCGCAGCCTGGTTCGGCCTGACGGAAGCCGAATTCGCCGCGCGCCAG
>CAYRWE010000130.1:0-12732 GCA_964427655.1 uncultured Solibacteraceae bacterium | reverse complement strand
GAATCGCTCAAGCGCGGCCGGCTGAAGGGCATCGTCGCACTCCGGCAGAGCGCACTGAGCGGCAAAAATCGGGCGCTATTTCGCTCGTTTGCCCGGCAGTATCTCAACAGCGCGCCGCCGGCGCCGCCGGCACGCTGGAAATTCGAAGCCAAGCGCGGCGTCTCGAAGAAGGCCGCGTTCCTCGAAGCCTACATCGCGACCGCCGGCCAGGTGGTCGGAGCCGCGGAGGCGGTCAAGATCGACCGCCGGCTGCACTATCGCTGGCTTGATGAAGACAATGTCTACGCCAAGGCGTTTCAGCGCGCAAAACTCGAAGCGGCCGACGTGCTCGAGGCGGAAGCCGTCCGGCGCGCCAGGGACGGAGTGGTAGAGGCCGTCTATCACGATGGCGAGGTGGTCGGCTATCAGTTGCGCTACTCGGATGGCCTGATGCTTGGCGCGCTCCGGGCCAAGCACCCGGACTGGCGCGAGAAGATCGCCGCCGAGTTGACCGGTAAGGATGGGGAGCCGATCAGAGTGCAGGACCCTGCCGCCACCACCGCCGTTGCCGGCTACCTTGCTGCGCTGCGTGCCTGGGGGCGAAAAGCTGGTCCAGAGCCGGGAGCATTGGTACCTGGGCAGACGCTGCCCGGAGATCACGGCGAGGCCGGGGCCTCCACGGGCGAACCAGATCCGGCCGGAGGGTGATTGGACACGATGGCTGCTACTGGCCGGTCGCGGATTCGGCAAGACCCGGGTGGGTGCGGAGGAAGTTGTCGACTATGGCATTTCGCATCCGGGCGAGCGCATCGCGGTTATAGCTCCGACGTCGGACGACGTTCAATCTGTATGTTTCGAAGGCGAGTCGGGAATCCTGGCGTCGCTTCCGGCGTTCTGCCGGAAGGGCTACAACTCGACCCGGCACAAGCTTATACTGCCGAACGGCGCCATCATCCGCGGCTACTCTGCCGAGGAGCCGAACCGGCTGCGGGGCCCGCAGCACCACTTTGGATGGTGCGACGAGATCTGCGCGTGGAAGCGGCCGGAGACGTGGGCCATGTTTATGCTCGGCCTGCGGCTCGGCGAGGACCCGCGCGTGGTGATTACGACCACGCCGAAGCCGGTGCCGCTCACGCTGGAGTTGATTCGCGACCCGCGAACGAAAATAACGCGGGGAACGACGTACGAAAATCGGGCAAACCTGGCGCCGTCGTTCTTTACGGAGATCATCACGAAGTACGAGGGCACGCGCCTCGGCCGCCAGGAACTACTGGCCGAGGTCCTGACCGACGTACCTGGCGCGCTCTGGACGCTGACCAGGCTGGACCAGCTCCGCATCCTCCCGCCGGCGAAGCCTCCGGAAATGCAGCGCATCGTCGTGGCGATCGATCCCGCCGGCAGCATGTCGGACGCGGGCGACGAGATCGGGATCGGCGCGGCGGGCAAGGGCGTGGACGGCCACGGCTATGTGCTGGAGGACGCCTCGTGCCGGCTGAAGCCGCTGGGCTGGGCCGCTCGGGCCATAGCGCTCTACCACAAGTGGGAAGCCGACGCGATCGTCGCGGAGACGAACTACGGCGGCGCGATGGTCGAGAGCACGCTGCACACGGTCGACCCGAATGTCCGGGTGATCCAGGTGAGCGCGTCGCGCGGCAAGGCCGTGCGCGCGGAGCCGACATCTGCACTCTACGAGCAGGGCCGGTTCCATCACGTGGGGTCGTTCGCGGAACTCGAAGAGCAGATGTGCGCGCTCACGCCTTCGGGTTACGGGCTTAACGGCTCTCCCGATCGGGTGGACTGGCTCGTCTGGGCATCCACGGAGCTTTTCCAGGCGATGCCGAACCAGGGCATCTTCGAGTACTACCGGCAGGAAGCGCAGGCCGTGGAAGACCGGAAGCGCGCGGAGAGGGAAACCGACGAGAAACGGAAGCGCGGCGGGGAATAGCGTGGCTGAGTACAAGCGGAAAATCTGGAGTGCCAAATCCGAGGCCCGCGCACGGGAGATGCGGGCGCGCGGCTGCCGCGAAGTCCGGTTTGCGAAGCCCGCGAGCGGCCGGCGCCCGCTAATAGAGAGCATCACCAGAACGGACATCATCGCGCTGGCACTACTCTGCTTCGGGGTGCGGATCATCGCTTCCGAGTTGATCCTGTGCAGCGCAGTTCCTCGGCGGCCAGCCCGGATGGTCTGCAACTGCGGGCGCTGCCGCCGCTGCCAGATCAGGAAAGCCACGCTGATCCAACGCCAGCGTCTCGATGTGGATCGATCCTGGGAGTCGACCGTGCGGTTTTGCATGGAGAATTACGGACCGAGGTGCTGGCAGCTTGGGTCGACGCTCTCGCAATTGGGCGCGTACGCATGATCATCCGGCTGGTGATGTCCCAGGAAGAGCGCGCGGCGGGTATCTCTGCCAGGGAGGCTGCGGACGCACCATTTCGCACAACAAGGATTACTGCAAGGCCTGCGCGCAGAAGTTTGAGATCGAAGCATGACACCAGTTATTCCGAAACAACGCGGCGTTGACTTGCCGACGACGGCATACGCAGCCAACCAGCCACAGTACAATCCGCTGCCATCCTGGCGGCTGGAGGACGGAACGGTGATCACACGCTGGCGCCTGACGTGGCGCGAACGCATCGGCGTTCTGTTCGGCGGCCACCTGTGGCTTACCGTGCTGACATTCCACCGCAAGCTGCAGCCGGTGAAGATCACCGTGGAGTGCCCGGTAGTCGATGAACGTTGAAACCCATGCAGCAAGCTAAAAAGTCCAATCCGTTCGTATCGATTCTGACGATCATTCTCTTCTTTGGCGGCGCGGCCACTGTCACTCACGGCCTCGCGCTGGTGTCGCCGGCGAGCGCCTGGTGTTTCGCGGGCGCGTTCTCGATGGTTGTCAGTCTGCTCACAGCGGCCGCGTCGGCAAAGAAATAAAGGATCTGTGGGCATTCGCTGTTTCCTTATCGAGCCGATCTTCGGCAATCCGCTGCCTGAGGACATTGGTAGTCGCCATTGGCCGCCAAACCGCGCCATCGTCGGCTGGCAACGGAAAGACACCGGCGAGAAACGCGAGCGCAACCGCGACTTCGGCGTGGGCGCCATGTGGTTCGCCGTGTGGCAGCCGCTTAATTGGGATTGGGATAACAAGGCGGAGCCTCATTTGATCGTCCGCTGCCCAAATGGGCCAGAGCAAACGCGCGACTGGGATATCGATTCTCGCGCGAGCAATTGCGCTCTGCCCGGCGACAAGGTGCATCGCTGCTGGATTCGCCATGGGGTACCGCCGACGATCACGGTCGACAAGGCTGGCCTGACCTGTATCGCCGGCGCAGGCAGTATTGCACTCCCGAACTGGCATGGTTTCCTCCGAAACGGCGAGTTGGTTCCGTAGCCGCTGCAAAGCGATAAACGAATGTTCGATTTTCTTCGTAAACTCCGGCTGCCGGGAGGCGGCATCGAAACGCCGCTGTCGCCCGCACTGATCTCAATGGGCAGCCGCGCGCTCGATGTAATCTCCAGCATCACGCCCGGCGCGTGGTTCGGTCCTGGCCAGCCGCTCAAGCCGGTCGCGCCTGCCGACACGCTGCCGCGCGCGTTCGATTACCCCTTCGGCTCGAACCTTTGGGTCGAGCCGCGCGACGAGCAGCCAGGCCGCGCCGCGTTTCACCAACTCCGCGCGTTCGCGGACAACTGCGACCTCCTGCGCCTGGTGATCGAGACGCGTAAGGACCAGATCGCCAAGATGCCATGGGTCTGGCAGATAGACCGGGAGCCAGGCGAGAAGACGCACAAGTACAACGAACGCGTCGCGACCGACCCGCGCGTGCGCTACCTCAATGAGTTCTTTAGGCGTCCGGATCGGGAACACAAGTTCGCCGACTGGATTCGGATGGCGCTCGAAGAGGTCTTTGTGATCGATGCGCTGTCGATCTGGCCGGTGCACGACAAGGGATCGAAGAACGTCGTCTCGCTGAATCTCATCGACGGGGCGACCATCAAGCCGCTCCACACGACCGAGGGCTGGCGACCGCAGCCTCCGGACCCCGCGTACCAGCAAATTATTAAGGGCATGCCGGCGCTGGACCTGACCACGGACCAGCTCGTCTATTCGCCGCGCAACCCTCGCGTGCACATGTTCTACGGCTATTCGCCAGTCGAGCAGATTCTCATGACGATCAACCTGGCAATCCACCGCCAGCTCTCGCAGCTTCAGTACTACACAGACGGCAACGTGCCCGAGATGATCGTTAGCGCACCGGAGGGCTGGACGCCGGCGCAGATTAAGGAATTCCAGGAATGGCTGGACACTATGGTCGGCCAGCAGGAACTGCGGCGCACAGTGCGCATGTTCCCCAGCGCGCGCGACATCCACGAGACCAAGGACCGCGTGCTCTCCGACAAGCTGGACGAGTGGTTGGCGCGCGTGGTCTGCTACGCCTTCTCGGTTCCGCCCACGCCGTTCGTCCACATGATGAACCGCGCGACGAGCAACCAACTTGCCGACTCCGCGATGGAGGAAGGGCTGCTGCCGCTGCTGAACTGGATCTCCGACGAGCTCACTTTTATCGCGCGCTACCACATGGGGATCGACGGCGTAACCTGCATCTGCAACCCGAGCGCAGACACGGACCGCAAAGTCCAGAGCGACATCGACTGCAACGAGATCAAGATCGGCCGGCGCGGGATCGACGAGGTCCGCGAGCGCGACGGCGAGGAGCCGTTCGGCGTTCCGCCGTTTGTGATGACCGCACAAGGGCCGATTCTGCTGTCCGACATCGGCAAGGCGCCGCCGGCCGCCCCCGCTGCAAACGGCGATGCGAGCAGCTTGACGGACGAAGAGCAGACGGAGAAGCTCCGCAAGCTCCTCGCCCGCCGCCGCCCGGTGAATGGCCGCCAGGCGCTGAAACTTCTGGCGCCGGCGCCGGTTCCGTTACTGAAGGCCGCGAAACTGCTGCCGCCAACCATCCAGCCGTGGAAGCTTCTGCGCGACAGCCGCCCGGCAAAGAAGGATCTGAAGAAGGCGCTAAAGAACCTGTTCGCTGCGCAGCGCGCGGCCGCAGTGAAGGTGCTGGTTGCATACACCCCCGCCGAGAAGCTGGCCAAGGCGTCCATCGGCCAGGAAGCGCTTCTGAAGGCGCTCCTGAAAGCCATCGACGCCGAGTCTGCCGGGCTGCCTCCGGACGCGCGCCAAGCGCTGGAGACCGCCGCCCAGGCCGGCGCCGCTAAGGGTTTCGCCGACTTCGATGTCAGCGACGCTGACATGATCAATCCGGTCAACCAGACCGCCGCGGACTGGGCAGAAAAGCGCGCGGCCGAGATAGTCGGCATGAAGTGGAAGGATGGCGAGCTGGTCGCGAACCCGCGCGCCGAGATGGCCATCTCCGATACGACGCGCAGCGAGTTGCGGGGTATTGTAACCGACGCGTTTAAGGCCGAAACGCCCATGCCGGATCTGATCGAGCAGATCCAGGAGGCGGGGTGCTTCTCGGATGACCGCGCCGCGCTCATTGCACAGACCGAGACCAGCAGGGCGCAGACGCAGGGCAATCTCGATGCATGGGAAGCCACGGGCTTGGTGCAAGAGATCGAGTGGCTGAACTCCGAGGACGAGGGCGTCTGCGAGGAGTGCGAGGATCTGGCCGACGGCGGCCCGTACCCGATCGAGGACGCGCCTATGCCAGTGGACGACTCGCACCCGGGTTGCCGGTGCACGGCGCGCGCGGTGCTCGCGGCCGGGGGAAATGACGACGAATGAGGTTCACGCCGGCGGTTCTATTAAAGCTCCGCGAGTTGGGCAGCCTCTATAAGTATTCGGACGATCAGCCACGCGACGACCAGGGAAGATTCACGGACGCTGAGGGCGCCAGCGACCGGGCGCATGAGTTGAGCCGGACGGCGCGCGAGAGTGGCGATCCGGCAGACCACCAGGCCGCCGGCGAAGCCCACGAGAAAGCCGCGAATCTCCACTACCAGGAATCCGCGCGCTCCTGGCAGGCTGGCGACGAAGGCGGTTCCGACGAGCACCAGCGCGCGGGCCAGGGACACGACAAAGCGGCGTCGTTTCACGCGCAGCACAGCTTTGTAGCCGCGTAAAGGTAAGAAATTTATGACCAAGCAAGAAACGCACACCCAGATCACGCGAGAAATCGCCAAAGAAGCCAAGGCGCTGAAGGCGCTCGAAGCGAAGGCAGAGAAATCCCGCCTGGAGCATCAGGACAGCATCGCGCGCTATAACCAGGCGCGCAAGGAGCTGCTGCTGCACCAGCAGACGCAGCAGCAGACGCTGGCCGCCTACACGCGCGCGCAGCAGGCCGCGAGCGACCAGCAGGCGAAGATCGCCCGGCTCAAGGGCCAGCTCATGGGGATCTCTACCGCCGGCGGCAGCTCGCAGGCGTAGCAGCTCGGCCGACGTCGACAGAAATGGCGACGGACGCCGGGCGGATCCACTCGCCGTCCCAGGCGATGCAACCAGGTCGCGCGCCGTGGAAAACCGCGGTAATCGACGGTAATTCACGGTAGCCGCGACCGTGGTCAACAAGACTTGACCGGCCCTCGGGCCGAAGTGCGCCCGCACGGCGCTCCGAAATCTTCCAGCCAGGAGTCCACCATGTCCATGAAACTGTTCATCCCCATCACCAAGGTCGACGCAACGAAGCGCGAGGTCTGGGGCGTCGCGGCCGTCGAGCAGCTCGACAAGTCGAAGGAGATCCTCGACTACACCAGCAGCAAGCCGCTGTTCGAAAAATGGTCCCACGATCAGGCACTGCGATCGATGGGCAAAAGCCTCGGCAACCTGCGCGCGATGCACACCAAGATCGCCGCCGGAAAACTCATCGCATTCCACCCGAACGATGCGGAAAAGCAGTTTGAGGTCGGCACGAAGATCGTTGACGACAACGAGTGGAAGAAGGTCGACGAGGGCGTGTACACCGGCTTTTCGATCGGCGGCGACTACGCGAAGCGGTGGGACGATCCCGATATCACCGGCGCCACGCGCTACACGGCCGCGCCAACCGAGTTGTCGCTGGTCGACAACCCCTGCATCCCAGGCGCCACATTCGAGGCGATCAAAATGGACGGCTCGCGCGAACTGCGGAAGTTTGTCGATCGCAGCGCGCCCGAAACGGTGCTGGCGAAGATTGCCGAACTCGGCGAACTCGCCAAGGCGAATCTGCAGCGGGCACAGGAGTTGGTGGCGAAGGCCGCGAAGACGAAGAAGGTGGACGGCGAGGACCTGCCGGCGTCTGCCTTCCTGAGCGTGGGCGATCCCGACGACACGAAGACCTGGAACCTGCCGGTCAAATTCTCGACCGCCGAAAAGAGCAAAAGCCACATTAAGAACGCGCTGGCGCGCTTCAACCAGGTCGAGGGCATGAAGGACAAGCCCAAGGTTGCCCGGCGCCTGGCTGCCGCCGCGAAGAAGGCGGGGATCGACGCTTCGAACTTTGTCGAGGAGTACGTCAAGGCCACGTTCGCCCGCGCGCTGGCCAAGCGGAAGACGCTGCAGAAGTCCATGTACGACGTCGGGTCGCTTGCGAACCTGATGTGCTCGCTCTCCTACATGGAGGAGTCGCTCGAGCGCGAAGCCGATTGGGAAGGCGACGACTCGCCCATTCCCGGCGAACTGGGGGACGTGCTCCTCTCACTCAAACAGATTTTCATCGACCTGGCCACCGAGGAAGTAAACGAACTCGTGGCAGAGGAAGACGGAAAAAAGCAAGCTGCGAAGGCTGCCTCCGCTGGGCCACTGCTCAAAGCGGCGACCGCCGAGCGTTTGCTTAACAACACACCGAAAGGAGGTGGCCCAATGGCCACAATCATCAAAACGCTACAGAAGAGGCTGGAGGCAGCCACTTCCAGGGAAGACCTGCAAAAGGTCGCGGTGCTCTACAAAAAGGCCGTGGACCACGTCGCCAAGGCTGCGAAGCACGTGGACAAGATCCGCGAGCTGCACGACACGATGGGCGACTGCATCGACGGCCTGTCCGAGAAGGACGCCGAAAAGCTCGCCGCGGCGGGCCTCGCCAAGGCGGTCGACCACCTGAAGAAGCTCGACGAAACCCACGACAAGATGGACGACGAGATCTCGGGCGCGGAAGAGTCCCTCGAAGCCGCCGCGGACGCGGAGGAAGAACAGGGCGAAAAGGCGGAAGAGAAGACCGAAAAGGACGAGGCCGAAAAGAGCGCCTCCGGCCGCCTGCACAAACGCGACCGCGAACTGGTGAAGATGCGCAGGCAGGTCGAAGCCAAGTTCGACGAGCTGGCCGGTGGCCTCTGCAAGATGCTGGAGACGCTGGCCGGCGGCGCGACCCAGACCGTGGAAAAGGCCGCGGAAGCCGCTCCGGTTCGTACCGCCATCACGGTCGAGAAGACCGCCGATGGCACCGGTGTCGGAGGGGTGATCGTTCCGCCAGCCGGAGCGACCGCTGCCGTTCCCCTGCTCGACAACATCGCTCCCACGCTTCCCGATGGCATGCCGAACCCGGCCTACGTCGCGAAGATGGAATCCGGCACCGGCGCCTCTTTCGAGAAGGCCGCCAAGACCCTCAAGCCCAAAGTCGGGAATCCGTTTCCCACCGACTCTGGCAAGTCCTAAGACCGCGCTACGGGGCGCGGGTGTACGCCCGCGCACCGTAACCACCGGCAAATCTGTTTTCCAAGGAGGCATCCACCATGGGGATGCAACAAATTCTCTCGCAAACGCTCGAGCGCATGGCCGCGCTTCGCAAGGACGCTCCGGCCGGTCTGAATACCGGCAGCGGTCTCACTTATTACGACCTCGAACGGGAAGCCAAGCTTCTGTACCCGGTCCTCGCGCCCATCCGAAAGCGGATGGCACGCGTCGGACTGCGGCCAGGTCAACAGGGCAGCGGTCTCGCCTGCCACTGGAACATCGTCACCAACCCGAACTCCGGCAACGTGATTGCCTCGGTGTCGGAAGGCAAACGCGGCGGCACGCTGACTCCCGCGACGGCGCCGAAGATCTCCACATATAAGGGCATCGGCCTCGAAAACGTCGTCACCTGGGAAGCCGAGTATGCGTCGGAAGGCTACGACGACCTGCGGGCTCTAGCGCAGCGCACCTCGCTCGACAGCCTGATTCTCGCCGAAGAGCCGATGCTGCTCTGGGGCAACTCCGGCACTAGCGGCGTCGGCCTCCAGTTCCACCAGACTCCCAAGCCCGCCGGCACGCAGCAGGAATCGGAAGGCAGCCCGACCACGACCGGCTCGCTCGCGAGCGCTGCGACCTATTACCTGTACTGCGTGGCGTTGAGCCACATGGGATGGGTACAGGCCACAGCCGCCGGAAAAGTGGTGCCAACCGTCGTGCGCCGGAACGCCGACTGGTCGACGGACACCATTCCGGCCGGAGCTGCTCAGATCTCCGCCGCCTCGAACGCCATCACCGTCACGAGCGCGGACTCCGTGGGTTCCATCGTGGCCACGGTCGAAGCTGTGCCTGGCGCGGCCGGCTATGCCTGGTTCCTCGGAGCCAGCGCGGGCGCGGGCAACGCATTTTTTGCCGGCGTGACGACGCTGAACACGACGGTGCTGACCGCAGTGCCGGCGGACACCGAGCAGGCGGCGAACTACACCGGCAGCGGGAACGATTATTCGTTCAACCCGCTGGCATTCGACGGCCTCATCCCGCAGGCCCTCGCGTCGAACGGCTATTTCAAGTCGCTCGACGGCGCTCCGCTCACGGGCGACGGCGCCAACGGCATCGTCGAGATCAACGCGGTCCTAAAGTACATGTGGGACACCTACAAGATCTCGCCGACCCGCATGTACGGCGGTTCGGGTGTGGTCGACAGCATCGTGAAGATCGCGCTATCGAGCGCGAGCAACGCGGGCTTTTTGATCATGCTGCAGAACGCGGTCGATAGCGTGGGCAACCTCGTGATCGGCACCGCCGTGGCGCAGTACGTCAACCGGTTCGCCTTCGGCGGGGCCAAGCCGATTCCGCTGGAGATCCACCCCAACATGCCCGATGGGCATTTGTTCTTCGATCTGGAAGTGAATCCGTACCCGACCGCGAACATCGCCCAGGCGCGGTGCGTGCGGACGCGGCGCGATTATTTCCAGGTAATTTGGCCGATCCGCACGCGCCAGTACGAGAACGGGATCTACGGGGACGAGTGCCTCCAGGTCTACGTGCCGTACGGCATGGCGCTCATCAGCAACATCGGCTAACCCCGAGGTCGCCCCGAGAAGCACGGGCGGCGCCCCGCAGCGCGTTCTCTTGCGATTTCTCCGCGCGCTGCGGGGTTCCAACTTCGAGAAATCAACCAAAAAGGAGATCTCGACATGTCTTCGCCTGCTCAACCGGTCAGCACGCTGACCAATGTGGTCTACCAGACCTGGATTGGACAGCTCCAGGCCATCGCTGCGTATGAAAACGCCGCAGCGTTGAAGCAGTACCAGAACGACCTGGCCAACTGGAATCTGAACGCGCCGGTATTTATCGCGCTCGGCAAAACCGGCCCGGCCCAACCGCAGCCGCCTATGTCTGTGGCGGTGAACCTGCAGCCGGACGGCACGGTCGGCAGCCCGAATCTGATCACCACGTCGATTCCGGTATGCGCGCCGCCTCCGCCTCCGGAGCCGCCGCCGGCGCCCGACCCCACGCCGCGTTTGGGCGCGCCGATGGGCGCGGGATTCTTCGCCGTGCCTGCCGGGGACAGCGCTCCGGACGGCTACGTCCTCACGATCAGCGGCGTGAGCTACCAGAAGCACATCGTGTCGACGCCGTTCGGCACCACGGCCTGGTATCAGCAGCTGCCGTAGCCAGCAACCCGCAAATTGACGGGGCCGGGCAGACGTCCGGCCCCACGAACAAAACTCTATGGATTCCGATCAGACTCCAGAGCCGAGGGCCAGCTTGCCTGCGGTCTCAACCCCGATCGACCTGACCACGCTCGCTGCAGTCAAAGCATGGCTGGCGGCCAACGGCACGCCGGCGTCCACCAACACGTCTGACGATGGCAATATTCAGGCCTGCATCACAGCCGCATCGCTCTATTGGTTGCTGCGCCTGGATCTGGACTCGGTCCTGGTCTTCGACCACGAAGGCAACATCACCACCGGATCGCAGTCGCCGCTCGTCCAGCCGGTGACCTGGGACGAGTGGATGGACGGCAACGGCGCCCAGCGGATCTGGCTGCGCAACACTCCCATCCAGACGGTATCGCTGGTTCAGGTGGGGGAGCCTGGCTTTGGCTGCCCAGTGCCGAAAACCGTGCCTCCATCTGTTGGCTTCGCGCCTGGCTGGCTGATCGACCAGTCCAGGAAAACGTTGGTGCTGCGGGGTTTTTACAGATTCTGGCGCGGCCTCCAAAACGTGAACGTGGCGTATACCGGCGGCTACGTGCAGACGCCGGCGGATATCGCGCTTGGAACCACCAAAATGGTCGCGCTGAGCTACAAGCAAAAGCAGTGGATCGGCCAGCGGTCGCAGGCCATGGCACAAGGCGCCGGCACGGTGACCTACGACGGCCTGGTAATTCCGAAGGACGTCGAACACTTGATCCAGATGTACACGCGCGTGGCGGTCTGCTGATGATCCGGCTCTCGTTTAATGGTTCCGACACCCGCGTCGCGGAGCAACTGGAAGCCACGACGCCGCGGATGATGGGCGCGCTGGTCTACCGCCTCGACGCGCTCGACACGATGCTGCAGTCCAAGATCGTGGCCGAGAAGCTGCAAGGCGAGGTTCTCCACCATCGGACCGGCAAGCTCTCCGGCAGCATCCGGACGGTTGCTGCCATCATCGCGGGCGACCAGATCACGGGATCGGTGGAGGGCGCCGGCGGCCCGGCCTGGTACGGGCGCGTGCACGAGGACGGGGGCGTTTACGACGTCCCCGAGCACATGCGGCGCGTGGGCTTCAACGTAAAAGGCGAGACAGTGAAACTCCTGACAGGGCGCGGCGCCATCCGGAAGGAAGTCTTCGGCGTCGAGGAACGGCCCGTGCGTGCACACACGATCACATTTCCGCAGCGAAGCTTCATGGCCTCTACCCAGCGCGAGAACGAGCCGGAATTCATCGAGGCGCTGCAGGACACCATGGATCGGACGGTCGATGAACATTCCGCGTAAGTCAATCACGAACGCGCTGCTCACGCTGCTGCGGCAGGTCTATGCGTGGAAGCGGTCGGACAAAGGCGTTCTGATCTGGAGCGAGGTGGACCCAGCGGATCAGCCCGCGCTTTTCCTGGTCTGCCCGCGCGATTCGGCCGACCAGAACCAGGCGCTCGGCCTCACGCACTGGCAGCGCAATTACGTTGCGCTGGCGTACCTGCGCCGCGACGCCTTCGGATCGCTCTCGTGCTTTAACGACGCTCTTGACGATATCGAGGACGGCTTCGACACGGTGATGCAGACCAAATTTCCGGACGGCAGCACAAAGCAAGTCGGCGCGCGCCAGACGCTACAACTGAACCCGATGCTCAACGCCTGCATCGACGGGCAAATCCTGTGCGATCCCGGCCTCCTCGACGTCCAGGCGGTGATCAACGTTCCCATCCGGGTGACCCTCGGTGTGTGAGTTTGCCTGCATCTATTTCGGCGTTCTCTTTTCGCTCGTCTTCGGGCTGTGCCTCGCGCTCAAGCACAAGCATTGACGCCCTCGGCTTGAACTATGGACAAAAAATGTATCTGGACACTGAACGTTGACGGCTATGCGCCGGAACTGACAGAGCTTACGTTTCCGCTGCTGCGGGCGTCGGAGGAGATTTACGAAGTCGCCTCCGCGGTGC
>CAYRWE010000129.1:0-13885 GCA_964427655.1 uncultured Solibacteraceae bacterium | reverse complement strand
GGCGCTGCTGGGCGACCGGGTCTTCTTCACTACCGACAACGCTCACCTGATCTGCCTCAATCGTCTCACCGGCGGCCCGATGTGGGAAGTCGCCATGGCGGACCCGGCGGACAAGTCGGGGCGCTACACGGCCACATCCGCTCCCCTGGTGGTGGGCGATCTGGTGATCGCCGGAATGGCGGGCGGCGATGGTCCCCTGCGAGGCTTCCTGGCGGCCTATAACGCGACCAGCGGCCAGCAGGCCTGGCGCTTTTGGACTATTCCCAAGCCGGGCGAACCCGGTTCCGAGACATGGCACGGCACGGCCCTCCCAACCGGAGGCGGCGCCACCTGGCTTACCGGATCGTACGACGTGGAGACCGGGACGCTCTACTGGGCCGTGGGCAACCCGTTCCCCGCCACGGACGGCGACGAACGCGAGGGCACCAATCTCTATACCAATTGCGTGCTCGCGCTGGACGCCAAGACCGGAAAGCTGCGCTGGCAATACCAGTTCACCCCGCACGACCTTCACGACTGGGATTCCACCGAACCCTTCGTCCTGGTGGACGCCAGGTTCGGGGGGCGCGACCGGAAGCTTCTGTTGCAGGCCAATCGCAACGGCTTCTTCTACGTTCTCGACCGCACCAACGGTGAACTGCTGCTGGCCAAGCCCTTCGCCAAGAAGCTGAATTGGGCCAGCGGAATCGGCCCGGATGGCAAGCCGCAACTGCTCCCGGCGAACCGGCCCACCAAGGGCGGCGTCAAGGCTTGTCCCGCCGTTCGCGGAGCCACTAACTGGTACGCCACGGCTTTCAACCCGGATACGCGGCTCTTCTACGTCATGGTGGTGGAGGATTGCAGCATCTATCGCCAATCGCAGAGGGGCGGATATGAGGGCAACCGCGACCCGTCGGATCCCGGCCGGAAGTATCTGCGCGCGATCGATATCGAGACGGGCGATATCGTCTGGGAGATTGCGCAGGTCGGGTCGCCGGAATCCAACTACTCGGGCGTGCTCTCGACGGCCGGCGGTCTGGTGTTCTATGGAGAGACCGGAGGCGCTTTCGCAGCCGTGGATGCCAAGAGCGGCCAAACCTTGTGGAGCTTTCGCAGTAACGGCACGTGGCGCGCATCGCCGATGACTTACACGATAGACGGGCGCCAGTATGTGGCCATAACATCTGGCGCCAACGTGCTGTCGTTCGCCCTCGGGGACAAGTAAGTAGCCGCTAGAATCACCGCTCCCTCACGGTCGCGGCTCGGTCAGAGCCACGACCGTCGGGGAGTGGTTCGCATTCGCCACTTACCGCTGGATGCGCCCGGCGCCGCTGCCGCCTACCAACGCCAGCACCTCGGCTTTCGAGACGTGGTTGAAATCGCCGGGGATGGAGTGCTTCAGGCACGAGGCGGCCGCGGCGAATTCGACCGCCCGCTGGCAATCCATCCCACTCAGTAATGCGTAAATCAGGCCGCCCGAGAACGAATCGCCGCCGCCCACGCGATCCACGATCCAGATTTCATACTTACGGCTGAGATAGCATGCGGCGCCGTCGGATAGCAGGCACGACCAGCGGTTTGCCGACGCCGAAAGGCTCTCGCGTAGAGTGGTGGCCACGTATCTAAATCCGAAACGCGCGTGCAGCTCGCGAGCCACTTCCTTGTAGCGTTCCACGTCCAGAGATCCCAGTTCCACATCGACGTTCTTCGCCTCCACGCCCAGTACCAGCGCCGAGTCCTCCTCGTTGCCGATCAGCACGTCGACGTACTGCATCATCTCGGTCATTACGGCGCGCGCCTTCTCTGGTGTCCACAGTTTGCGGCGATAGTTCAAATCGCAACTGACGGTGAGGCCATGTTTCCGGGCGGCCTGGCAGGCCTCCCGCGTGGTGGCGGCCATCGAATCGCTCAGCGCCGGCGCGGTGCCGGACCAGTGGAACCATTGCTTGCCCGCGAAGACCGCGTCCCAATCCACCGTTCCGGGCGTCAGTTCGGTGATCGAGCTGCCCGCGCGGTCGTAAATGACTTTGGAGGGCCGCTGCGAGGCGCCCGTTTCGAGATAGTAAGTTCCCAGGCGTTTGCCGCCGCGCAGAACATAATCGACGTTGACTCCGAATTGCCGGACGAAGTTGACGCACGCGTCGCCGATCTCCGTGTCCGGCACGACGGATACCAGATGGGCGCCCATGCCGTAGTGGACCAGCGACACGGCGGCATTGGCTTCGGCGCCGGTGTAGCCCGCCTCGAACTCGCGGGCTTGCACGAAGCGTTCGTACCGCTTGGTCGCCAGCCGCAGCAGCAATTCGCCGAAGAAGACCGCCTGTTTCGATTCGCTCACTGCGTCCTTCCGATCACGCCTTGCGCTTCGCGGCGCTCTGGGCCGCCTTCAGCGTGGCATTGAGGTAACCGATGGAGTAGGCCAGGCCGGGGCTGAGTCCCGCTCCCGGCGCCTCATCGTGGCCCGGTATGCGTCCCAATCCAGGGATATGATCCGGAATCACGATGCCATCGAAGTTGACCTCGACGAGCGCTTCCATGATCTTGTACATATCGTAGTAGCCGTCGTCCATCAAGGTTTCGGTGAAGTGCGGCAGGGGCGCGGTCACGTTCCGGAAGTGGATCTTGAAGAGTCTCTTGCGCGGGCCGAAGTAACGGATTACTTCCGCGGGGTCTTTGCCCATGCGAGCCCCGCCTTCCAGCCACGTCCCCACGCAGAGGCACATGCCGATATTGGGGCTGTTGGCGATCTCCAAAGCTTTCTGGTAATTCGCGAAGCTGGTGAAGATGCGCGGCACGCCGCCGAGCAACGGCTCCGGCGGATCGTCGGGGTGGATGCCGATGCGCACGCCGGCTTCCTCGGCAACCGGAGCCACCTTCTTGATGAAGTAAGTGAAGTTAGCCCAGATGTTTTCTTCCGTGAAGACACGTCCGATGCCGGCGGGGTGCTTATATACCTTGCCGTTCCAGCCGCCCTGAAAATCGGGACTCGCCAGATTGCAATCGCTGGCGATATATCCGCGCGGAGTGGCCGCCGGTCCGCTACGCCAGTTGCCCAGGCCCTCGAAGCCCAAAGTCATATAGGGAATGCCGGCCTGGCCGAGGTAGCGCAGATAGTTCTGGTATTCCGCGATGCGGTCGTCGCGTCCGGGAAGGTTCAGCACGATCTCCGGAACGTTCAGGACGGCGTTGCCGTTGGGGGCCAGCCGCGACGATTCGTTATAGACTCGGAAGCCGCCCGCTTCCCACTGCCTGCGGAATTTTGTGAATCCCTCGGCGGTGGAGGTCGCGGCGGTCGGATCGGCGATGCTGAGCCACGTCACCCCCATCTGCTTCAGGTACGCGAAATTCTCCGGTGTGGGGTCGCGGATCTGTGCCGCGATTTTGACCCCCGGAGGAATCGGCAGGAGCTTCGCCGAGCTCCTGCCGGCGGAGGCCAGAAAGGCCGCTCCTCCGACGGCGATCTTGGCGAGATCCCGCCTGTCGATATCGAGGCTCGTGTCCCGCGCCGGTTTCGGCTGTTCAATGCTCCTCATACCGTACGCTTCCTTCCTGATTCCGGTGGGGCATGCTTTAGCTTGCCCAAACACTTCTTGATAACCTGCCCAAGCTCTGACGTCCAATCGCGAGTAGCGGCAGCATCACGCCCGCTTCCGCTGTCCTCCAGGCGGCGACAGACGGCGCCTCTCCTTGCGAATGGCCGCGAAATCGAAGACCGCCTCATTGATCGGCGTGCCGACCACTTCGATGCGGCGCAGGTCGCGCGTGCCCAGGCCCACGTCCTCGGCCAGGCGGACGGTGCTGTCGCAATCTTCGAACGGCGGCGTGCCGCGGTCGGCCATCGGATCGAAATTCATCACCGCCATCGAAACGGCGTCGGTGTTGACGGGATTCGTGCCGGCTACGATCACGCCCGGGCTGGCGGGCGCCAGCGCGCCGGGAATCCACGGCCCTTCACCGCCCGTCATGCTCCTGACGCCCTCGACGATGGCCAGATCGATGGGGCGGGCCGCCACCAAGTCCACGATGATGCGCGGAATGCGATAGCCGCCCTGCCGGGGCGTGGTGGGGTCCTTTTCCGGTGGCGCGCTTTTGGACGGCTGCCGGTCGCCCGCATGCATAAAGCTCCGGGCGCCCTTCGGAACTTCGTTAGGCTCGTCGACGCCTGCCGAAAGTCCATAGATGGAACACGGGGTGATGCCGAAACAGTTCTTGATCGACAGAGTCACGCCCGCCGTGGCGTGCTCCTTCAACTTGGCCAGGCTCACGAAGACATCGCAATCCTTATAAGAGTGGTTCAGGTCGTAAGCGGGGAAAATGTAGCCGCCGTATGGAACCGTGAAACGGGCGTATGTCTTGCCTTTGCCCAGGCAGTTCGTGCTCTCCAATTCGACATTGGGGGCGGCGTTCAGGATGTCGCGCGGTTCCCAGTTCGCCTGCAGAAGAAACTCCTCCGCGGGGGCGCGCGCGGACCAATCGTACAAGCCCTCGATGATGCGGATGCGCCGCGCGCCGGCTTTGCCCATCAGGTGCACGGTGGCGGCGATTACTTGCGGGCTGGTATAGTGCGTGTCCCCCAACGGCAGATGCGCCAGCCGATAGAAAGTCGCGCCGGTGAGGTTGACTTTGATAGCCACCGTCTTGCCTTTGACGAGCCGCCCCAGCCCGCCGAGCTGGTCGAACATCTTATCGAGCGTGGGCAGGAGTTCAGGCCCGTAATCCTTGCATTTCGCCACCGCGACCGGTGCGGCGGGCGCCGCCACGGCCCGGCCGCGCGATGCCACCGCTCCGAGTGCGCCGGTCGCGCAAACGGCCTTTAGCCATCCTCTGCGAGTACAGTCTTGCATTACAGGACCTCCTGCCTGCGCGGGTCAAGCTTCCAATTCCAAACCGGCGTATGCCGTGAGGCGCGGCAACTGCAACTCCACGGCGTCCTTATCGGCCACTAGCTTCAGCTCGCGGCGCTCCGGGCTGTCCAGAGTCCACATCCCCGCCGACCGATAGCGGCCCATCACGCGCACGGTCGGTCCATCGATCACCCGCGCGGATGCGTAGAAGATCCCTTGCACGGCGGCGCGCTTTCCATCGGGCGCCACCGCTAGAGTAAAGATGGCGGCGCCTGGGTTGAAGAGGCGCAGCAGGTCGTAACGATGGCTGATCAGCAGCGTGGTGTCGTTGGCGATCGAATATGCGTCGTCCATCTTGGCGTTCGACACCGCGATCCGGCCCCGGCCGAGCGTGCGGAACGTATACGGCGGATATTCCTTCGAGCTATCGGCGGTCCCCGGCAACGCGCCCCACTGGCTCCCTGTAATCAACAGGCCGCCCGCCTCGACGAACGCCAGGATCGGCTTGCGCAGCTCCGGCGTGGGCGGCTGCTCATCGGCGTACAGCACGGCCCGCAGCCCCTTCAGCGACGATTCCGCGAGGCCGCTCTTCGGAATGATCCTATATTGCTGGTTCGAGCGCGCCACCAGATTGAGAATCTCGCCGCTCAGAAATTCGTTGTCTCCGGAGAAGTCCGAAACAATTCCGAGCAAGGCTGTGGGAACATACGCCGCCCAGATCTGATGGCCGGCGAAGAAGCGCGTGGCCTGCCTGATGGCTTCCCAGATTTTGAGTGCCTCGGGTTTTTGCGCTGCGATCTCTTTGGCCAGACCTTCGTCGAGAGAGACGATCCAGCGTCCGCCGCTGATAGCCGCATCGGCGATGGCGATCAGGTATGCGCTGGCGGGCGAGTTAGCGGGCGCGGCGGCCGCCACCCACGCTTCGCTCTCCGGGTGAAGCGCCGAAGCCAGGCGGATCTTCCAGCCGTTCGAATCCACCCACGGGACGCCGGTGGGGCCGGTGGCGGAATCGTCGAGACTTCCCGAGGCCGATAGTCTGACCTGCGGCCACAAGCCTCCGATCATCTCCACGCCCCTGGGAGGAGAAGAAAGTCCGAAAACCTGCAAGCCCTCTCGCGTCGCGCGGCCGGCGACGGCTTGAAACTCGGGCCGGGGATCGATCAGGAGGCAATTGATGCCCGCATCCCTAAGCAAACTCAACGTGGATGGATCTGTCCAGGAGGCCGGCCATCGCATGGGCGCCAATCGCGGCATGTTTGACTCTCCTCGTCGATCGGTCGTTCGATTATGGGTCGGAATCGCTCAGTTGGTCAAGCGCTTTAATTAACAAAAGCCGGGACAACTGCGCCTGGCGTTCCGCCCGGCTCGGCAAGCCAAAGCATGCCCCACCGTCGGCTATTCTAATTCCACGGCGGCGTATACGCTGACGGCCGGCAGGTGAAGCTCTACCGCATCCTTCTGGGCGATCGTCTCCACACCGCGGGCAGCGGGACGGTCCAGAGTCCACAGCCGGGCTGTGCGATAGCGTCCCACCACTCGCACCGATGTCGGGCCTTCCTGCGAGGCGGTGTAAAAGAGCATCTGCGCCAGCGTTCGCTTTCCATCGGGCGCCGTGGTCAGGTAAGATCCCAACGCGCCGGGATTCCAGAAGCGCAGCAATTCGTAGCGGTGGCTCATCAGCACCACCGCGTCCTGCGCAATGACATAGGGATCGTCGAATGCCGCTTTCGCCATTGCCAGCCTCCCCTTGCCCACGACGCGCAAATCGTAGCGCGGATGATCTTCGCCGCGCGCCGGCGCGCCGCCGGGATCGCCCCATTGGTGCCCGGTAATCAGCATGCCGCCTGCCTCGACGAGTCCCAGAATCTGCCGGCGCAGTCCGACCTCCGGAGGCTGCGCATCGGCATACAGTACCGCCCGCAAACCGCTGAAATTGGCCGCCGAAGCCTTGCTCTTGACCACGATCCGGTATTGCTGGTTGGTGCGGGCCACCAGGTTCAGAAGCTCATGGCTCAGGAATTCGTCCTGCCCCGAGAAATCGGAAACCACGCCCAGTACGGCTTGCGGTGTGTAATCGAGCCACGCCTTGTGGGCGTCGAAAAAGCTCGCGGCGCCGGAGATCTTCTTCCAGGCTTCGAGCGCCGGCGGATTCCGCGCCTCGATGCCCTTGGCCAGATCGTTATCGAGCGTGACGATCCAGCGGCCCCCGTATGCGGCGGCATCGGCCAGGGCCATCACGTGCGCTTCCGGCCGCGCGTGCCCATCCTTGGGCGCCGCGCTCACCCACACCGCGCTTCCCGGCTGCAGGGCGGCGGCGAGGCGGATTTGCCAGCCGTTCGAATCGACCCACGGCTCGCCCGTGGGGCCGGCGGAGGCCTGGTCGGAGCCCCCCTCGGAGAGTTGCACACCGGGCCACTCTCCCTTGATCACCGTCACGCCCGCGATGGCATCGTCTGGAGCGGCAACCGTGAGGCCCTGCTGCCGCGCGCGGGTCGCCACCGCTTCGAGGCCGGCGCCTTTCTCGATAAGCAGACAGTTGATGACGCTGCCCTTGAGCAGATCGAGCATATCGGGATTCTTCCAGGCGGACGGCCAGTCAATAGGATTGCGATCGACGGTCATGCGGTAATTATGGCATCTCTACGGCTGCTCGTTCGGAGCCGCGCGCGTCAGCAAGCGGTTTGCGGCTTTTTCGGCCTAAGCCTTCTGTTTATGATTCAGCGCCGCTTTCAGCATCGAATTTTCGCAAGCCAGCAGATAGGCCAGACCGATATTCGGCCGGAACTGTCCCGGAGCTCCCGCGCCGCCTTCCGCATTGGGAGGGACTCCCAGGCCGGGGATATGGTCGGGAATCACGATACCCTCGAAATCCACGTCCACGAGCGCCTGCATGACTTTGCTCATGTCGAAATAGCCGTCGTCGATCAGGCTCTCCGTAAAGTGCGGCAGCGGCGCGCTCACATTGCGGAAATGGATCTTGAAGAGCTTCTTGATGCCGCCGAAGTACTTGATGGTCTCGACCGGGTCCTTGCCCATCAGCGGTCCGCCCTCGAGCCAGCACCCGCAGCAGAGGCACATGCCGATATTCGGGCTGTTGGCAATCTCCAGCGCGCGCTTGTAGCCCTCGAAGCTGGCGAAAATGCAGCGCGGTACGCCGCCCAACATGGGCTGCGGCGGATCGTCCGGGTGGATGCCGATTCGCACGCCGGCTTCCTCGGCCACCGGAACAACCTTCTTAATGAAGTAGGTGTAGTTGTCCCAGATCTCTTCCTCGGTGTAGACCCGGCCATGGGAAAGCGGCTCCTTGTAAGTCTTTCCGGCCCAGGTCCCCTGCAAGTTGGGGCTCGCGAGATCGCAACTGGAGCCCATGTATCCACGGGGCCGCATCTCCAATCCGCTGCGCCAGATGCCGTTGCCCATGTGGGCATACGTGCTGTAGGGGATGCCGGCTTTGCCCAGGTAGCGGATGTAATTCAGATACTCTTCGATCTTCTGATCGCGTCCGGGGAGATTGAGCGTGACCTCCGGCATGTTGTGCAGGCTGCCGCTCGGCCCTACGCCGCTCCCGATGTTATAGATTCGGAAGCCGGCGCCCTCCCAATCTTGCTTCATCTTAATAAAGCCCTCGGCGGTGGCCGTTTCGGGCGTGGCTGCAAGGCTCACCCAGGTCACCCCAAGCTGCTTGAGGTAGGCCATGTTCTCGGGGGTTGCGGGGCCCGCGCTCGTGCCGATCTTGATGCCCGGCGGAATAGGCCGCAGCGTGGCGGAACCACGGCTGGCCGAAGCCAGCAGCGCCGCTCCTCCCAATGCCGCCTTAGCGAACTCTCTCCGGCCTATCCCGGACTTCCCGTCCTGGCTCTCGTTCGGTGCTTCGGAATCGCTCATATCCTCATCTCCTATGTGCTCTCGCAGGAGCAAACTGCAAGTATGGCCGGCCGTTTCTCACGATGACCGCCGTCGTTCAATGACCCGATTTCCTGCCGGTTGGCCGCCAAAGGGGGCCTTTTGGGTCAGCATCGATTGTACATCCAAGCACTTGTGTAAGCGAATCGGCATGCCGTTCCATTTAATGGCGTTATCGTATTCACGTCAAAACCGGATGTGTATTGACAGGTCAACTAAGTTCGAGTAACATTCCTACCTGTAATTTGAACGGCGTTCTGATTCCTCCTGGAAAGGAGTACTCCTTATGAATCGCAGAGAATTGCTGACATCCGCCGGTATGGCGGCCGGTGCCAGTGCGGCCTGGAGCAGTCTGCTGGCGCCCGTCAGGGCCCTGGCCGCCGAGGCAAAGACGGTTCGCATCAAGAATATCGAAACGTTCACCATTCAGCTTCCGGCGACCGACACCGAGATCCAGGCCGGCGTGCAGTACCGTGCCAACGTGACTCGCGTGGAAACGGAGTCCGGTGTGCGCGGCTACTCGTTCGACGCCATCAGTGCCAGTCGCCAGGGGAGCCGTGGTGCGTCGGCCAGCGGCGCCGGCCGCGGCGCTGCACCGGGTGCGCCGGCGGCGGGCGCGGCGGGGCGAGGTCCCGGCCGCGGCGGCATGAATCCGCGTGCCAGGGTCAGCTTCCAGGAAGTGCGCCAGGCCCTGATCGGGACCGACCTGTTCGCCATGGAAGACCACCTCAGGAAGGGCTTGCTCAGCCTCAGCAACCAGGGCGGATTGGAAGAGGCCCTCTGGGATACCATCGGTAAGGTCGCGGGACAGCCGGTTTTCCGCTTGCTCGGCGGCAAACAAACCTCGACTCCCGTATATATCACGGCGGTGTGGCCCGGCCCCAACGACCAGTCGCAGGTGCCCATCAAGGACCAGGCCGTGTATGGGCGCCGGCTGAAGGAGGCCGGTTTCAACGGGTTGAAGATCCGCATTTTCCGACAGGATTTCATGGACGACGTGGATGCCGTCGCCGGGATTATCGACGCCTGCGGACCGGCTCCGGGCTTCAAGACCATGGTGGATCGCACGGCCGCCAATTCCGGCACGGTTTGGAACTATGCCACGGGTCTAGCCGCCGCCAGAGCACTCGAGAAAGTGGGCTGCTATTGGCTGGAAGAGCCGTTCGCGCGCGACGATTTCGAAACCCCCGCGCGGCTGGCCCGCGAAGTGGAAATGACTATCACCGGCGGAGAAGGCTGGCACGGGCTGGACGCTTACCGCGAAGGCCTGATCCATGAAACGTATGACATCATGCAGCCGGACCTCAGCACCTGCGGCGGCCTGCTGGAAATGCGCAAGGTATCCATTCTGTGCGAGGCCTTCCACAAGCCCTGCATCGGCCACGGGTCGTTTGGGATCAATGTGACCGGCCGCATCCAGGCACACGCCGCGTGGGGAGCGCCGCTCGAGGAATTCGCCCTGGCCACGCCGCCGCTGCTTCCCCAGGAGCAATGGGCTCCCATGGTCAAGATCCTCAATACGAAGGAGCTTTTCACTTTCCACAACGGCGAGGTTCAGGTCCCGCAAAGTCCCGGGCTGGGATTGGACCTCAACGAGGAAGCCATCGAGCATTACAAAGTCTGATGCCAGGCCGCCCATGAGACAAGGGCGAGTACCTATACTCTAGTAGGCCTTCGGTCTCTGTGTGAAGACGGTGGCGCCGGCTGCGGCCCCATCGGAGGCTTCTCGACCGGGCGGATTAGATTTTGGCGGTCCAGGCAATAAAATAGTGGAAGGAATTGGCATAATGACCAGCCCGGATGAGAACAGGCCCACCGCGGATAAAGGCCTTAACCCCAGCAGAAGAGCCTTGCTGGCGATTGCGGGCTGTTTGGTGGCCGCGGTTGCCGCATGGCCCCAATCCGCCGACGACTCGCTGGACCCGGTGAAGGTTTCGCCCGCCACACAGCGCCTCATACTCGAGAACGACCTGGTGCGCGTGGTCGAAAACACAGTCCCGCCCGGGGTGGCCGAACCGCGGCACCGGCATCGTCACGGTGTGGTGGTCTATCTGACGGACTTCACCACCGAGCAAGTGACGGACAGCGGCCGAAAGACCACGGCTTCGCGACAGGCTGGCACGGCGGCCTGGTCGGAAGCGCTGGTCCACACGCTTAAGAACGTCGGAACTACGCCGGTACACGCGATCCGCGTTGAACTGAAGTTCTAGAGGCCGGGAAAGATCCCCCGCTCGACAGCGGTATAAGGCCAGTTTCCAACGCAGACGTCCCGAGGGGTAAGTCCAACCGATGTTGTGCGAACGCAAAGTGGAGGATACCCGCGAGTGATTGACCACCCGAGAACGCGAAGTCTTGCAACTTCTCACCGCGGAAACATCTCTCAGAAGTTGGACCTGCACAGCGCGCAGAGCTGATTCTATATGCCATCCGTAAAGGCGTGATCGCGTAGCCGCCGGATCGCGCCGAAATCAGGCCGCGCAGATGTGGCTGATGCCGGCCAGTTCGACGCCCAAGCCCCGCATTTCGGCGAGCGCCCGCTGCCCATCGTCGCCGTTCAGCGTCTCGATGGCATCGGTGACCACGATCACCGGCTTGCCCGTCTTGACCAGCCCGCGCACGGCGTGGAGCACGCAGATTTCCGTCACCACCCCGTAGACCACGAAACGTCCGGCCCCCAGCCGCTCGATGGCGCGCGCCAGGTTGGGCGCCTGGAAGCCGTCCACGGTCTGCTTCTCGATCACGATCTGTGCGGCCCCTTCGATCGCCAACTCGCACTCGCGATTGGGAATCGTCACGCGCCGCTCAAGGAGCGTGCGCTCGGGCTTGCGCTGGCCGGCGGTTCCCAGGATACAGTGCGCCGGCCAGGACGCGAACTCGGGATCGTTCTCCGCGTGCGCGTCCACCGTGGAAATTACCGGGATCGCGTGGCTCGCCGCGAAGCGGTTGAGATGCGCGATGGCGTCCACGCGGCGCTCGGCGCCGGGCACGTAGAGGGCTCCCGCCGGATACAGGAAATCGAGTTGCGAATCGACGTCGAGGAAGACGCTTTTCATCCCACCAGGTTGCATCGGGTCCGCTCCGCCAGCGCGCGCAGCTCGCGGCTGTAGATGACCGGCCAGGGATCTCCCACTTCCAACTCTCGCAGCGCCGGCGGCAGCGTTGCGATGGATCGCGCAGCGCGCTCGCGGGCCTGTTCGAGCGAGGGCAGCGGTTCTACCAGCCGCCCGCCCAGGATCACGGGGCGCAGCAACGCTTCGCCGCGGCCGCACTCGCCGGAGCGCGCCACCACGTCGCGAGCCACGTCGCGGAAAATCTGCTTGGCGCCCGGCATGGAGGTCTTTTCCTGGCTATACTTCGCGGTGAAGCGCTGGATGCCGCTGATATCCACTTCGACGATTTTGTAGATTGCGCCCATGGATGGCGCGTCGCCGGAGGTAGCCAGTTGCGTGCCCACGCCGAAAGCGTCGATGGGCGCGCCCCCGCGCACCAACTCGCGAATGCGGTATTCGTCCAGATCGCCGCTGGCCATGATCTTGGCTTCCGGCAGGCCGGCCTCGTCGAGGATAGCGCGCACCTGCCGCGAGATCCCCGCGAAATCGCCGCTATCGATGCGCACGCCCCACAGCGGGCGCCCGACCTTGGCGGCGCGCCGCGCGCCCTCCAGCGGCTCATACGTATCGATGAGCTGAACCGTGGATTCGCCCAGCACGCGCTGAAGCTGGCGGAAGGCCTCGCATTCCGAAGCGAACGACATCACCCAGGAGTGCGCCGCCGTGCCCATCACGGGAATGCCGAAACGGAATCCCGCCAGCGTGTTGCTGGTGCCCGCGCAGCCGCCGATATACGCGGCCCGTCCGCCCAGCACTCCGGCTTCGGCGGTGTGGGCGCGGCGCGTGCCGAATTCGACCACCGGCCGCCCTCCGGCCGCCTCCACCATGCGCGCGGCTTTGCTGGCGATCATCGTGGGAAACGTGAACGCCGCCAGCAGGTAGGTCTCGGCGATCTGCGCCTCGATCATGGGCGCGCGAACGCTCATCGCCGGCTCGCCCGCGAACAGCGGCGTGCCCTCCGGCACCGCAAACAGGTCGCCCGTGAAGCGCAGTCCGCGCAGGTATTCGAAGAACTTCGGCGATATCTTCCGAAACGCTTCGAGGCCGCGCAGATACGCGATCTCCTCGTCCGTGAAGCTCAGCCCCAGCAGGTAATCCACCACCTGCGGCAGCCCGGCCGCCAGCACATAATTCCGGTTGGCGGGCAGGCGCCGGATGGTGAGTTCGAAGGAAGCCTTCTCCTCCGTCTTGCCTGCGTCGAAGTAGCAGGCGCCCATGGTGAGCTCGTAGAAATCGGTGAGAAGCCCGTTCATGAAATCGGTGGGGCATGCTTGAGCTTGCCCAAAACAAGCTCTAGCTTTGCCCAAACAAACTCACTTCTTCTTGGCGGGTTGAGGCGCGGCTTCCTTTACGCTGGAAGCGGCTAATTTCAGGTCGTCCACCGCCTTGCCGTCCAGTTCATAGATGCTGGGTTCGTTCTCCCGCTTCGCGAAATATTGGCTGCCCTGTTTGGCGATGGACACCTTCTCCATGCGTTTGCCGTCGTTCGAGACCACCGTGGCAGTGAAAACGGTCTCGCCCGCGCTATTATCCGCGAACTTGGTGGCGCTCAGATCCCGCAGCTTGTCGATGAACGACTGCACGCTGGAGTTATCCAGCGTCTTGGCGCCGGTCATCCACTTATCGCCGCTCTTGGTGTAAACCACGGCCGGGCCGGCGCCATTTTGAATCTCGAGGCGCGTGGGGTCGCTGAACCCGAAGTCGAAGAGCTTCTTGTTGCGGAAATCGTCGAGGCTCTTGTCCATGGCATCGCCCAGATCGGCGGGGATTTTGTACACGCCCTCCACCGCCGTGCTGCGCGCGTAATAATTCTTGTCCTTATCTTTGCGGATCTCCAGCGATTGCGAACCGCCGCTATCGGTGAGTGTGGCCGTGGCGACCTTGGCCGCGCCCGCGAAGTCCTTGGCCACGTCCGCCTGCGAACCGGTCAGATCCATCTTGGCGTCCTTCAGCTTGCTCACCAGGCTATCCACTAGGGAATTGTCGGCGCGCAGGGGACGCGGCTTGACGATCTGCCATTCGTTCTGGCCGTTCTTGCCGAACTCCACG